>JAFQQU010000316.1 GCA_017410445.1 Clostridia bacterium | reverse complement strand
GTGCGCCTTGGGCTTCAATTCAGCGTATTTGACCGAAGCAAACATGGACCGGGAGAGTACGCCGTACAGAAGGACCGTCAGAAGGACTGTCAGCAGCAGCGACACCATCACGACCATAAACGCCCTTCTGAGCAGCACGCCGCCTTTCAAGGGCTTTATCTTTTTCATGCGTTGACCTCAAACTTGTAGCCGACGCCGTACACTGTCTTGAGCGCCCACGGAACGCCCTCCTGCGGCAGCTTCTGGCGGATGCGCTTGATATGGGTGTCGACCGTGCGGGTATCGCCGAAGAAATCATATCCCCATACATGAGAGAGAATCTGCTCGCGGCTGAACACCTGTCCGGCGCGGGCGGCCAGCATGTGAAGGATTTCAACCTCCTTGGGCGTGCAGGGGATCACTTTGTCGCCGGACTTGACCTGATAATTGCTCAGGTTGATCTCCAGCTGCGGGAAACGGATGATGCTCTCGTCCTGCTGGGCAGGCTCGGAGAAGCGCCTGAGAACCGCCTTGATGCGCGCCAGCACCTCACGGGGGCTGAAGGGCTTTACGATATAGTCGTCCGCGCCCAGCTCAAGGCCCAGAATGCGGTCGATCTCCTCACTTTTGGCGGTCAGCATGATGATGGGCAGGCTCTTGGTCAGCCTGACCGTGCGGCATACATCAATGCCTGACATTTTGGGCATCATCAAATCGAGAATCATCAGATCAGGCTGACGCTCGTCGATCATTTTCAGGGCCTGCTCGCCGTCGTATGCGGAAATATGCTCATATCCTTCGGCGTCCAGATAAATACTAAGAGACTCGTGGACGACCGGATCATCATCGGAAATCAGAATAAGCGGACACTGCGTCATTATTTTCACCTCACTACTTTCTGAATTCTATTATATCCCATTTCACCGCATCCCGGCAACCCAATTCCGAAGATGCCATAATGTTTTCAACTTTTCCACGGTATTTTCCGCATCATTTCTCCGGCGTCAGGTAGGAAAGATCAAAAAACTTTCCGCCCGGCATATTTTGACTGTACCCGGACGGCGCAATCTGCTATAATTAAGTCATACCTGCCAAGCAAAGGAGTTCATCAATATGAGACCGCGCGAAATGGAGAAATTCATTGCCCACTGCGAAAAATACTTTGAGCAGAAAACCGAAATGGTGCTGCATCCCTCCAACAAGGATGGTCTGCACATCGATATTCTGCGCTTTGAGCCGACCGAGAAGTATCCCTTCTGGAAGCTGGTCACCATGGGCGCAAGCGACTACAAAATGCCGAAGCAAAAAGTAACCCTCGGCGACCGGAACGAATACATGATGTTCGTTCATCCTGACGAAGACCTGCGCGCCAAAGACACGCTCTCATGGTACGGCGATATCCTGGCCAGCATCGCCATGTATCCGGCCAACACAAAAACCGCCGTCTCCTACGCCCACAGCATCGAATGGGGCGAGCCCGAGCCGGGCTGCGACATGGAAGGCGCTTTTCTGGAGATGCCGCAGGCGATCGAATCAACCGACATCCTGCGCTGCAAGCTGGGTCCGTTCAAGACGGTCGTCTGCCTTCAGGTCGTCACTCTGACCCGCGCGGAAATCGACAAGCTGATTGAAATCGGCCCGCATAGGTTCAGCGATTATCTGTATCCCGACGAAGAGGACGCTCTTCCCCACTTCTTCTGCGAGAAGAAGCGGACGGACCGCTTCTGATTCCGGACAGGAGGAAACTTCCATGAATGAATGCGCCGAATGCGGCCGGCCACTGACCAAAGACGAAATTGCGCTCACCAAAAAGCTGATCAACCGCGGAGCAGAGAAATTCTTCTGCCTGACCTGCCTTGCAAAGAGCTTTTCCGTATCCGAGGAGCTTCTGAAGGAAAAAATCGAGCAGTTCAAACGCATGGGCTGCACGCTTTTTCTATGACACACTGAAAACTGAGGAGGATGAAAAACATGCTTGTAAACACCCCGCCGATGGGCTGGAATTCCTGGAACACGTTCGGTGAAAACATCTCCGACGCCCTCATCCGCGAAATGGCGGACCGGATGGCTGAAGACGGATACCTCGAAGCCGGATACAACTATCTCGTCATCGATGACTGCTGGTCCCTTCGCGAGCGCGATGAGAACGGATATCTCGTTCCCGACCCGGCCAAGTTCCCGAACGGCATGAAAGCAGTCGCCGACTATGTCCACAGCAAGGGCCTCAAGTTCGGCATGTATTCCTGCGTGGGCATCCGCACCTGCGCGGGATACCCGGGCAGCTACGGCCATGAATATCAGGATGCGCAGACATTCGCAGACTGGGGCGTGGACTTCCTCAAATACGACTACTGCCACAAGCCCGCCGCGACCGACGGCGATATGCTCTACCGCCGCATGAGCATGGCGCTCAAGGCGACCGGCCGCGATATTCTGTTCTCCGCCTGCAACTGGGGCATGCACGAATCCGAGAAGTGGATGCGCTCGGTCGGCGCTCACATGTACCGCTCGACCGGCGACATCGCGGACAACTTCAAGTCCTACACCGATATCGCCGCCAGTCAGGAATACAAGCAGTGCTACGGCGCGCCGCAGTGTTTCAACGACATGGACATGCTGATCGTCGGCATGTACGGCAAGGGCAACGTCGCCCTCGGCGGCTGCAACGATGCCGAATACCGCCAGCATTTCGCGCTGTGGTGCCTGTTCTCCTCCCCGCTCATGATCGGCGCGGACCTGCGCACGCTCAGCGCAGAGAGCAAGAACCTCCTTCTCAACCGGAACCTGATCGCCATCGATCAGGACGCTGAAGTCCGCCCGGCCTTCCGCATCCTCAAGTGGGACCTGCCGGTCTACTTCAAGCATCTCTCCGGCGGCGAAAACGCCATGGGCGTGTTCAACACCTCCGAGAAGGACCACACCTTCTACTGCCCGCTGACCGACTTCGGCCTGTGCGAAAACTCCGGCTACGGCATGATCTTCACCGACGTATTCACCGGAGAAGAATCCGCCGTTCATACCGCCGACTTCCCCGTTTCCGTTCCCGCGCACGACTGCAGAGTGTATAAAGTCCGTCTTGTGAAGCTGTAATACGCGGCCATTCGCTCATCCCGAAGACCGATCCATACCCCGACATAAAGCATGAGCATCCCTGCCAGATGAATTCCGGCAGGGATGCTCTTTATTGATTCAATTTTACTTCTTCGCCTGCTTCGCCCAGGTGTCCTTCAGGCCGACCGTGCGGTTGTAAACCGGCAGCGCGTCGGTGGAATCGGGATCCTTGCAGAAGTAGCCCATGCGCAGGAACTGGAACTTGGTTCCGACCTCGGCGTCCGCAATGGCGGGCTCGGCCAGCGCGCGGATGACCTTCAGGCTGTTCGGATTGAGGCGGTCGATGAAGTCTGCCTTGACGGGCGCGGCGGTCTCTTCGCCGTTCTCGTCGGTCTCGGCTTCGGCAGAGGCATCTTCGGTCTCCTCGAGCAGAATCGGCTCGTACAGGCGGACCTCGATCTCCTTCGCGTCAAGCTCGCTGACCCAGTGCAGCGTGCCCTTAACCTTGCGGTTGGCGCCTTCGCCGCCGGACTTGCTGGTCAGGTCGACCGAGCAGATCAGCTCTACGACATTGCCGTTTTCGTCCTTGACGACCTCTTCGCACTTGATGATATAAGCGCCCTTCAGACGAACTTCGCGGCCGGGAGCCAGACGGAAGAACTTCTTCGGCGGCTCTTCCATGAAGTCTTCCTGCTCGATGTACAGGGTCTTGCCGAAGCGGACCTGACGCTCGCCCATCTCGGGATGATCCGGATGATTCTCCATGGTCAGCGTATCGACGTCGCCCTCGTTCCAGTTGGACAGAGTGACCTTCAGCGGATTGAGAACGGCCATCGCGCGGGCGGCGATATCGCCCAGAGAATCGCGCACGCAGTGCTCGAGCAGCGCGGGCTCGACGGTGGAATCGGCCTTCGCTACGCCGACCTTCTCGATGAAGCCGCGAACGGCTGCGGCCGGATAGCCGCGGCGGCGCATGGCGACCAGAGTAGGCATGCGGGGATCGTCCCAGCCGGATACATGGCCTTCCTCAACGAGGCGGCGCAGGTAGCGCTTGGACATGATGGTGCCCTCGATGTTCAGGCGGGCGAACTCAATCTGACGCGGCGGATGCGCGGTGAAGCCGGCCTGCTCGACCATCCAGTCGTACAGCGGGCGATGGATTTCGTATTCCAGGGAGCACAGGGAGTGGCTGATGCCCTCGATGGCATCCTGAATCGGATGCTGGAAGTCGTACATCGGATAGATGCACCAATCGTCGCCCGTGCGGTGATGATGGCAGCGCAGAATGCGGTACATCGTCGGGTCGCGCATGAGGACGTTGGGAGAGGACATATCGATCTTCGCGCGCAGTACGCGGGAACCGTCGGCAAACTCGCCGGCCTTCATGCGGCGGAACAGGTCGAGGTTTTCCTCAACGCTTCTGTCGCGGTAGGGGCTGTTGGTGCCGGGGGTGGTCAGCGTGCCGCGGTTCATGCGCATTTCCTCGGCGGTCTGGTCGTCGACATAGGCGACGCCCTTTTTAATCATGTCCTCGGCGATTTCGTACAGGCGGCCGAAGAAGTCGGACGCATAGTACATGTTTTCCCACTCATAGCCCAGCCAGCGGATGTCGGTCTGGATGGCGTTGACGAACTCGGTGTCTTCCTTGGTGGGGTTGGTATCGTCGAAGCGCAGGTTGCACTTGCCGTTATACTTCTTCGCAATGCCGAAGTCGATGCACAGGGCCTTGGCGTGGCCGATGTGCAGGTAGCCGTTGGGCTCCGGCGGGAAACGGGTATGCACCTTTTCAGTACGGCCGCTGGCAAGATCCTCTTCAACAAAATCCTCAATAAAATTCGAGGCCTTCTTTTCGATGGCTTCCATCGTGAAATCCCCCTATATTCCAG
>JAFQQU010000315.1 GCA_017410445.1 Clostridia bacterium | reverse complement strand
GTCAAGCTCTACGACGTGGTTGTGGATCATGAGGCCGATCAGGCGTCCGACCATCTGCCCATCTACGCGGATATCGACCTTCAGTAAGCCGTTCCCGTTGATAGAAAGGAGAATATACCATGAAAAAGACCCTTCGCGTGCTTGCCCTTGTCCTTGCGCTGATGTGCTGTGTTCCCTGCCTTGCCGAAACCGCCGACGATCCCGCTCTGGCCGAGGGTGCGGACATCCGCATCATGAGCTACAACCTGATGAACCCGGACTGGAGCAAGGTGCCGGTTACGGACCGCGTTCAGAAGGTGGTGGACATCATTCAGGACTACCAGCCCGACGTGATCGGCATTCAGGAAGCCAACGGCAAGTGGCAGAAGGCCCTGAAACCCGTGCTGGTGGAAACCGGCCTGTACAATCCCGCCTGCCGCCAGTCCAACGCCGCCGGTTTCAAGTACAACATGACCGCCTTCATGTACAACGTGCAGACCGTGCAGCTGGTGGATGAATACGTGCTGGATCTGGATCCCGGCAGCGACATCCGCGTGTTCGCCGTGGCCGTGTTTGAAAAGCTGTCCGACGGCAGCCGCTTCGTGGTGGCCAATACCCATCCCGCCTCCTCCACCGATACCGAGGTTTACGCCCGCAACTGCGCGGATATCATGGAAATCGGCGCTGCCGAAATGGCCAAATATGCCGGTCTGCCCTTCATCATGACGGGCGACTACAACACCCGCGAATCTTCCGAAATGTACCAGACCCTCATGAATACCCTCGGCGTGAAGGACGCCAAGTATGAGGCGGATGTGATGGTGCGTGATCAGGGCACCTACTTTGAGTGGGGCACGGAGCCCGCGCCCAAGGCCGACGACTGCATTGATCACATCTTTGTGAACGCCAGCACAGATGTAAAGCTGTACAATGTGATCATCGACCACGATGTGCAGACCACCTCCGATCATTTCCCCATTTATGCGGACATTGATCTGAAATAAAAAATTTGAAATTTTGTCTTTGATGGCGTTGACAAATCGCGCACAGTGTGGTATTATTATCAGCGTCGTCAAGACGTGGTGCTTTGGCTCAGTTGGTAGAGCACATCGTTCACATCGATGGGGTCACTGGTTCGAGTCCAGTAAGCACCACCACATGGTATTGTACCTAAGTACACAAAGGAAGCATCTGAGAAATCGGATGCTTCTTTTGTTTCCCTTGATTTCAAGGCTTTTTCGATTTACTGATTGTTCTGAGTTTCTCATGCATCACTCAAAGCACAAGCCTCCTGCTTGAGACATCGAATTGAAACCTATCTTACTGACGAAGTGAACTACATTTTGTATTGAAACTTTCTACCGTTTCCACATTCTCTACATCCGCAAGAATAATACAGTGATATTTTTTCTCTCAAGGCTCCTGCATTACAACAAATTTATGTTCCCAGGATAAACTTCCGAATGTTCTTTTCATCCGCTCCTGGATTCAGCAACTGAATCTGCTGCCGGATTTTATCATAGCTTTCTTTGGGATCCAGTTCGGGAAGTTCATACCCTCGCTCACCCCAGAATTCTTCGACAGTAGAAAACACAGTGCTGTTCCAGCCGTATTCCATACCATACAGATTTCGCTTTTGCTTGCGGCCGATCATGGTGATAAACATCCCCATCTGCAGTTCCAGCATGGCCCTGTCAAAGCGCGCCTTATCCTCTTTGCCAAAACCACCCGCGGCCTTGATCTCATGAAGCGCCGAATGACCATCAGCTACAATGTCGTATATTTTCCTGGCAGTATAGCTGATCTTTCCATCCTCATAGGCCTCCTCAAGATTCACCCCATTTCTGCGGACAGCATAGAAATAGGGATACCACTCTTTCGTAATGAAGCCGCTGGTTTTGAAGAACAGCTTGGCATAAGCGATATCAGTCCGTTCTTCCAGCACACGCATCCGCCATTCCCACGGATCGATCTCCGGGTCGCCGCAATGCCACCTTACAGGCGAATTGATGTGCTCCTGTGTTGTCCAGTCAAAATCGATCAGAGCGAAAATTCCCTTGTCGTTCCCTCCACCCATGGAGAAACCGCATCGCTGAAGTTCGCCGCAAAAATCTTCAAAGCATTGAATCATGGTATCTCTTCTTTCTGTTCGGACAGAGTTAACGCAGCGGACAACATCAGGCTCCGGGAAGTTTTACGCCGCCAAAAGCATCGTCCTTGGAAGGCATCCTATCCTTGAGCCTTCGCAGGTCAAACATTTTTTCTTTATAGTCTTCCAGCTTGTAGGACACGCCGGAGCGGGAAAGAACCAGCGTATGTCCTTCCTTTTCAAGCAATTCACGCCGCTGCTTCAGGCTGTACGAGAAGCGCCATTCCTGCACCAGTCCGCGTTTGGAGACGATACGCCAATAGGGATGCTCAATACCCTGCTGGTATTCATCCATGGTGCGTGTAATCAGGGAGTCCACGCTCACGTTCTTCTCGCCGTACACCTCGCCGATAAACTCAAGGATGGCATCCTCTGTCGTAACCCATCCTGCCGGGATGGCGTCAATAATGCCGACATAAACACTCCGCTTCACCACGAAAGGCGGATGCTCGGGACGAATCACAACAACGCCCGCATGATTTGCCTGAGCTGCCTGCGGTTCTTTTTTGCCTTCCATCTCCTCATACTGAAGCTTTCTCTCAAACTCCTCCCAGGATTTTGAGAAAGTATGATGGGCAAAGGCCTCCTTCAGGCCGCTGATCTGCTTGAGGCGGATCACTTCGTCCAGCTCCATGCCCAGATACTTGCAGATTCTGGCGTCATCCCAGCCGCGCTCCATCAGCTTGCATACGATATGCGACATATCCACAATCTGATGGGTACCGCGAGCACGGTTGTGACGAATGGTACTGGCCATGCGCTGATCAATGGGCTTGTCAATCACGGTGACAGGCAGCTCCGGCAGATGAAAATACATCTCGTTGCACAGGTAACGATGAAAGCCGTCCACGACCTCATACACATCCCTTTCAGGATCATAGATGGTCACGATGGGCTGCGTATAACCGTCCTGCTCAATGGAGATTTTCAGCAGCTGCATCTCCGGCGAAGCCATGCGGTTGGGGTTGTAATCGTTGGCGACAATCTTATGTGCAGGAACCATCCGCACATTCAGAACAGGGAAATCAATCTTTTTCATGGCGGTATACCTCTATAAAATTCACACGGTGATCGCTTGTTTCAAAGCCATGCCGTTTGAATACGTCCTCGTAAGTGCGCGGCAGAACGCCATCCAGCCATTTCTGTTCCTGTACAAGCGCGGAAACAAGCGTATCTGCCGTCTCGTCGTTCACAGCCCAGAAGTTTTTGATGATACAGTCCAGTAACGAAGCGGCGCCTTTACCGGGGATGACAAACCAAACCTTGGCAGGATCATCATAAAACCGGTCTTTGGTTTGCTTTTCAATCAGCCGGGAGCCAAATATGGGGCCCATCACCGTATAGAAATCCTCATCACTCCGCGTCAGTCTCCTGATCTCCATCAAGTTCCCGCCTCTCTATCAGCCGCAGCAGATCCTTGTCTGTCACGTCTGAATCTCTTGTAAGGAAATTGCTCCATGTCCGCATGAACTTTTCCAACTTGGCCATATCTGATTTCGTTTGTGCAAAGGACAGGCGCTTCATGTAAAAGTCGTTCTTCTCAATCGCCCTGGCAATCCTTCGCCAGCTGATGGCTTTTCGCTGCTGCTCCAGCTGCCGGTCTGCTTCACCGGGGATATCCGCAATGGTAATTCCCTCTGTCTTTTCAAACCAGCGGATGAATTTGCGAATCTTGCCGTAATAGTGCAGCATCAGTTCACGATTATACAGCCCGATGGATTCCAGCAGGAACACGGTATACTGCTCCCAATCCATGTGATCTGGCTTGAATGATTTGATATTGCCCAGCGCGGTAGTACGTGCATAGATATTGCCGAAGTTGACGCCGTTGACCCGATGGAGCACCTTCTCCCAGGTTTCCGGCTCCAATGCGCGGAACTGATCCAGACCGTTTCGCTGATCGTCTCCATAAGGCTGACACAGGCGCTGTTGATGGATGGACAGGCCGTTTTTGTACATCAGCTCATATATTTCATTGCTCATCAGGTCCAGCTGACTGACGGCGCCCCAGATATCCTCTGTCCGCCAATCATAGATGGGATAGAAGTTGTAAATTCCTTCTTCCAGTCTGGTCGTCCAGTGATGCCCGTCGTACTCTTCCTTGCGTTCGTGGAAGGCAATCGTCTGAAAACGGTTCAGACTTTCATCCGCACGGATGCCGACGCCGCAGGCAATGTTCCCCATATGAAGTTCGTGATACCAGCGTGCAAAATCCACAATAAATTCTTCAAACTCCATACCGCGGTGGAACCATTCCCAAGAACAGTTATGCAGGGTGATCGCGTCCTGAGGAAGCGGGCGCACCCATAGTGATTCTGCTTCCTCATCCCAGCAGATCCATTTGGGCTGGAGCATGGAAACCGCATTGCGCAGCGCCATGGGAAGGGCAACATGATAGAACGTGCCGATATGGGCCAGCGTTTTCAGTTCTTCCACATGGGCGATGGTATGGGCGTATTGCGCTTCCAGATCAATGTACAGCACATCGTAGGTTTTGCCTGTTTCAGCAGCCACCCGTTCAGCCAGCTGCACCATCACGCTGGAATCTTTACCGCCCGAAACGGAAAAATAGATGCTGTCAAATGTGTGAAAGACATACCGCAGCCGTTCGATGGCTGCGTCCAGCACATTCTGTTCCTCATAAATCTTTGGCATTTCTCTCCTCCGCAGCAGAGGCTGTTCTCCGCTGCATCAGTTCCTTCTGTACTTCCTGTATCAGATTATCCTTTCGCCATATACTGCGAAGGATCTTCTCATCAATCGTATTGACCGCCGCCAGACTGATGACGGTCAGTTCCTTTTCACACAGCGCGCCCTGACATTGCCGCTCCTTCTCCTGACGCTTTCGCCAGTTCCAGTCGCTGGTGTAATATATGATAACGTCGGACTGCAAACGGCGTTCTTCACGCTCGTCTGTAAAGCAGTTCATGACCATTATTCGGGGCGTTGTTGGACGCTGATCTTTGGATGCCGGATAGCGCCCTACATTCCTGCTGCCATGGAACCAGCCAACAATTTCTTCTACCGTGTCACACTCGCAGGCATACCGGCAGAGGATCAAAATCCTTTCTTTTTCATAATGCGTGAGTATTTCCAGCAAGGACATGAGCCTTGGATCGTCGCCCGGGTCAGCATATATATTTTCCGTTCGCAGCGGATAATCACAGATGATTCTCCGTCCTCCTGCCGCATGCTGGCACGCCTGCAGCATCCTGTATACGCCGCTCTGGGAGTATGCTGCCTTCAGCATAAATCGTTCCACTACTCTGGCGTATTCCTGTGCTGCCTGCTGAGGAAGCCGGAACCGCCACACATACTCCCTGCGTCCGCCCACAGGCTGTACATCCTCTCTGAGAAGCTGAGCGCAGTAGGGCTCAATCCGCC
>JAFQQU010000314.1 GCA_017410445.1 Clostridia bacterium | reverse complement strand
CTGGAGGAAGGCGCAAACGTTTCCGAGATGCCCATTGAGAGCCTTGATAATCTGTCCATCTACCTGAATCAGGCTGTTGCCGATGAAATCGGCGTGGTATTCCCTGAGGATCTGGTAGCCAGCGCTGCCGAGATCTATCCGCTGGCCGACGCGGCTGCTGCGGAATAATCCATCAGAGTCTATGCGCGGAGGATGCGGCAGCGCATCCTCCTTGTATTTATTTCAGTAACTTACGACAGGAGAATTGGCGATGACTTTTATTGCAAGCCTGTGGCAGTCCATGCCGAGCACCGTATCGCTGGGACTGCTCTGGGGTATTATGACCTTGGGTCTGTATCTGACCTACCGACTGCTGGATTTTGCCGATCTGACCGTTGACGGCAGCTTCGCGCTGGGCGGCGCGGTGGCGGCGCATCTGGTTGTGACCGGATGGAATCCTTTTGCGGCAACGGCGATGGCGTTCCTCGCGGGAATGATCGCCGGCGCAGTGACCGGCCTGATGCATACCAAGCTGAAGATCCCGGGCCTGCTCGCCTCGATCCTGACGCAGATCGGTCTGTATTCGATCAACCTGCATATCATGGGCAAGGCCAATCTGCCCTTCCCGGTGAAGATTACCGAAGCCGGCAAAGTGTATACGACCATTTTCGGCATTGTTCCCAGCTTCGGACTGGGCACAAAGGGCGTCGTGCTGCTGTACAGCGGCATTGCGATCGTACTGGTTATCTTTGTGCTCTGGTGGTTTTTCAGCACGGAGCAGGGCATTACCATCCGTTCGACCGGCGACAACGAGCACATGAGCCGTGCGCTGGGCATCAATACCGATAATACCAAGCTGATCTGCCTGATGCTGGGCAATGGTCTGGTCGGCATGTCGGGCGCGATGATCGCCCAGAACAACCGTGTTGCAACGCTTGACATGGGTACGGGCTGCATCGTGTTCGGTCTGGCGGCGATCATCATCGGCGAGGTTCTCTTCCGCAGACGCTCGCTGCTTGGTCAGCTGTTCGCCGTCGCGCTCGGTTCGATCATTTACCGCATCATTCAGTCCGTCGTTCTTCAGGCTGACTGGCCGGCGGAGGACTTCAAACTCCTGTCCGCGATCATTATTGCCATCGCGCTGTCTCTGCCCGTTATCACGGAGAAGATCAATGCCCTGATGGTCGCCATGGGCTGGAAAGCTGCGGTCAAGCCGCTGCCCACCGGCCATGCGGACAATGCGACGATGAAGGAGATCAAGGAAACGAATGTGAGCGCTGCTGCGCCCAGCTCGAGCGGATCGCTGCACATTCAGAATGTTGAAAAGACCTTCAACATCGGCACCATCAATCAGAAGAATGCGCTCAACGGCGTCAATCTGACGCTCAAGCCCGGCGATTTCGTTACCGTTATCGGCGGCAACGGCGCGGGCAAATCCACCCTGCTGAATGTCATCGCGGGCGTTCACAAGGCGGAGAACGGCATCATCGAGATCGGCGGAACGCGGGTCAACCATCAGGCCGAATACAAGCGCGCCGCGAAGATCGGCCGCGTATTCCAGGATCCCATGATGGGCACCGCTGCCGGCATGACCATTGAGGAGAACATGTCCATCGCCATGAAGCGCGGCAAGCGCCGCACGCTGGCGAAGGCCATCCGCCGCGAGAACCGCGAGCAGTATCGTCAGATGCTCAAAACGCTGGATCTGGGCCTTGAGAACCGGCTGCGCTCCCGCGTCGGCCTGCTGTCGGGCGGCCAGCGTCAGGCGCTCACCCTGCTGATGGCGACGCTCACCAAGCCGGATCTGCTGCTTCTGGACGAGCATACCGCGGCGCTCGACCCGAAGACCGCGAAGAACGTCCTCACGCTCACCGAGCGCATCATCCGCAGACAGGGTCTGACCGCCATGATGGTCACCCATAACATGCGCGACGCCATCCGCTACGGAAACCGCGTCATCATGATGCATGAGGGCCGCATCATTCTGGACATCTCCGGTGAGGAGAAGCAGAACCTGAAGGTTGAGGATTTGCTGGTCATGTTCGAAAAGGTCAGCGGTTCCGCCATGGCAAACGACAGAATGCTGCTTTCCTGATCGTGAATTACAAAAACACAAGCCGATCAATTGCGACCGGCTTGTGTTTTTTTTCTATGCTTACTGATATCCGTTGTAGGCCATGGGGGCGATGAATTCACGCCCACCGCGGCAGTCCTTCAGGTAGTTCAGAGCGCGCAGCTGAGCGCTCCATTCGAGGTCGCGGAAATAGGCGGGGTCATGATATCCCTCGATATCGACCGTACCGCGATAGCCGCTCATCGTGAGTATGGTCATGACCTGATTCCAGTCGGTATCGCCGAAACCGGGCGTGCGGTTCCATACCACCTGTTCGGGCGAGGACATGCCGTGAGCGCGGATGACGTCCCACAGAACGGTCGCATCCTTGCCGTGCACATGCTTGACCTTTTTGGCCCATGTACGCAGCTGCGGAATCGGATCCATCAGCTGGCAGATTGCGTGGCAAGGTTCCCATTCAAGGCCCAGACAGTCGTTGGGGACGGCGTCAAACATCAGCTCCCATGCATCCGGGCAGTAGCCGATGTTCATGGAAGCGCGCCGCCAGCTGCTGCCCATGGTGCAGTTTTCAATGGCCAGCTTCAGATTCAGATCCTCCGCCTGGCGGACCAGCACGGAAAAGACTTTTTTGAATTCCGGTATGCATTCGGGCACGGACTGGCCGGGCAGGCCGCCTGCAAACAGGCAGATGGTATCGCAGCCGAACAGATGCGCCGAATCCATAGCGCGCTCGATGCGGGAGCGCAGCGCCTCGTCGGTCAGGGTGTTTCCGTACAGTCCGAGGGAGGAAATCGGACGTCCTTCGGCAAGATCGGTCATCTGTCTGGCAAGTTCCGGGAGACCGCCTTCGATGACCGGTTCGTTCAGGTTGAGTTCGTAGCATTCAAAGCCCATCTGATTGAGAGCGGGCAGCATGGAGGCGGCGTGGTAGGCGGGGATCAGCGTGCCGATTTTGATGGGAAACATGTGTAGGATTCTCCTTTCAGAGGAAATCGGAGAGGAAGCAGGTCAGATAAACAGTTCGTTTTTCTTATACCCGCTGAGCAGGGGACCGAGGCGGCCGTTGACCGCTTCCATTGTGGCGGGATCGAGCATGCGTGCGCCGGACGGGCAGACGCTGATGCAGCGCATGCAGGAAATGCACTGATCAAGCATGGTTTCACCGGGATGATCCTGCGGAATCGCACCGACCGGGCACATATCCGAACAGACGCCGCAGGAGAGGCAGCTGTCGGCAACGATGGGCTTCAGGAATGCGCCGATTGCGCGGTAGGGAATGTTTCCGGGGACGTAAAGGTCGGCGGGAAGGCTGTCCGACGCGGCGATTTCTGCGATTTTCCGGCCGAACTGCTGAAGCTCCGCCATATCCTGCGTGTCCGGACGGCCGGCGGCATACTGGCGCAGCATGGAATGCTCTGCGATGGCGGCGACGGCGGCGATGCAGCGGAAGCCGGATTCGGAGAGAAGGGTTTTCAGCTCGATCAGCGTATCCTCATAGGCGCGGTTTCCGTATACGGCAACGAGCGCGGCCTTAGCGCCGTTTCCTTTAAGCAGGCTGATTCTCTGCGCGGCGGTTTTGGGTACGCGGCCGGCAAAGGACGGAACGGAGACGACGCACAGATCATTCTCGGACAGGGCGATGGCGGAAGGATCAAAAGCGCGGTCGGTCAGGTCGATCTGAATGAATTCTTCTCCGGCAGCCGAACACAGGCAGTCGGAAACGCGCTGCGTGCCGCCGGTGGGGCTGAAGGTAATGTTGTATATGCTCATATGAATTGCTCCTTTGTTTTCTCTCTTTCTGAATTGTACATGAATCGAGAGCTGAATGCAAGTAAAGCGCATAAATGGACGAGATTTATTTTTACGGGCGGCTTGATTAAGAGGATGCGATGCGGTATAATTACTCTGTAACATGTATACTGGAGGGAATGGGCATAGTGACGAACGGAAGCCTGTCCCGACAGAGCAATTTGAAGTGGTTCGTAAAGGAAACGGATAATAAGGAGGATGAACACTATGTATGATTTCTCGATCGGCGTAATGCTGGAATCCTTCCATAAGCCTGTGGCTGAGTCCATGGCGATTGCTCAGAAGCTGGGCGCGAAGGGCCTGCAGGTATACGCGACGCCCAAGGCGCTTGAACAGAAGAACATTACCACTCCCGCTGCTCAGAAGGAATTCTTCAAGATGGTCAAGGATCATGGCCTGGTGATCTCCGCCCTGTGCGGCGACCTCGGTCACGGCTTCGGCAATCCTGAGCTGAATCCCGACCTGATCGAAAAGTCCAAGCGGATCATTGATCTGGCGCTGGAGTTTGAAACCAATATCGTAACCACCCATATCGGCGTTGTTCCGACCGATCCGAATCATCCCCGTTACAAGATCATGCAGGACGCCTGCGGCGAGCTGGCTGCCTATGCCGATCAGATGAAGGCTCACTTTGCCGTTGAAACCGGCCCTGAGACCTCTCTGGTGCTCAAGAACTTCCTGGATTCGCTGCATTCCACCGGCGTTTCCGTAAACCTTGACCCCGCCAATCTGGTTATGGTCACCGGCGATGATCCCGTACAGGCTGTTTAC
This sequence comes from Clostridia bacterium, assembly GCA_017410445.1. Taxonomy (GTDB): domain Bacteria; phylum Bacillota; class Clostridia; order Christensenellales; family Aristaeellaceae; genus RGIG2066. Next base: position 1,989 of record JAFQQU010000314.1, on the reverse strand, counting down.
AACCTGAAGGATTACATCGTTCACACTCATGCCAAGGACGGCCGCAAGCTGGACGACCGCGAGCCTGAGGTCATCTACGGCCTGCGTCCGGGCGATCCGCTGGTCACCAACCCCGCTTTCATCGAACTGGCTCTGGGCGACGGCGACGTTCCCTTCCCGGCTTACCTGAAGGCGCTGAACGATATCGGCTACAAGGGCTTCCTGACCATCGAGCGCGAGGTCGGCGCGAATCCCACGGCGGATATCGAGAAGGCGGTCAACTTCCTGAAGGAACGCATCTGATCAGAAGCGGAGGAACGTTAAATGGATAAGAAACTGAAGGTTGCTGTCATCGGTAACGGCGGTATTTCCGGCGTACATCTGAATGGCTATGCCCAGAATCCCAATGTCGAGATCTACGCGCTGTGCGATATCAATCCCGAGCGGGTCAATCATCGCGGCGATCAGTACAACGTACCGGCCGAGCGCCGATTCACCAATGTATATGAAATGCTCGAGGCATGCCCCGAAATCGACGCGTGCAGCGTCTGCACTTGGAACGCCGCGCATGCCGAATGCACTATCGCCGCGCTGAACGCCGGCAAGCATGTCCTCTGCGAAAAGCCCATGGCGATGAACGAGCAGGAAGCCAAGGCGATGAAGGAAGCGGCCGAGAAGAACGGCAAGCTCCTGATGATCGGCTTTGTCCGCCGCTTCGGCAACGACTGCGCCATCGTTCAGGATTTCGCCAACAATGATTTCTTCGGCGAGATGTACTATGCCAAGGCGAACTACCGCCGCCGCAAGGGCGCTCCGGGCGGCTGGTTCGGCGACAAGTCCCGCTCCGGCGGCGGCCCGCTGATCGACCTGGGCGTTCATGTCATCGACCTGGTCCGCTACCTGATGGGCGGCCACAAGCCGGTTTCCGTATACGGCGCGACCTTTAAGAAGCTGGGCGATAAGAAGAATATCAAAGACAAGGCGGGTTACAGCTCCGCCAGCCGCAGCCAGAATGACATCTTCGACGTTGAGGATCTGGCCAGCGCCATGGTCCGCTTCGACAACGGCAGCGTTCTGCAGGTTGAAGCCAGCTTTACCCTGAATCAGGAAGAGATTTCCATCGGCACCATCGAGCTGTTCGGCACCAAGGGCGGCGCGCGCATGGATCCCGGCCTGAAGCTCTTCACGGATATGAACGACTACATGGCCAACGTCGAGCTGACTGCGCCCACCGCGCTGAGCTTTGAGGGCCTGTTCGAAAACGAGATCAACCACTTTGTTGACTGCGTTATGAACGGCACTCCCTGCCGCGCCCCGGCAGAGGATGGCGTCACCCTGATGAAGATTCTGGACGGTATTTATGAATCCGCCCGCACCGGCCATGAGGTCATTCTTGAGGACTAATGGAGGATAAATGATATGAAAATCGGCGTTAGCAGCTACAGCTTCAATCACTATATGAAGGCGACCGGCGCCAACTACATTGATATCTGCGACCTCGCCAAGAAGATCGGCTACGACGGCATCGAGTTCATCGATCTGAATCCCGAAATCAGCGGCAAGGACGTCATGGCGACCGCGAAGGAAATCCGCGAGCACTGCGCGGAGATCGGCCTCGAGGTTACCGCCTACACCATCGGCGCGAACTTCCTGAAGGATGATCCGGACGCCGAGGTCGAGCGCGTCAAGGGCTGTGTGGACGTCGCCGTCGAGCTGGGCGCGAAGACCATGCGTCACGACGCCTGCTGGGGCCCGAAGTATCCGGGTTACACCTGGCAGCAGGCGGTCGAGGAGATCGCTCCCTACATCCGCAAGGTCACTGAGTACGCCGCCGAGAAGGGCGTCCGTACCTGCACTGAGAACCACGGCCAGTTCATTCAGGAGCCCGAGCGCGTTGAGGCGCTGATCCGCACGGTCAACCATCCCAACTACGGCTGGCTGGTCGACATGGGCAACTTCATCTGCGCCGACGCCGACAGCATCAAGGCTGTCGCCATCGCCATTCCGTAT
>JAFQQU010000313.1 GCA_017410445.1 Clostridia bacterium | reverse complement strand
TCTTACAGTCGCCGGTCTCGTCGGAAACGCAATCTGCGCTTTCATCCGGTATGATCAGGAACGCAAGGACAAAGCTCAGTAACGTCAAGAGGGACGCCGCACACGCAGCGTCCCTCGCTTTATCCAAGGAGGTTCTCGTATGAAATGCCCTATCTGTAATCAGGAAATGGAAGCAGGCGGACTCATCATCGACGGCGTCAATCCCGGCTGGGTACCCATGGAGCAGTTCGAAAAGAAAGGTCTGAGCCGTCTCCTCTACACGGGATTCCGCACCATCGGAAAGACCAATTTCGTTCTCAGTCAGACCAGAGTTCCGAATGCCCACTTCTGCAAGACCTGCAACAAAATCGTCGGCATATTCGATATTACGAACAATATCGACTGAACAAAGCAAACGAGACAGAGCGCAGCTTTCATCGCTCTGTCTCGTTTTATATTCTCTTAGAAATAGCTTACCTTGATCTGCTTGCCCATTTTTTCAAGCGCCTTGGCCAGATTCTCGATCAGCTGAATCTTGATACCGAAGGTAATCGGCAGATCGGGGTTCTGATGCGCCGGGTTGATGGCCTTGCCGACGAAGAAGTTGATATCGGTCGCCTTCTCGATCAGCTCCTGAGCAATCAGCGACGCGCCGTCCTTCTTAAAGGTCCAGCTGGTCGTATCGGTGCCGTCGATGTAGTTGTTGGCCAGCGTCAGCACTTTGGAGATGGTGATAACGCCCTCGGTCACCAGATCCACGCCGTCCAGCTCGCTGATCGGAGGTACTTCGGGGTCAAGGTAATCAAGGCTCGGACGCAGCTCCTTGCCGAGATAGCGGGAAACGATCTTCGAGGTCGTACCGCCGCAGACGATCTTCTCGCCTTCCTTCGCAAAGAACAGATTCATCATCTTCATATCCTGATCGGGCGTGGAGGGCGGGCCGATGACCAGATTGACCGGATGGCGCTTGCGGATTTTGACGACCGCAACCGTCGTATCGTCGCCCGGTTCGCCTGCGTAGAGCGAATTGCACTCGTCTACCAAAAGGCCCGCGATGCTCTTCGCGGTATTGCTGGGCAGATAGTTCGCCTCGGCGAAATTGATGACGTTCTCGCGCTCCCAACCGTAGTTGAACTCGCGGCCGACGCCGGCATATACAACGCCGTCGCTCATGGCGATGAAGATGTCGTTCTCCTGAACGTCGAACTGGCTCTCATGGATGGTCTTTCCGGAGACAGTCCGGGTCGTGTAGGGATATTCGTAGTTTTCTCCGTTTCTCAGGACGACAATCATCGGGTTATCAAACTGAATCAGCTGAACCTGCTTGTTGTTCGTTACCTTAATAATGGAGAAGGTCGAGTAGGCAATCTGACGCACCTGACAGATGGGAAGCGTCGCTGCAATCGTCTCAACGCAAGCTTCAATGGGCATGCCGCCCGCGATCATCGTGGAAATGATCTTCGAAGTCAGCGTGGAGAGAATGTTCGCCTTTACGCCGCTGCCCAGACCGTCCGCCAGCACGCAGATCGTGGTGTCGTTATCGCACTGGGCGAATTCAACACGGTCGCCGCACAGCTGTTCCCTGTGCTTGTTAATGCTGATATAGCCGGTATCCGTGCACAGATTATTCATGATCGATCGCTTCCTTCAGTTTGGTCAGAGCAATTTTCGTTTCGGCCGTGGTCTCACCCAGCAGAGAGGCGATTTCCTGAACAACGCGCATGTGCTTGTTGATGACGTTGTCGGTGATCTCGACAGTCTGCTTGCGCAGATCCTGATCCACCGCACGCGCTTTTTCCTGAGCGGTGACGTCGCGCATGATGCTGATCAGTACCTTGTACTGCTTGTTATAGATGATGGTTTCCTCAACGAAGATCTTGTATTCAGCGATATAGCGGCGCTTGTTGACCGTACCGCGGCCGCTCAGAACGGCGTTGAGGTAATCGCTCGGGTCGATCAGGCGGACGATGGGAGCCCGAACAATGTCGTCCGGGCTGGTCAGCTTAAAGAGCTTCAGCGCAGCCTGATTGATCTGCTGAACGACGAGATCCTCATTCAGCACCATGATGGCGTTCGGCGTGGAAGAAATAATCGTATCAGAGAAGGATTCTGCCTTCTCCTTGAGGAACGGCAGGCACATCTCAATCTCAGCCTTGCCCTGGCATACGGCGATCGCCTTGTCGCGGCAGGTCGGATAGCCGCAGCTTCCGCAGTTGAATTCCTTATCCGGCGTGGTCTTGCCCATGCGGTTGAGGACCGCCTGAATGGCTTCGCCGCCCGGCAGAATCCGGCGGATGCCCTTGGTCTTGTAAGTCGCGCCGATGTCGCCCGGCATATCTACGCCGTATTCCTCTTCGCCGGCGAACTCTTCAAGAGCCAGATGGCCGGCAACGCGGGTCTGAACATGGTCCGCAATTGTCGGGCCGTTGATGCAGCTGCCTTCGCAGGCGGACATCTCGATGAACACCTTCTTCAGGCGGCTGTTTCCGCTTTCCAGCTCACGGAATACGCTGCGGCAGTCGTCTACGCCGTCAATCGCCATCGTACGGTAGCCGTTGGTAGGATGAATGGTGCGCGCGAGGCCGCTGATGGTCGGATAGAGGCGGGTCTTCTGACCGTTCTCTTCAATGTTCTTGCGCTCAAGAACAACCTTCTCTTCCGCCATCCAGGTTCTCAGTTCGTCATAAGTGATCGCAATATCAACGTAATTCGATTCGTCCGCTTCGCCCTTCTTGGCAATGCACGGACCGATGAATACGGTAACAGCAGAAGGATCCTTCTCCTTGATCAGCTTGCAATGCGCCTGCATGGGAGAAAGTACGGGCGCCAGATACGGAAGTACCGTCGGGTGATACTTCTGGATGAGGTTATTGATGGCCGGGCAGCAGCTGGAAATGATGACGGACTGTTCGCCCTTTTCCATGATGCGGTCATATTCCTTGGATACAGCTTCCGCGCCCACCGCAGTCTCTTCAACAACCGAGAAACCGAGCTTCAAGAGGCCTTCGGTCATATCGGCAATGCCGCCGACTTCGAAATCCGCGATGAAGGAAGGCGCGACGCTGGCATATACCTTCTTGTTCGCCTGAATGGCTTCCTTGATCTTATGGACGTCGTTTCGGATTTCCTTCGCATCGTGAGGACATACAACATAACACTGGCCGCACTGAATGCATTCGGCAGCGATGATCTGCGCCTGATTCTCCGCAAAGCTGATCGCCTTGACCGGGCAGGTCCGGATACACTTATAGCAGTCTTTACAATTGGCTTTATTCAGCGTAAGTACTTCGTTCATTTCAACGCCCCCAGCACATGCTTCTCGAAGATTTCATCGAAGTTATTGACAGATACATTGACGATTACATCCTCGCCGATCTTTACGCAGACGCCTTCAGCGCATCGGCCGAGGCAGAAGGTCGCGCTCAGCGTAACCTTGTCCTTCAGGTTGTTCTCCGAAATAGCTTCTCTGAACAGATGAACGATTTTCGGCGCTCCCTTCAGATGGCAGGAACTGCCGACGCAGATACTGATCGTGAGCATTTGGAAATAGCCTCCTTGAGCTTCATTTGTTATAGCCGTCCGCACGCATGCAGACCGGCTCTGTATTCTGATTCAACTTTTATTATTCTTCATCCATTTCATATATTCCTGCAACATTCAACCGTTTTTTGCGATTTATCTTCCAAATCCGGCATTTTTGCCATTTCAGTCGAAACCTTCAATTTACAAAACATTTTTTATTTGCTATACTTTCATCAGACATTCTTTTCAGGGAGGGATTTCATGCTGACCTATTTTGATATTCCGTATACCGCCCGGCCCGATCCGGATCTGTGCCTTGATATCTTCGCTCCGGAGGACGTCCCCTGCCGCGCAACCGTCGTCTGGCTGCACGGCGGCGGCATTGAGAATGGTTCCCGGAAAGGAGTGGACCGGCTAGCTAAATCTCTCTGTGCGCGCGGCTTCGCAATGGTCTCGGCCGAGTACCGCCTTTTCCCGAACGCTAAGTATCCCGATTTTCTGGTCGACGCCGCCGAGGCTGTCCGCTGGACGGCCGACCATGCCATTGGATACGGACTGAGCGAAACCATTCTGCTGGGCGGTTCCTCCGCCGGCGCATATATCACCATGATGCTCTGCTTCGACCGGCAGTATCTCGCCGCAGTCGAACTAAACCCCGAAGCCCTCGCCGGGTACCTCTTTGACGCCGGTCAGCCGACCACCCATTTCAACGTCCTCAAATACCGCGACGTAGACCCGCGCCGCCTGATCGTGGACGAAGCCGGCCCACTTTTCCACATTCAGAACGCGCAGCCCGACCGCCCCATTCTCATCACCGTTTCGGACAACGACATGCCCGCCCGTCTTGAGCAGAATCAGCTGCTCATGGCCACCATGAAGCATTTCGGCTACGATATGGATAAGGTCGAGTTCCACCTTATGAAGGGCTTTAAGCATACCGGCTACACCCATGCTGCCGACGCCGAAGGCCGGATGATCTACGGAGATCTGGTTGCGGGATTCATCGAGCGGCACATCACCGCTGAAAGCACCTGATTTTCCTGTTTCCTAGCCAATAAACCAACAGCAGAGCCGCACCGGATTTTCGGGCAGCCCTGCTGTTTCTTTTACCTGTTCACTGCATCGGAAGCCGCTGAATTATTCCTCTTCAATGGCCGCCTTCTGCGTATTGATTGCATGAATGATTTTCGGATCGAACTTGGGCGTGCGGTCGTAGTAATACAGACCGTTCTGCTCCTGCTCGATGTCGGTCAGCTGAGTGTAGCAGAAGCCAATGTGATTCGGGCACTTGAGAAGAACCGTAGTCAGGCCACGATAGCGCTCGATGAACTCTTCCTCGGTCTTGGGGCCGGTGCCATAGCTCCAGCCGCTGCCGTCGACCGCCCAGCCGATTCCGCCGTATTCGCTGACGAAGACCGGCTCGCCATTGTACTTCTGGCGATTGGATCGGGCGTCCCAGATGACCGGCGCGTCCGGCGCATAGCGTTCGGCGTAGACCGCCACATTCTGCTCGTAATCATGGGTATCGTAGATATCAGTGATCACGTGATGTCCGCCGCTGGTGTCGATGCAGGGACGGGTGGCGTCCATTGCCTT
>JAFQQU010000312.1 GCA_017410445.1 Clostridia bacterium | reverse complement strand
GTGCTGCCTCCCGTCAGCATCCTGACCCCCGAGCAGACCCAGTACTATTTCCTCAGCGGCTTCACCAGCAAGCTGGCCGGCACCGAGCGCGGCATCACCGAGCCGACCCCGACCTTCTCCGCCTGCTTCGGCCAGGCCTTCCTCGAGCTGCATCCGACCAAGTACGGCGAGGAGCTCGTTAAGAAGATGGAAGCCAACGGCGCCAAGGCCTACCTGGTCAACACCGGCTGGAACGGCACCGGCAAGCGCATCACCATCAAGGACACCCGCGGCATCATCGACGCGATCCTGGACGGCTCCATCCTGAAGGCCGAGACCAAGGTCATCCCGATGTTCAACCTCGAGGTTCCGACCGCTCTGCCGGGCGTCAACCCCGCCATCCTTGATCCGCGCGACACCTACGCCGACGCCTCCGAGTGGGAGACCAAGGCGAAGGATCTGGCGTCCCGCTTCATCAAGAACTTTGCGAAGTACACCGGCAACGATGCTGGCAAGGCCCTCGTCGCCGCCGGCCCGCAGCTGTAATCTCATCACCTATTCCCCGGCAGAGCAATCTGCCGGGGATTTTGTTTCCGTTCGCCTTGCATTTCAGGCAGGATGCCTGTATACTGAAACCATAAACCCCTGTGCGCACGGGAGGAAACAGTCTTCTCCGCTTTGCGCAGATTATTGTATATGGACGAGGTGCCCTATGAACATCATTGAGCGCTATGTCGAGCGGATGATGAGCGAATCCCGCCCGGACACACCCCTGTGGAACATCGAAAACATCAAAGAAGGCAAGATCAACGGCTGGAACTACATCGACGGCTGCATGATGATCGCCCTGCTGACCCTGAACCGCATCACCGGCGAAGACCGCTACTACGAATTCGCCGAGCATTTCCTCGATCATTATGTCTTTGAGGACGGCAGCATCCGCGGTTTCAAGGAAGAAGACTACAACCTCGACAACATCTGCGAGGGACGCGTGCTCTTTGACGTCTACAAGCGCAGCGGCAAGGAAAAATACCGCAAGGCGATTGAAACCCTTTACGGCCAGATTCAGCGCCAGCCGCGCACGCCCGAGGGGAATTTCTGGCACAAGGCCATCTATCCCAATCAGGTCTGGCTGGACGGTCTGTACATGGCGCAGGTCTTCTACGCCCGCTATACCACCGAGATGGAGGACTGCCGCGGCTACGAGGATATCCGCCGTCAGTTCGCCGTCGTGCGCGAAAAGATGTATGACCCCACCATGGGCCTCTACCGTCACGGCTACGACGCGAGCGGCAAGGCCTTCTGGGCGGATGAAAACGGCTGCTCGAAGAACCCGTGGCTGCGCAGCCTTGGCTGGTTCAGCGCGTCCCTGATCGACGTCACCACCGAAATCGCGCCCGGGCACGACGACTTCCGCGCGGAGATGACCGCCATCGCGCAGGAGCTCGCCGCGAACCTGCTGGCTTACATCGACAAGGACACCGATATGCTCTATCAGGTGCCCAACCAGATCGGCCGCGAGGGCAACTACCCCGAGACCTCCGGCTCTGCGATGATCGCCTATTTCTATCTCAAGGGCGCGCGTCTTGGCATTCTGGACGCCTCCTATGCCGCCGTCGGCGCGAAGATCTTCAAGGCGATCTGCCGCCGCTACCTCTCCGAGACGGACGGCAAGCTGAACCTCGGCGGCATCTGCCTCGTCGCCGGCCTCGGCCCGGAAAACAACCGCCGCCGCGACGGCAGCTATGCGTACTACATCTCCGAGCCGGTCGTGCAGAATGACGCCAAGGGCCTCGCACCGTTCCTGATGTGCTACACCGAGCTGCTGCAGTCCGGCAGAAGCGAAGAGGTGCTCGCCGAGCTGTAAGCCTCCTCACAGGACAAGAATACACACAACACCTCCGCGCGGAATATCCGCGCGGAGGTGTTTTTGTCGGTTTTCTGTTGTTTTTCCGTCATTCACAGCGCCATCACATAAATCTGGCAGGGGTTGCTCTCATCCCAAAGCGTCGGGAAGACCTCAAACTCTTTAAAGCCGAGCGACAGATAAAACAGATTGGTGCGGTCATAGTCTTCATACCGCCCCATCTGAACCGTCTTCACCTGCAGGAACGAATATCCCTCGCGGCGGGCTGCCTCGCGCGCCTGCGCAAACAGCGCCCGGCCAATGCCCCTGCGGTGGTATTCCCTGCGTACGCCCATGACTGCCAGCTCGGCGGTGTCCTTGCCGGTTTGCTTCAGGTACAGGAATCCGGCAGGGCCGTCGTCCTCGTCCGCGCAGAAAAAGTACTTCCCGGCGGCCTCCCGGATATATTCCTCCCGCGCCTCCTCAATGCCGAACCAGTCTGGCAGCGCTTCAAGGATCGTCCGGGCGATTGCCCGCTTCTCCCCGTCCTCCATGATCTGCCTGATCCGCATCGCAGATCCTCCTTTCCGTCTGACACGGCTGTACACAGCGCAAAATGGCGAAAAACTGTCAACGCCCCTCCGCCGCTGCGCAGCCAATGATTCCCCCGATTCCTTTCACATTCTAGCACAGGAATGCCAAAGACGCAAATTCGCGGCCGTCTTTTCGCATAAAATGCATATATCATGCGTTATGTTGTCAAAATTCTCAATATTGCTTTGACATTCCGCCCCGCATCTGCTACAATCTGTAGCATGCACTACATAACGGAAGCGAGGAATCCCTTATGAATCAACGCGAACGTCTTTCTTCCCGCCTCGGATTTATCTTTCTGAGCGCCGGCTGCGCCATCGGCTGCGGCAACGTCTGGAAGTTCCCGTGGATGGCCGGTCAGTACGGCGGCGGCAGCTTCGTGCTCATCTATGTTCTGTGTCTCGTCCTGCTCGGCCTGCCGGTCATGGTGATGGAATTTGCGCTGGGCCGCGCGTCTCAGGCCAGCCCCGTGCGCATGTATCAGAAGCTTGAAAAGCCCGGCCAGAAGTGGCACCTGCAC
>JAFQQU010000311.1 GCA_017410445.1 Clostridia bacterium | reverse complement strand
TTTTGCGCGATGGGGCATCCTGCACAAAAACCCGAACATTTACGCGATGTGAATTTGTTTTATTCGCAGAAATGACGAAAAATAACAATTTTCCCCTTTACAACGCATGATTCTTGCTGTATGATACGTCTGTATTCCTTATTCGTTTCTGCATACTGTTAAGGAGGTAATTGAAATGAAAAAGTTCATCGCTCTTGTTCTGGCCGCCATGCTGTGTCTGGCCGCCTGCTCCGCGCTGGCTGCCGATCTGAAGGTTGGCGTTATCCTTGTCGGCGACGAAACCGAGGGCTATACCCTCTCCCATATGAACGGCATCAAGGATGCGGCTGCTAATCTGGGTCTGTCTGAAAGCGATATCGTCTGGAAGTACAAGATTCCGGAAGATCAGTCCTGCTACGACGCTGCGCTCGACCTTGTCGGCCAGGGCTGCAACGTGATCATCTCCAACTCCTATGGCCATCAGACCTACATGGTGCTGGCCGCTGAAGAGTTCCCGGACGTCACCTTCGTCTCCATGACCGGCGACTTCGCTGCTCTGACCGGCCTTGACAACTTCCACAATGCTTTCACCAAGATCTACGAAGCTCGCTTCGTATCCGGTGTCGTTGCTGGTATGAAGGTCGCCGAGCTGGTCGAGACTGGCGTTCTTACCCCGGAAAAGCAGCCGAACTCCTTTGACGAGAACGGCAACATCAAGATCGGCTACGTCGGCGCCTTTGATTACGCCGAGGTCGTCTCCGGCTACACCGCGTTCTTCCTCGGCGTCCGCTCTGTCGTGCCGAACGTTGTGATGGAAGTCAACTACACCAATTCGTGGTTCGATATTGATAAGGAAGCCGCTGCCGCCGCGGCGCTCATCGCCAAGGGCTGCGTCATCATCGGTCAGCACGCCGACTCTACCGGCGCTCCGGCCGCGACCCAGAAGCTGCAGGATACCGGCGTTGTCTGCTATTCCGTCGGCTACAACATCGACATGATCCCGACCGCTCCGACCGCTGCCCTGACCTCCCCGACCACCGTCTGGTCCGTGTACTATACCGAGCTGTTCACCGCTGTGATGAATGGCGATGAGATTGCTGCCGACTGGGCCAAGGGCTATGCGTCTGACGCTGTCAAGATCACCGATCTTGGCGTCTCCTGCGCTCCGGGTACCGCCGATAAGGTTGCCGAAGTTGAGGCCGCGATCAAGAACGGCGAGCTGAACGTCTTCGATACCGCCTCCTTCACCGTTGGCGGCGCTGCCGTGACCTCCGCTCCGTGCGACATGACCTTCATGGATTGGTCTACCATGACCGCCATCTACGAAGGCGAAACCTACGAGGCGATTGTGGACGGCGCTTTTGCCGAGTCCGATTTCCGCAGCGCTCCGTACTTCGCTCTGCGCATTGACGGCATCACCGAAATCAAGTAATTATTCTCGACCTATATCTGCAAAAGGGAAGCCTCTCGCTTCCCTTTTGTGGCATTTATCAACACGAAGGAGTGAGCGGCTACAATGGAATACGCCATTGAATTGCGGCACATCACCAAGACTTTCGGTAAAGTTGTCGCTAATCATGACGTCTCCCTCGCCGTACGCAAGGGCGAGATCCTCTCTCTGCTGGGCGAAAACGGCAGCGGTAAGACGACGCTGATGAACATGATTTCGGGCATCTATTATCCCGACAGCGGCGACATTTATGTTGACGGTAAGCTTGTACAGATCCGTAATCCGAAAGACGCCTATGCCCTCGGCATTGGCATGGTTCATCAGCATTTTAAGCTGATTGACGTCTTCACCGCAGTAGAAAATATCGCCCTTGTTCTTGACAAGAAGGATAAGTATGATCTGAAAGCCGTCCGTGCAAAAGCGAAGGCAATCTGCGATCGCTATGACTTTGATATTAATCTGGATCAAAAGGTCTATGAGATGAGCGTCAGTCAGAAGCAGACCCTTGAAATCATCAAGATGCTCTATCATGGCGCTCAGATTCTGATTCTTGATGAACCGACCGCCGTGCTGACGCCTCAGGAGACGGAGAATCTCTTCTCCGTTCTTCGGACCATGCGCGAAGACGGCAAGTCCATCATCATCATCACCCATAAGCTTCACGAGGTTCTCTCGATCTCCGACCGCGTCTCCATTCTGCGCAAGGGAGAATACGCGGGTACGGTTGATACTGATATGGCCACCGAAGCTTCCCTGACTGAGTTGATGGTCGGACGCAAGGTCGAGTTGAATATCGAGCGTCCGGAGCCCGCGAACCGTCATCTGCGGCTGAACGTTCATAATCTGAACGTCTCCAATGCTGAAGGCATTAAGGTTCTTGACAATATCTCCTTTGAGGTGTTCAGCGGCGAAATTCTCGGCATCGCGGGTATCTCCGGCAATGGACAAAAGGAGCTGCTGGAGGCAATTGCAGGTCTTCAGGTAACCGAAAACGGTTCCAGCGTCGTCTATTATCCGGACGATGACCGTGATTCGACTGCAGAACAGCTGATCGGCAAATCTCCCAAGGCAATCCGCGATATGGGCATCCATCTGTCTTTCGTTCCTGAGGATCGCCTGGGCATGGGCCTTGTCGGTTCGATGGATATGATCGACAACATGATGCTCAAGACCTATTCTGAAGGCCACTCTCCCATCGCCAATCGCCGTGCTCCGCGTCATCTTGCAGAGGAAATCAAGGAAGAGCTCGGCGTTGTTACGCCGTCCATCCATACGCCCGTTTCCCGTCTGTCTGGCGGCAATGTTCAGAAGGTTCTTGTCGGCCGCGAAATCGCGGCTGCGCCTTCCGTATTGATGACGGCATATGCTGTGCGCGGTCTTGACATCAATACCAGCTATACCATTTACCATCTGCTCAATGAACAGAAGAAAAAAGGCGTCGCCATCATCTATGTCGGCGAAGACCTTGACGTGCTTGTTGACCTTTGCGACAGGATTCTCGTTCTTTGCAGCGGCAAGAATAACGGTATTATTGATGGCCGCAAGACAACAAAGGAAGA
>JAFQQU010000310.1 GCA_017410445.1 Clostridia bacterium | reverse complement strand
GTATTGATGGCGTCGCATACCAGGTCGGTATTCAGCGCCTCCAGGATGGTCTTGCCAGGCAGAATTTCGCTGGCCATAGCGGCGGAATGGGTCATGCCGGAGCAGCCCAGAGTCTCAACGAGGGCTTCCTCGATGATGCCGTTCTTGATGTTCAGGGACAGCTTGCAGGCGCCCTGCTGCGGCGCGCACCAGCCTACACCATGAGTGAAACCGGAGATGTCCTTGATCTCTTTCGCCTGGACCCATTTGCCTTCTTCCGGAATGGGAGCGGGACCGTGGTTGGGGCCCTTAGCCACGCATACCATTTCCTCAACTTCGCGAGAATACTGCATTTGTCTTTCCTCCCTCAACAGGTTTATGCTCCCTCATTATACCACATTTTCCTCTGAATGTTAGCCCTTTTGTTGAATTTTACGATTCCGAAACGCGAAAGGGATGATCCTGCCGCAATCTGAGGGTATATACGGCTCACATACCGTCAGAACGCGCTCCGGGAGCACTGTTTCGGGCGAACGGATGCGTATTCTGAAGGGCAAATCATAAATCCCCGGCCGCTTCCGTAGAATGAAATCACGGAAATGACGGGCGGACGGAGGAAGCGGGAGATGCGGGCGATGGGGCGGAGGCTGCTTGCGCTGGCGGCGGCGGTGTTGATTCTTGTCGGGACAGGCCGGGCGGACGGCGAACTGATGAGAGAAGAAACATATTTTGTCGAAACGTTTGAGGATTTGAAGAGGCTGTCCGAAGCGGTTTCGGAGGGGGACGGACCGTACAGAGGGCGCGTGGAGCTCATAAACGACATTGACGCGGACGGGCCGCTCATGCCGGTCGGAAGTCCGGATCATATGTTTCTCGGCGCGTTTGAGGGAAACGGACATGTGATTTCCGGGCTGAGGACAGAGGGAGAGCATCCGTTCTCCGGGCTGTTCGGATTTGTGGGCGTCGGGGGAAGCGTGAAAAACGTCGTTCTCACGGATGTGCGTGTGAACGGCTTGCGCTATGCCGGCGGCGTTGCCGGATACTCGATGGGGACGATTGAAAACTGCACGGTGTCGGGCGGACAGGTCATCGTGAAGAGCGGACTTGAATATGGCAGCGCGGCGGGCGGAATAGTCGGGGTGTCTTCCGGGCGGGTGAGCGGCTGCGTGAACGAGAACACGCTGGTCGCCGGATACCTCACGGTCGGCGGCATTGCGGGCGCACAGTGCTATGAGGAGATGAGCGGCTGCTTAAGCAGCGGAGACGTGCACAGCTGGTTTTCGGGCGATGCGCAGGCGGGCGGCGTGGTCGGCGCGGTGCAGACGGGCGGATGCGTCAGCAGCTGCATCGGCATGGGCGAGGTACGGGCTGCGCGCGGCGCATGGGCCGGAGGCGTCGCGGGCGCGGTGCTGAGCGGCAGCGTGAAGAAATGCGCGTTTCTGGGGACGGTTGACGCGCGGGAGCCGGGCGCGGTTGCGGGGTTTCTCTCCCGGCGTGCGCAGGCGATGGGCTGCATGTATGACGCGGCGGCGGGCCCGGGCGTCGGGGAGGGGCGGGAGGACGGAACCTATCCGCACCTGCGCGGCGCGATGATCAGAAAGGATATATCTCTTCTTCTTCCTTTGACCGGGAGCGGGGGCTGACAGGGGCGTTTATCGCGCCCTTTTTTCTGTATATATGCATGATTTTGGTGAAAAAATACGACTGGTGAAATGTTCCTTAACGTTCGGCTTGACCGGAGGGCGGCTGCGTACTATAATGTAATAAGGGATAACAAAAAAGCCGCCCGGCAGAAGTGGGCGGCGAAGAAGTGAATCGGTCACAGGGTATTTTTCTGAATCCGCGCGATCAGGCGGTGCAGGCTGTGAATCAGCAGAATGCTGATCGGGTATTCGATCAGGTTCTTGAGCAGCCGGCCCGGAATCCATGCCAGCGCGCCCTGTCCGTACATCAGAATGAGCCATGCGGAATTCAGGCAGACATTGCACACCGCTGCGACGGTCAGCCGGGCAAGGGCGACGGACAGCATCAGCATCCACGGTCTGTCGAAGTCCTTCCGATAGACGAACAGGCTGTAGATGAGCCCGCTCAGCGCGGCGCTCAGAGTAAAGCCCGGGTTGAACGCGCCCGTCGGCCGGATGAGGAAGGCGATCAGGTCGGAAAGACCGCCAGTCAGCATCGCGGGGACCGGACCGCACAGATATGCGGTTACATAGAGCGGCAGATAGTCGAAGGTGATCTGAATCGACGAGTCTATCTGTATGGTGGACATGCCCAGAATGACCTGCAGCGCCAGCATCAGCCCCGACAGGGCCAGGCAGCGCGGCTGCCTGAGCATGCGGGCAGACCCGATGAAATCTTCTTTCAGGCGTCCCGGATTCATGATATCCCCTCCCAGAAGCGGTTTGCTTCATTATAACGGTTCAGGGTAAATTTCGTCAATATATATTTCAAGAGGTGAGTTAAATGAAGGAGTACAGCAAGCAGAAGAAACTCCGCATCCTTTCCATTGACCCCCAGCTCAAGCCCTATGAAGAGAGCATCCGCATGAGGATGGCTCATTATGAACAGACCCGCAAGGCCCTGCTCGGCGACAGCGACGATCTGCTGGCCTTTGCCAACGGACATATGTATTACGGCGTGCACCGTACCGAAACCGGCTGGGTTGTGCGCGAGCATGCGCCGGGCGCAGACAGCATCTGTCTGTTCGGCGATTTCAACGGCTGGAACCGCACCTCCCATCCCATGACCAAGGTCGGCGGAGACTTCGAGCTGATTCTCGAAGGCCACGACGCGCTTCAGCCCGGCCAGAAGCTGCTGCTCTCCATTACCTCCAACGGGCAGAACTTCGATCGCGTGCCCGCATACATGCGCTATGCAGTTCAGAACCCGGCGACCAACGAATACGAGGGCTGTGTCGTCAACGAAAACAGCTATGAATGGCACGATCAGAAACGCGCCAAGACTCCGCCGTCTCCGCTGCTCATCTATGAGTGCCATGTCGGCATGGGTCAGGAGAAGGACGGCATCGGCACTTATGAAGAGTTTGCTGAGAAGGTGCTGCCGCGCATCAAGGAGGACGGCTACAACGCCATCCAGCTGATGGCCATTCAGGAGCATTCTTATTATGCCTCCTTCGGCTATCACATCACCAGTCCCTTCGCAGCCTCCTCCCGCTACGGCGACCCGAACGATCTTAAGAAGATGATCGACAAGGCGCACAACATGGGCATCCGCGTGCTGCTCGACATCGTTCATTCCCACGCCAGCAGCAACGAGCGCGACGGCATCGCCGCCTTCGACGGCTCCGGCTCGCTCTACTGCCAGGGCGATCATCCGGCATGGGGCAGCCGCCTGTTCTGCTACGGCCGCCACGACGTCCTCCACTATCTGCTCTCCAACGTGAAGTTCTGGATGGACGAATATCACTTCGACGGCTTCCGCTTCGACGGCGTCACCTCCATGCTCTATCATGACCACGCCATGGGCAAGGCCTTCACCAGCTACGACGATTACTTCGGAATGAACGTCAATTTCGACGCGACGACCTATCTCATGCTGGCCGCCGAGCTCATCCACACCGTCAATCCCGGCGCGATCGCCATCGTCGAGGACATGAGCGCCATGCCCGGCATGTGCCTGCCGATCTCCTGGGGCGGCTTCGGCTTCAACTACCGCCTGAACATGGGCGTTCCGGATATCTGGATCAAGCTCATCAAGGAATACCGCGACGAAGACTGGGATCTGGGCAAGCTGTGGTATGAGCTGACCATCCGCCGTCCCTCTGAGAAGACCATCGGCTATTCCGAGTCCCACGATCAGGCGCTGGTCGGCGATCAGACCATCATCTTCCGCCTGCTGGGCGCGGAAATGTACACCGGCATGAACAAGGACTATCATTCCCTCACGATGGACCGCGGTATTGCGCTGTCCAAGCTGATCCGCTTCGTCACGCTGGTGCTGGGCTGCGACGGATACCTCAACTTCATGGGCAACGAGTTCGGCCATCCCGAATGGATCGACTTCCCGCGCGAGGGCAACGGCTGGAGCTATCATTATGCCCGCCGTCAGTGGTCGCTGGCCGACAACGGCTTTTTGAAGTTCCAGCAGCTGGGCGACTTTGACAAGGCGATGATCTCGCTGGTCAAGAAGCAGAAGGTGCTGTCCGACAAGAATGCGCAGTGCATCGACATCAACCACGAGAAGAAGGTCATGCTCTTCAAGCGCGGCGGCCTGGTCTTCGTGTTCAACTTCGGCAGCGAGTCCATGGACGGCTACGAGCTGTTCGGCCTGCCGCTGGGTCAGTACAAGGCCGTTCTGGACAGCGACCGCGAGAAGTTCGGCGGATTCGGCCGCGTCAGCAGCGACTATGTCTATCAGACCGATGAAGACGGCAAGTTCAAGATCTATCTGCCCGAGCGCACGGCCATCGTGCTGGAGCAGATCTGACAATACCGATATTCCCGCGGGATGAGGAGAGAAAGCATGAGAGGAACAACCGGTATCCGCCCGCTCGGCAGCTGCGCGCCGTATAAGTATGTGGTCAGCTTCGCCCGGTATGAGGGGAAATGGCTCTTTGCGCGGCATAAGGAGCGCACGACATGGGAGACCGCCGGCGGACACGTCGAGCCGGGGGAGACGCCCATGGAAGCTGCGAAGCGCGAGCTGTACGAGGAAAACGGCGCGCTCAGGGCGCGGATTACGCCCGTGTGCGACTATATTTCCGGCGGCGCGACCGGCATGGTGTTTCTGGCCGAAATCGACGAGCTCGGGCCGATTCCCGAGAGCGAAATGGCGGAGGTGCGCCTGTTCGGCGGGCTTCCCGAAAACCTCACCTATCCCGCGATCACCCCGGTTCTTTACAAGTATCTGACTGAAGGAGGAGATTTCGATATGCTGAAGGTAGCAATGATCAGCAAGTGGCACGTTCATGCGAGGGGCTATGCGAAGTTTGTTCAGGATCAGCCGGACGCGCAGATCACCTGTGTATGGGATGAGGACGCCGCGCGCGGACAGGAATGGGCGGAGGAGCTGGGCGTACCGTTTGTAGCGGATTACGACGAGCTGCTCATGCGCGACGACGTGGACGCCGTGCTCATCGATACCCCGACCAACATGCATAAAGAAGTCATGGTCAAGGCGGCGAAGGCGAAGAAGCATATCTTCACTGAAAAGTGCATGTGCCTGACCGTGGCCGACTGCGACGAAGTCATCAAAGCGGTCGAGGAAAACGGCGTGAAGTTCGCCATTTCCTATCCGCAGCGCTGTCAGGGCCGGAATCTCTTCATCAAGAACGCCATCGAGAGCGGCGCGCTGGGCGACGTCACGCTCCTGCGCGTGCGCAACTGCCACAACGGCGCATTGGCCGGCTGGCTGCCCGATTACTGGTATGATCCCGAAACCACCGGCGGCGGCGCGATGATGGATCTGGGCGCGCATCCGATGTATCTGGCCCGCTGGATGCTGGGCAAGCCCACGCGCATTCAGTCCATGTTCAACGACCGCACCGGTCATCCGGTAGAGGACAATTCGGTCTGCACGATCGAGTTTGAGAACAAGGCCATCGCCATTTCCGAGACCAGTCTGGTTTCCCCGATGACTCCGGCCATCCTCGAGGTCTACGGCACCAAGGGCGTCGTCATGGCGGTGGACAAGGACATCCGCATCAAGACCGAGGAATCCAACAAGTATGTCGAGGGCGGCTGGATCGTACCCAAGCTCCCCGAGGACCTGCCGCATCCGATCCGCCAGTTCATCGACGGCGTGCTGTACGGCAAGGAAATTCTCTTCGGCCTGACCGAGGGCAGAGAGCTCACCGAGCTGATGGAAAAGGCCTATATCGCGCACAATGAAAAGCGCGAGGTCGCGTTCTAAAATAGTTTTTTAGCGCAGGGGCAAACGCACGCGCGTCTGTTCCTGCGCGTTTTTGTCTGCTGAAAGGTGGAAAAATCAGTGGGATATAAAATCATTCATCTGCCGAAGGAGCAGTGGAAGGGGCGTCCGCTGCCCATTGATTACACGACCGATCGGATTTATAAGGTCGAGGTCGCCCGCACGGACAGCGGATTCAGCATGAATATGCGGCTTGAGCCGGTCGATCCGCCCATTCATCACGGCCCGGAGGAATACGACTTTCCCGATAAGCTCTACGCCGATTACTGGGAGGACGCCTGCGCGTGGGGCGTGGTGGAAGACGGAGAACTGGTTGCCGCCATCGAGACCTGCCCGGAGAAGTGGTCGAACCGCCTGAGAGTCACCGAGCTGTGGATTCACCCCGATTATCAGAAAAAGGGGATCGGCCGCGCGCTCATGAACATTGCGAAGGAGCAGGCGAGGCTGGAGCGGCGGCGCGCGGTCATCCTCGAAACGCAGTCCTGCAATGTGAACGCCATCGGCTTCTATCTGCACGAGGGCTTCACTCTGATTGGCTTTGACGCCTGCTGCTATGCGAACAACGATATCGACCGGGACGAGGTGCGCATTGAGCTGGGCTGGTTTCCGGAGAAGAAGACAAGGATGGGCCGGGACGAGATCGAAATCCGCCCGGAACGGCCGGACGAGTATCATGAGACCGAGTGCATGACCCGGCGGGCCTTCTTCAACAAATACCGCAAGGGCTGCGACGAGCATTATCTGGTGCATGTGCTCCGGCCTCATGCGGATTATCTGCCCGGGCTGAGCCGCGTCGCCGTAAAGGACGGAAAGGTCATCGGCGCGATTTTCTACAGCAGGTCGTGCGTTTCGGACGGGGCAAAGCGGCATGAGACCGTCACATTCGGGCCGCTGTGCGTGGACCCGGCATATCAGGGCCGGGGCGTGGGCGAAATGCTGATCAAAGAGACGCTGCCGCTGGCCGCGGAAGCAGGATATCCGGGCGTCATCATCTTCGGCGAGCCCGATTACTATCCGCGCGTCGGATTCAGGACAAACGATCATTTCTCCATCACCACCGCCGACGGAAAGAACTTCAGCGCCTTTATGGGCTTGGAGGCCGTTCCGGGCGGGTTTGAGGGCATATGCGGAAAATTCCATGAATCGAATGCGTTTGAAAACATCGATCAGGCGGACGTTCACGCGTTTGACCGGGGATTTCCGCCGATCATAACTTTCTTCGTGTTCTTCTTCAT
>JAFQQU010000309.1 GCA_017410445.1 Clostridia bacterium | reverse complement strand
GTAAACAAAACTGAGCGTACCCGGCGCACCAGAGGTGTGACGGGCGGTAATGAGGTCTGCGAAGCAGACTAGCGAGAGCAAATCGAAGATTTGCCGAAGCGTACCCGGCGCACCAGAGGTGTGACGGGCGGTAATGAGGTCTGCGAAGCAGACTAGCGAGAGCAAATCGAAGATTTGCCGAAGCGTACCCGGCGCACCAGAGGTGTGACGGGCGGTAAAAAAAAGGAGTAATCAGTATGGAAAACATCATCATCGTCGTTGTCCTTCTGGCGGTTCTGGGCCTTGCGGCATGGTATGTCGTCCGGGCAAAGAAAAGCGGGCAGAAATGCATCGGATGCCCTCATGCACGCGAGTGCGCGAAGAAATGCGCCTGCGGAACCGACGGGAAATGAGCCTCCGTTCCTGCTGATGAAATATAAAAGCCTCCAATTATCCCTCCAATTTGTCACCTCCTAACGCCAGAGCGCCTCTCCGAGACTTCGGGGAGGCGCTTTGGTATATTCAGCTGTTACCGCTCGTAATACTCATCCAGCGTTTTCTGAACGACCTCGTTCCAGCGGGTGAATGCAACGAAACTGTCCCGGACCGCATCATCGCAGTCCGGGACAGTTTCGTTTATGATCCTATTTTTCGTCCATCAATTCCCGAATACGCTTTCGCGGATACTCACCCTCGATGACGGGATTGTAGCCGTTTTCCTCCAGCCAATGCAGGATTCGACGGAATTGATTGATGGCATCGCCGATGCGGCCAACTGCGGCAAAGGCTTCCGCCTTGGAAAAGAGGCAGGAGATCTGGGTTGGGTCGAGCTCGTAAGCTCTGTCCCAGTGAGTGCAGGCCTCCTCCAGTCTGCCGACCTTTGCACATAGGTCGCCCATGATGGTCTGCGCGTTGAGATCATCCGGATTGAGCGATACAGCGGTCGATGCCTGATCATATGCTTCATCCCGGTATCCGGCCAGATCCAGCGCATGAGCGTAGGAAACATGCGCCCAGCAGCAGCCGGGCTCCTGAATGCACCATGAACGCCAGTCATCAATGGCCTCTTCCAGCCGGCCGATGCGGTGCAGGAGATTGGTCAGCTCCTGATGGGCGCTCATCCATGAAAGATCGCGTGCGTGATCGCCTTCTGCAATGGCCCGGCGATAATAGCGGATAGCGGTTTCGGTATCGCTGCGGGAGCGGATATTGTGAAGCTGGGCATAGGAACGGTAGTCGTCGGCTGAGGGTGATCCATGAAGAATGATTTCGGCAAAGGCATCGGCGGCGGCTCTGAAATCCTCCTCGCTGCCCGAGTGCGAATAGGCGGCAAGGAGCTCGGAGCGGCGGCTTCCATAGCCTGAATAGGCACGCTCGGGATGGTCGCGGAACAGTGAATCGATGGTTACTCCGAAAATCTCCGCGAGAATCGGAAGGAGCGAAAGATCCGGTGAGGTTACGCCCTGCTCCCACTTAGAAACGGACTGACCGCTTATTCCAAGCCGGGCACCCAGCTCCTCTTGGGAGAAGCCTGCTTCGAGTCGGAGACGGCGAATATTTGTGTTCAGCTTCATAAAGACATTCCTCCTTGGTTGCGATGGCTTTATGATAGCGCAGATTCAGATTTCTTTGAAGCGACTGATCGGAGAGGAAAAGCCACAACGGATGGTTGAAGCCGGGATGAATGTATCGATCATCCGATCGCAGATGGCAGAAAGTCTGTCGGAGTGAACGGAGGGAAGGAGGATGATTTTATTGTATTCGCTGAGCAGATTCAGTACGCCGACTGCATACATATTTTCGACAGTCCTGAGTGTCTGGGCGGTCAGATATGGAAAACAGAAGACGTCTTTTCCGGCTGCAAAGCCGATTGCAGCAGAGAGATACCAGCTCTGTGGATGCTGAACATGCATCGGTGAGCGGTCGAAGCGTTCGGGCGTCAGGTTAAACGCCTCAGTAAGCGCTTCAAGCGTCCAGCCGGTCGGACCGGTTTGCAGTGCTTTGGTCAGACAGGCTCTGACCGAGCCGGGAAGGAATGGGGAATTGATGGATGGACAATATGGCTCGCCGATGAAGCAGGAACGCCCTTTAAGATCCTTTTGCAAGGCATGGACGCCGTCCAGCAGAATTTCTCCGCTGGATTGCTCCGAACGGCCGCCCAAAGCCCATGAAAGCGCCCAGCTGCCCTCGCGGATATCGCCGCACAGGCCATAGATATTCCCGCCTTCAAACGTGCAGTTTTTCGGCGGAAATGAATCGAGGCAGGTGAGGTTTACCGTCCGGCAGCGGGCGGAGGCTTCGTAATCGATCAGCTGAATGGTAGGCATGATGATTCCTCCAATGATAGCTTACCGCCCGTAATACTCATCCAGCGTCTCCTGAACGACCTCGTTCCATCTGGTGAGGTTTTCGATTTTATAGGAGGCGGTGGAGATGTCCTTCAGGGTATAGTCCCACGGGCAGCCGTACCGGATGCAGGCCTCGGCGGTCTCGCGGACTTCCTTGCGGATGGCGTCCTCGTCCAGCGTGCCGGCAACCATGGCCGGGTTGGGCTTGCGGGAGAGAACATAGTTCTTTCCGAGCTGTTCGGCGGTGGAGTTGACGTCCGCCCACGGCGTGCAGCCGACCTTTCTGAGGTTTTTGATCTTCATGAGGCCCTCCAGACGGTCGTGCAGCGGCTCGCAGCAGCCGTAATAGGTGAAGCCGAAGGTCTCGGCGATGGGGCGGATGTAGTCCACCTCGAATTCCTCATGCATCTCGGGTGAGACCGAGGAGAAGGGCTGCGCAAGCCCGCGAAACCAGCCGGACGCGCGCGTGCCTTTGCCGTTCTTTCGTTCGATTTCGTCCAGCTCGTCCGAATAGCCGGGCGTGCAGTGCAGATCCCTGATATCGGAGGTGAACAGGCCCTGTTCGTCCATCTGGTCGATCATGGAGGCGTGGATTTCGGTGAAGCGACGCATGGTCTCGTGCATGAACTCAGGCCGGAGCGCCAGATCCAGATACAGCGGCCCGACGCCGCGCAGCATAGAAATCTGATCCCAGATGGAGCAGTAGATATAGGTTCCGGCGAGCTTCACGGGCATGATGCCGGAAAGCACCTCTTCGGCGAAGGCGAGGCGTTCTGCGTCTTGGTCCGGCCGCGCGGCGATGACGGGCAGATGAAGCCGCTCAAGCGCTTCCTCGGTATCCAGAAGATCTTCATAATGATGGGATACGATGTGGTTGGTCCGGTCGATGGCGAGGATATCTTCCTTCCGCTCCACGCCGTAGCCGGTGTTGTCGTATGCCTTCTGGATGCGGTAGAAGGGCTCGAGAATCATGTCGCCCTGAAAATACTTCCACTGAAGCAGGCTGCGGCGGAAGAAGCGCTCCATATCCCGCGCGGCGGGATCGGCGCAGTGGAGCGTGAGCTGACCGTCTGTGTTCAGCTCGTTCCACGGAAGCTCGGCAATCGTTACGAGGGGACGGACATGCCGAAGGCCGTTGGTCTGCCGCGCGCGCTGTTCACGCTCCCGGTTGACGGGCAGGATGGCGCATTCCATGTATTCGTGGGCGAGGGCGCGGAGGATGATTTTATCTTCATGAATGACCGGCATATGTTTCCCTCCTGTTGACTATGTATACAGGGATTTAACGTTGAGATCATTATAGCAATAACAGAGGAGAATGGCAAGCAAAAGCCTTCTGTTTTCAGAAGCAAGGGATAGCGGGAATAATCAGTCAATCATTTGAATGCTCATACTCTGTGTCGGAGAAAACGATCTGGCTTCATATAGAAGCCGCATCTGATAAACGAAGCCCGGAGGACTTTGACTTATTGTCCGCCGGGCGTGTTGTGTGCAGTTTTTTATATGCTGTGACTGCAGAAAGATCGGTTTAAGGCAAAAACCGGCCCTGACGGCTGATCTTTGCCATCAGGGCCGGATTATAGTAGCGTCAGCTCATGCCAGCCGATGCTGTCGGCTTAGTACTTCTTGTACAGCGGGCCGTAGGCGGCGCAGGCGCGGTAGTCCTGGCCTTCCTTATCCATGCCGAAGGCGTTCCACGCGGCGGGACGATAGATGTCCTCCTCGGGGACGTTGTGCATGCATACGGGGATGCGCAGCATGGAGCACATGGTGATCAGGTCGGCGCCGATGTGGCCGTAGGAGATCGCGCCGTGGTTGGCGCCCCAGTTCATCATGACCTCGTAAGCGGTCTTGAAGGCGGAGCCGTCCTTGCCGTCGCAGCGGGGGGCGAACCAGGTGCAGGGCCAGGTGGGGTTGGTGCGCTCCATCAGCTTGTCGGAGACTTCCTCAGGCAGGTTTACGGTCCAGCCTTCGGCGATCTGCAGAACCGGGCCCAGACCCTTGACCAGGTTCAGGCGGATCATGGTCGCGGGCATCTCGCAGCGGGTGGTGAAGTGGCTGGAGAATCCGCCGCCGCGGAAGTTGTCCTGGCCGGCCTCGCACCATACAGTAGCGTCGGTCATCTTCTTGATGTCCTCGTCGGTAACTTCCCACCACTTCTTCATGACGTTGTTTCCGTTCTCGTCGGTGCAGACGCCGGAAGCATCCAGGCAGGCCGCGCCGGAGTTGAGCAGGTGGATGATGCCGTTGGACTCGGCAGCCTTGCCCTCCAGCTTGTAGCCGGTGACGCGCTCGGTGGCCTCGCCGCTCCAGTAGGTGCGGACGTCGGCGAAGATCTGGGCACGGTGGGTCAGCAGGCGCATCATGAGCATGCCCATGCCGTTGAGAATGTCGTTCTCGGTGGCCAGGGTGTAGGGCTCGCGGGCGCCTTCATAGTCGAAGGTGGAGGAAAGCAGCGCCTCGGGATAGTCGCAGTTCGGCCAGTGGTCGGTCCACTGACGCTGGCCCTGGAAGCCGCCGGCGATGGCGTTGTGGCCAACCTTCTCCTCGACGAAGGCGTCGGGCAGGTTCTTGTTGCCGGCCATCAGGTCCTTGATGATGCAGTACATCTTAACGGTGAACTCCCACTGCTTTTCCTTCTCTTCGGGAGTGAACTTGATGC
>JAFQQU010000308.1 GCA_017410445.1 Clostridia bacterium | reverse complement strand
TTCAATCAAAATTGGCGACATGTGCGTCAATTTTGTGGCATTTTCCGAAGCGCAGCGGAGAAAAATGCTTCTTTCCCTGCATTTTCGCCCGGAAAATCGTGAGATTTTCAGAAAATACCGCCTTGAGGGGTGGCAGTGGCGGGGAACCGCAGTTCCCCGTCCACAAGCGTTGACTTTGTCAACGCGCAGAGCCCGGCACGGACCAATCTCAG
Organism: Clostridia bacterium; assembly: GCA_017410445.1. Lineage (GTDB taxonomy): Bacteria > Bacillota > Clostridia > Christensenellales > Aristaeellaceae > RGIG2066. Next base: position 6,265 of record JAFQQU010000308.1, on the reverse strand, counting down.
TCCGCGCCGGGCTCCTTCTTCATTCTATTATTTGGTATACAGCGCTTCCAGATACCAGTACGGCACGAATCCCATCGGATTCTCCAGCATGTTGATCGTTGCCATGCCGTCCGCCCACTCAAAGACAAAGACCGAATCCATGAAGGTGTAGTATATCCGAAGCACGCCGTCCTCTTCGGTCGAGCTCAAGGGATCCAGCCCCATCAGCTTCAGCCCGTCGCAATACTCAATCACCTCTTCCCGCTTCACGCCGGGATAAGTAATGGTGTATCCGTCCGGAATGCGGTCGATCTCATCCGCCTCGCCGGGCATGGCGACGTGTCCCTCGGCGTCCAGCCAGTAATAGGTCGCCTCCCAGCCGTCGTTGATGCTCCAGCCTGTATCCGGCAGCATGACCGGCAGGTTCTCAATCACGGCCATATGGCTGATGAGCTCGCTCAGATCGCCGGTTTCCACCGCCTTCACATAGACGTCCTTGGCGGCCTCGCTGGCCGCGAGCAGCTTCTTGAATTCCACTTCAAGGCCGGCATACTGATCCAGAACGTCGTCAGCATTCTTCTTGAGCACCACGGTATCGGTTATATGCGTTCTGTACGCCTCCGTCTGCAGGAGATAGGTCCCCGTCATCTGATCCATGGTTTCGGTCATTTCTGCATCCTGCAGCGTGGCCAGCAGGTAATCGGTGGAGATCGCCAGATACTGATATCCGATCCCGCAGATCTTCTGATAGTGGTCAATCAGATCAGAAACCACCTTCATTTCGAAGTCGGTGTAGATATCCGCCTCCATATGCTCCCGGAGCACCATCAGATGATCCATAATGGCCTGCTGCTCCGCTCCGTACTGATCGCCGGACTCCGATACAAACGAAACGTCCTTGTCCTCCAGCATCAGATCGACATAGTCGTCCGCCGTCATCAGCGGATCGTCCAGTCCGCGCTTCTCAACATACCGCTCCGCCCTCGCGATGGCCATCCTGGCAATCTGCAGCTTCTCCCACGAAGGCTCGTCCGTAAACGCCTCCGCCGCCTCCGCCGCGCGGAGCAGGTTGGAATACGCACACTCCATGGCATACAGATAGTCGAACCAGTCCGAGCACACCTTGGTGGCCGTGCTCTTCTCCTCCGCAGAGGCCGCGCAGCCGCACAGCATCAGCAGCGCGGCAAGAATTCCCGCCAGCAGTCTTTTCATGCTTCCAATCTCCCCTACCAGTCAAATTTCCCCGCAGCGCCGTGGCTGTACAGCCCGGAGCTGAGCGAATTTCTCAGTGCCTGTGCCTCGTTGAGTCTGGCCGTCAGCGCGGCGGCGTCCATGCCCTCCGCAAAATGCGTCTTCATCCGGCTGTTGGCCGCGGCTACGGCGGTATAGGACTCCCGCTCGGCTGATCCGAGCTCATACATGCCCTCCGCATGCTGCATGCACGCAATCTGATACAGCGTCGCAGCGATATCCGCATCCGTTTCAATCAGCTGATCCAGCAGCGGAAGATAGCTCTCCGCATACATCTCATAGGCCTTTTCGTTGTTCATCAGATAATCGACAACGCTCAGATGCCATGCATATTCCTCCGTCCGGGCCTCATACAGGCCGATCAGCTCGGTATACCGGTCCCCGTCCATCGGGACGAGGGAGCCGGGCATCACCTTGCCGCTCTCCAGCATCCTGTTGGCCCAGGCAAGCGCCATTTCTCCGTTCACGCCGGTGAGGGTCATGCGCTCGGCCTGATTGTCATACATCCACTTTGCGCTCTCATACTCGCCGGGCGTCTCCAACACGCAGTCCATCAGCTCCCGGACGATTTCATACTGATCGCCTGCCTGCCGGTATGCCTTCAGGCCGTAATTGATGACCGTATCCGCCAGCTGCGCACTGTACGGCTGCGGGCGGATCAGCTCCCGGTATCCGAGCGCCGCCAGAACGAGCGCCGCCAGAACGGCCGCCCCGATCAGTCCTCTCTGAACCGCCTGCCTCCGGGCGATCCTCCGGTGATTGACCTTCTCCACGCCCAGCAGATACTCTCCGATGATCTGATGCGCGATCCGGTATCCGCCGTCTCCGCGCACCAGCAGGCCCATCCGCTTCCACAGAAGCCCGTGAACGATCTCTCCGTACCATTGCTCGGCGTTTTCCGCATCGCCCCGGATGGCTGCGCTGCGGCCGATCCACTCGGGAAACGCGTTTCTCAGAATCCTTGAGGCAAACAGCCGGAAGCACTTTTCCGCCTCCGTCAGCAGCTCGCGGTCCCCGGCAAGGCCGTCCCGTTTCTGAATCTCCGCGGCAAGGGCCGGCAGCACATAATGAACCGCCGCCTCGATCCGCCATCTCTCGTCCGCATCGTCGGGCAGGCGGGAAAGCTCTTTCCTGATCAGCGCGTTCATATACGCTTTCATCAGCTCATCCTGCGTCTGAACGCTCAGCTGCTTCTCCTCCGCAGCCGACGCCTCCCGGAAGATGGATAGCATGAGCGGCGTTTTAAGAAGCGCCTGCATGCCCGCATCCTCCGGCATGAGCAGGCCGTCCTCCGCCAGCGCGGAAGAGACGTCCTCCTCCGTCAGCTCTCTCAGGGAGACCTTCTCAAACGGCAGCTCCGCCCCGTCGCTGCGGCTCGATACCAGCAGCCGCACTCCCTGCTTTTGGGACAGCGCCAGAATTTCCTCGTTCAGCGCAGCCGTATTGCCGGTCGCCTCGTTCAGTCCGTCCAGCAGAATCAAAAGCACCGGCCGGTCGCCGTCCTTCGTTCTGATGGGCGCGTCCAGCAGCTGCATGAGGATGTGCCTTGCGTCCTCGTAGCTGTGGGTATCGGTTTTGTAATGAAGGGTTTCAAGGATTCTGTTCTGAATAAACGGGCCCTGTCCGTCCTTCCAGCCGGTGAGGGACACATAGGCGATCGCGCTTCTCTGCGGGGAATACCGCGCCGCCTGTCCGTGCACCGCGCGCAGCATGGCCGTGGTCTTGCCCATGCCGCCGGGAGCGGTCAGCAAGATGCCGCCGCCCGTCTGTCCGGTCAGCCCCTCGATATATTCGTTCACCGGAACAACGCCGTTGTCCTCGCTCTCCGCGTTGACCGGCAGGAGCTTCGTTTCCTCTTTGATGAATGCATACGCAGGGTTCTCGCGGATGGTCCGGTCCACGCTGCGCTTTCCGGCCTCCCACAGCGCCCAGTGCGTGACGCCGACGCCGTCGATGCGGTCGATCAGCTCCTCAAATGCCTCCCGCATCTCCTGAACGGAGCCGTATCTCATGCGCGGCATGGTCTGAAGGCCCCTTCTCAGGATGGCGTTCACCATGCTGCGGACGGTATCCGGCATGTTTCTCAGGCATTCGCAGCCCGATGCGTCCGGCGGGGTCGGGCGGACCGTCTGAAACGCGGTCAGCGCCGTGCCGGTCAGCAGGCGATAGAACACCGCGGCTGCCGAATACAGGTCTGCCGCTTCCCGGATACTCCTCAGGCTGCCCTTGCATACCTCGGGCGCAGTATAGCCGGCCTTCACGCTGAAATGCGGCGCGGCGGCTGCCGCGTTCATGTCATATACGCTGTTGTAGTCGATTAGCATCACGCGCTCCTTCGGAGCCCTGCCGATCAGAAGAATATTGTCCGGCGCGATGTCCAGATGCAGAAGCCCGCTCTCGTGAAACGATTCCAGCGCGTCCAGCACGCCCAGCATCATCCGCGCCAGCTGCCTGAGATTGGCCGCCGGACCGCTGAATTCCTGCTCCAGGCTGCGGCCGCCCGTGAAGCCCAGAACGGTGTAATGGGTGGCGTTGAGCGCATAGGTATTCAGGTTTGCGCCGATCTGATCGGGATATTTCTCCAGCAGCCTCAGATGCGCCTCGTTGCCGTATTCAAAGCTGCGCCTGTGGGTTTCCCAGGTAGAAATCCCCTCTTCGGTGCGGACGATGCTCAGATCGTCCCCGCGGTAAATCCCGCGCCGGATGTGAAAGGGAAACAGCTCCTTGATCAGCACGATATGGCGCTGACCGGGGTTCAGCAGATCGGGATACCAGCCCCTGTAGACAATCGCGTTTGAACCGCGGCCGACTTCCTCCTCCAAGGTGCATTGCATGCCGGGAAAATCAAGCACAGAACCCGCTTCAAGCGCTTTTCTATAATCCATGGATAACTCTCCTTTATATGTTTTGTCTCTGAGGAGAGAGTATCATATCGGAGCTTAATCCTTGAACTTCATTTCCCAGATCTTCTTAAAGATATCTTCCCCGCCGTCCTCTTCGCTGTAGCCGGCCAGCGGTTCGTCTACCTGCACCTCGAACATATCGGACAGGAAGCGCTGCATGCGTCCGTCGATCAGGACGGCGTCCTCGATGCTCATGCAGTACAGGCAGATCCAGTCGAACCGGTTTCTCGGATCAATCTGCGCAAAGCCGCACTGGCTGAGCATGGTATTCATGCGCTCATAGCGGTCCTCGACGATGTCCTCCGGCTCCCAGGAATCAATCATTTCCTCATAGGCCTGTTCATTGCTCAGCTGCTCTTCAATGCTCTCGGCGGGCATTTCACCGTCGGTCGCCAGAAACAGCAGCATCAGCACCTTACGGTTGATATCGGTCTTGCGGTTGACCATGCGGGAAAACTCGGTTTCCTCCGGCAGGCCCTTGCGCAGCTCCTTCTTAAGGCCGTTCAGCAGCCGGTCCGGCTCGGCCGACTGGCCCTTGACCGCACGCCGCACGCGGGGAATGAGCTTATCGAACATGCAGAAGTCCAGAACATCGCGCGTGGTTACTTCCTCTTCCTCGTAAAGCAGATGATCATTCGCTCCGCCGCTCTTCTGCCGCTTCTCTTCCAGCGCCTGCTCTTCCTGCCGGGTGCGCTTCTTCCAGCCGATCGTCGCCAGATACTTCCGGAAGAAATCATAGCCCGTATTGTGAAAGCCGCCCAGGCAGCTCTGATTCTCCTTCAGATAGGCGGTCAGCTCCTCCTTGGTAGAGAGCGTGCGGACGTCGGAGGAGTTTTGCTCGGTGAAGATCTCCTTCATCTCCTCCTGCTCCGGTACGGTCAGCAGCCCTTCCGGCGCAGCTGCCAGCTCCTCAAGAAGCTCGCCGGTCTCCGAAAGATTCAGTCCGTTCTGCACGGCAAAGATGAACGCGATGTCCCGGGGATCGCGCCAATGAAGTCCCTCCTGACAGGTGCGCGCCAGAAAAATCTCCGTTTCCTCCAGCGACAGGCCGAAAACCAGCGCCAGCCGGAGCGCCCACTCCCGCTTGATAGACAGCTTGTCGTCACCCGTCCACAGGCGTACGTTATGGCGCACATTATCCCGGGTCATCTTCGGGTCGCTGTTGAGAATCAGATCGATCAGATACTCCTCCAGCGCTTTCCGGGACATTCCTTCCTTTCCGCACGCTTTCTCCAGCGTCTCGCGGACCGGCCGCAAACACGACTCTTCCTTCATCAGTTCAATCGCTTCGCTCATCGTCAGCGCCTGCGTCAGGGCCTTCTGCTCCATCAGCCTGGTCATATCGCCATTTCCGAACAGGTTCATGCTTTCCCCTCCCGTATATCAGAAACCGTCCGGTCCGGCGGACGGCTGACATATATAGCATATTACAATAATTTTACCACAAACCGACGTACGCGTCCACAGATATTTTCGCCGCCCCGCCCGCCGTCCTTTCAGGAGCTTCCCGTTCCCGGCGCCGTGGAAATTGTTCGTTATTTGCCCCCGCGCCCGTTGACTTGAACGCATGCTTGGGCTACAATGAAGCTGCATATGTTATAAAGAAGCATCTTTTCTCTCACCGGCTGAAGGATACTTTTCCCATCCGACCCAAGAAAAGCGAGGAATACGGCATGAAAATCGTTCTGAAGAACCTCACCAAGACCTTTCCCAACCGCAACAAAAAGGTAGGCGGCGACGTCGTCGCCGTCAGCGACTTCACCTTCGAAATTCCGGACGGCAAGCTGATCGGCCTGCTGGGCCCCTCCGGCTGCGGCAAATCCACCGCGCTCAACCTGATCAGCGGCCTTTTAAAGCCCACCTCCGGACAGATCTTCTTCGGCGAAGACGATATCACCGGCCTGCCCGCCGAGAAGCGCGGCGTCGGCATCGTCTTCCAGAACTACGCGCTCTATCCGCACCTGACTGTCCGCCAGAACATCCGCTTCCCCCTCGAAAACTTCAAGGGCAAGGACAAGCTCACGAAGGACGTCATGAATCAGAAAGCCCTTGAGGCCGCCAAACTGGTTCAGATCGACGAGCTGATGGACCGAAAGCCCAGCGAGCTCTCCGGCGGACAGCAGCAGCGCGTC
>JAFQQU010000307.1 GCA_017410445.1 Clostridia bacterium | reverse complement strand
CGTCGGTCGGCCGCAGGACCGGCTTGTATCCGTTGGTGATGGACAGCATGTCGATCTGGAAGGTATAGGAATGCGGACCGGCGGGAATAGAAAGCTTTGCAGAAAAGGCTTTTCCGGCCAAGAGACCTCCGTGAATATACAGCTCATGGCTGTTCTCATCGATCTGAGCAGAAGCCTGCCCGCCGTTTCCGAGCTTGCCGACTTTCTTGCCGTCAATTTCGAGTACCAGGCCGACAGCGGCTGCTTCCATGCGCTTGGGGCGGATGACGGTGATTTCTCTCATAACAGACAACTCCTTACAAAAATACTGCTGCAGAAATCAATCCGCAGCAGCAGAATACAGATGAATTATTCGTCGTCAGACTCAACGATTTCCAGATATTTCTCAAAGACCTTCTGAACGATATCGTCTTCTTCGACGCTTACATAGATCTCGTCGCCGTTTTCATCGTTGTCGATGCGAAGAACGAGCACTTCGTCCTCATCCATGTCCTCGGTCGGATCAACCGGCGCGAGCAGGACATAGTCTTCGCCCTCGAACTGAACGGTCATGATATGCTCGAAACGAATGGGATTGTCGTTTTCGTCAACCAGCTCAATGATATTGTCCATTTCCATATTGTTGTTCTCCATGGGATGACCACCTTTCCAAATCTGTACATCGGTAATTCGAATGAGGGGCTTGATTTCCTTCCAGCCGCCTGCATCGAGAAAACTCTGAAGAATATAGGTCGCCGCCAGCTTGTCGACCACTTGTTTGCGCTGAGCGCGCTTGACGTCACCCTCGATCAGGGTCCGGTGCGCCTGCGCTGTCGTCAGACGCTCGTCCTGATAGCGCACCTGCCAGCCCCGTTCGGTCAGATGGCTTACAAAGGCCATAATCCGCTCGGCCTGCGGCCCCGTCTGCCCGTTCAGAGAGCGGGGAAGGCCTACGACCAGCCGGTCCGTATCGTATTCACGGAGCAGCTCGGCGATTCTTTCGACATCCTTTTCGGCGCCGCGGGTGAAGATGGTCTCCACGCCCTGAGCCGTCCAGCCCATCGGGTCGGACACGGCGACGCCGATCCGCTTTTCGCCCACATCGAGCGCCAGAATCCGCTTCATCATAGATTACGCTTCCAACTGACGGATGTAGGAGCGAACCAGCTCCTCAAGGATTTCATCCCGCTCCAGCCTGCGAATCAGCGAGCGTGCCTGATTGTAGCTGGTAATATACGTCGGATCGCCGGAGAGGATATATCCGACAATCTGCGTAATCGGGTCATATCCCTTGGCCTTCAGAGCATCATAAACCTTCCTGAGGATCTCCTCAGGAGAATTTGTTTCGCTCGTCGGCACAGGATATTGCCTCGTATCTCCCAGTCTGCTGTTCATAGCACACCGCCTTTCCGCATGAAGAAATGCTGACTTACTCCTATTATATACCATACTTGTGAATTTTTCAAACCTTTTCGTGCGTTCCTGTCAATTTTCATAAAAACCTTTCAAAATAAGAACGTAAGTTCGTTCAATGTGATTATACTGCAGCCTTTCGAGCGGCTAAAACGCGGAAAATCGCCCGGACTGCGAGAGCGGATGGGATGGCGAGCAGCATGCCGAGGATTCCGGACAGACTGCTGCCCAGCGTGATGGCCAGAAGCACCGTGCCCGGATGAAGTCCGGTCAGCGCGCCCATAATACGGGGGCTGATAAAGATGCTGTCCAGCTGCTGAACGGCAAACAGGGAAAATGCTGCGAGAAGGGCTGTCGGTAGGCCCTGAGAAAGCGCCATAAGAACGGCGGGAACAGCGCCCAGCAGCGGGCCGAAATACGGGATCATATTGAACAGGCCGACAATCAGGCCGAGCGCGAGGAAGGAGCGCACGCCAGCGAGCATGAGCGCGAAGGCAGAGAGTCCGGCGACAATCAGCGAGATGAGCAGCTGCCCGCGCAGGAAGGAGGTGATCTCCCGGTGTACATCCGAGACAATGCACAGCGCCGTTTTCCGGAATGCCGACGGGACAAGCAGTTCCAGCCGGAGCAGAACGCGCTCCCGGTCCCGCAGGATATAGTAGCCCAGCATGAAGGAGAGCGTCCATTCAGTGAACGCGCTGACGATGGAACCTGCGAAAGATGCGGTGCCGCCCAGAAGCGGCGGAAGGGAAGAGATCATCCGATCCAGATTCAGCTCCGGAAGAGAGAGGCGCGAAAGGCCCAGGCCGGACAGTGAGGCGTTGAAGGATTGAAATTGCGACCGGACCGACCCGAAAAAGGCGGGAGCCGCGGAGATGATATCGCGCATCTGACGGACCAGCGGAGGCAGAAGAAGAAGCGCGGCCGCCGAGACCACCAGCGCTGCGCAGAGGAATGAGCAGAGGATTGAAAGGACGCGGCCGATCCGGAATTTCTTCTGAAACCACTGACTGACCGGATAAAACAGATACGCCACCGTGCCGCCGCCCAGGAGAAGGCGCACGAGCAGCAGAACCTGTGCCCGCCATAGATATGTGATAAGCGCTGTGGCGAGGACGAGGAGAATCAGCATCAGTCGGCGACGAACGGGCATGTATGAGCCTCCTACCTATATAATATGCGAAGATGCGGAGAAAGATTCCGGTGAATCATTCTCCGCAGATGAAAGATATTTACTTTCCGAACAGCTCGCTGGCCTTGTTGGTCAGCATCTTGCCGGAGCGCATGGCCATGGTGCGCAGTTTTCTCTGCTGCTGGCGGCTCATCATGCCGTATGCGCCCGCTGCAGCCGCGCCGATGGCGAGGCCGGTAACAATTCCTCCGATGGCGGAAGCCTTCATGTCAGTTTCCCTCCTTCCGATTGCCCGACGACGACGTCGCCGTGTTTATGAACCGTGAACTGCCGGATGCATTCGCGGCCGCCTGTCAGGTCGTCCAGATAGCCGCGGGAGAGCTCGAGCGCCCGGATGGCAAATGTGCGCTCGTCGATCACAGCGTCGGTGATCGCGCCGATGCGCTGTCCGTCAGCGGAAATCGCCCGGCGCAGCAGCGGCTGTCGGTTGAGCGGCATGCGCTTTCCTGAAGCGTTTGCAAGAACGGCCGTCTCGCCGATCAGATCGAGCTGAGCGCATTCGATGAAGCGCGAACCGGTCATGCCGCAGTGAAGAAACAGGCCGCTGACAGAACGAAGCTGATCGTCGGTCAGCACATAGGAAACGCGCCCCAGCCGTTTGCCGCCCTGAATGACCGGCAGGCCGAGCAGGGACCTGGCATTTCGGATGTTGATCCCTCCCTGTCGAAGTCCTTGGCAGAACGGACATAGTTTGAGCGGAAGAGAGGATCTGCATGAGCGGAAAAATGTGCATGAAAAAAGAACCGGACAGATGCGCCCGGTTCTGAGAGATGATGCGGATCAGTATGTGCCCAGTTCAAGGCCTTTCTCGATGAAGTGGCGATAGGACTCGATGTTCACGGTGCAGGGGATGGAGTGATCCGAATGAAGCGCATACGAGAAGCCCTGCTTGACAAAGGGAATTTTTGATTCAAGCTCCCGGTCGATGACGGCGAAGTCGTTTGAGTAGAGTGTGCGCACATCAATTCCGCCCATCAGGCCGATCTTCTCGCCGAAGTTTTTATGGATGCGCAGAAGATCCATGCCGGCCTTGACCTCGATGACCTGCAGCATATCCATGCCGGCTTCTACCATATCGGGCAGGAGCGGCTCGACGAAACCGCAGGAATGCACGATGACCGGAAGATTATGCGCATGCGCGTGGTCGAAGGTACGTTTGTGGCCGGGCATGATGAGCTCTTTGTACATGGCCGGGGACATGAAGGGGCTGCCCTTGTAGCCCATGTCCTCATAATACCAGATTCCGTCCGGCTTGCCTTCCTTTTCAAAGAGGATTTCCTGAAGATTGAGAATCAGGTCGGTATAGGTCTTCACCATATCCTCGACCCATTCGGGATCGAGCGCCATGGACATGAGGAAATTGACATGGCCGATGAGTGGATGAATGGCTTCGAATACGTTGATGCCGGAGAGCACGAAGAAGCGGTTCTTCTCGCGGCAGTGCTCTTTCATGGCTCGGTAGGCATGAAAATTGATGCGCCGCGGGTCGGGGACGAGCAGGGGCTTGACCTTTTCCTCCCAGTCCTCGCGGGTTTGAATCTTGTAGCCGACGTGCTCGGGCGTTGAGTCGTGCTTCTTGTGGCGGCGGAGCATGGCGCCGTTTCCGTCGAGCATGAGGACGGTGTCCTCGGTTTCTTCCAGAACCTGCGGCTTGAAATCGATATCAGCCATCAGGTTGAGCGCCCAGGATTCGTTCATGTCGAAGCCGAACAGATCGTCAAAGGAATCTTCCGGACGGACTGCGCCCGCCTGCTCCCATGCGCGGTGCGTGTCGTTCCAGAAATGCTCGAACAGGCCGATTCGGTCGACGGGCTTGTGCTTGAGGAGATTGGTCATTCGTTCGATACCGGTCAGCTGCTGCATGGATGAGGCCTCCTTTGAAGGTTAAGTCAGATAATAAAGCCGCCGTTTACGCCCAGCACCTGTCCGGTGATGAACGAAGATGCATCCGTGCACAGGAAATGGGCGGCCCGGGCAACTTCGTCCGGCGTGCCGATGCGCATGAGCGGCGTGGAATCGCTGAGATCCTTCATGGTTTCTTCATCGAGATGTGCGTTCATGTCGGTCTGAATGACGCCCGGCGCGATGCAGTTCACCCTTACGCCCGAAGGACCGACCTCCTGCGCCAGCGCTTTTGTCATGCCGATGAGCGCGGCCTTCGCCGCAGAATAGTGCACCTCGCAGGAAGCGCCGACCTGTCCCCACATGGAGGAGACGTTGACGATGGCGCCGCTGCGGCGGGAAATCATGCCGGGAAGCACGGCCTGAGTCATGTTGAATGCGCCTTTTACATTGACGTTGAACCTGGCGTCCCATTCTTCTTCTGTGATGTCGGTGAACAGCTTCTGCTGCGCGATGGCAGCGTTATTGATAAGCGCGTCGATGCGGCGGTAGCGGGTGAGGACGGTCTTGACGGCGGAAAATGCCTGAGCCCGGTCGGAAATGTCGGCCTGAACGGAAAAAGCGTCCTGCCCTTCGGAAATAAGCTCTCGACAGAGGGATTCGGCAAGGTCGCGGCGGGAACGGTAGAGGATGACTGCGGACCAGCCGGCCCGGGCAAAACGGCGCGCGCAGGCGGCTCCGATGCCGCGGGACGCGCCGGTGATGAGAACGACAGGGTTCATGAATGGTGCCTCCGGATATTTGATAAATATATGATACGTTTTTTTGCAGCGGATGTCAATGAGATTCGGACGGGGGAAAGAAATGTTCAGACAACGTAAAATTGGCAAAAGATATTGACAAGCCGGAAAAGAGAGGGTATAATATTCAACGTTGCAGCGAAAAGCGCAGCAAATTGAATTTCTGCGGTCGTGGCGGAATCGGCATACGCGCACGTTTGAGGGGCGTGTCCAGCAATGGGTACGGGTTCAAGTCCCGTCGACCGCACCAGAAAGAATCGGAGCTTTGGGTTCCGATTCTTTTTTGTATATACCCGGATATTGACGCTCTGTTCCGTTTGGTATAGAATGATGACATGATGGCCGCAGAAGAAGCACGTTCCGGATGGAGACACCTGAGCGAGCGCGGGCGGCAATGCATTGCAAGGGGGAGTCGGAATGCCGAAAGCACATGTTCTGAGCGGAATTGACCGGATTGATCTTGCGGCGGATAAGCTGACAGGAAAGCGGGTCGGCCTGATGACCAATCCGACCGGTGTTGACCATAATCTGCGAAGCACCATTGATATCATTGCGGAGAAGTTCAACCTGACCGCGCTGTACGCGGTCGAACACGGAATCCGCGGAGATGTGCAGGCGGGCGGACGGGTCGACACCTGCGTGGATGAAGCGACCGGCGTTACGGTGTTCAGCGCGTATGGCAAGGACGCCCATTTTACCGAAGAGATGCTCGACACCTTTGACGTGCTGGTGTTCGATATTCAGGACGTCGGCGCGCGTTTCTATACCTATATGTATTCGATGGCATATGCGATGGAAGCCTGCGACCGCGCGGGAAAGAGCATGGTTGTGTTGGACCGGATCAACCCGGTCGGCGGCGTGAAGATGTGCGGTACGGTGATCAGGCCGGAGCTTGCGTCGTTTGTGGGCGGATATCAGCTGCCGACCCGGTATGCGCTGACCATCGGCGAATTTGCGCTGTATGCCAGGGATTATATGGGACTGAAGCTGGATCTGACGGTAGTTCCGCTGGAGGGGTGGCGGAGGAGTATGTATCTGGATGATACCGATCTTCCGTGGGTCGCGCCGTCGCCCAACTGCGCCACGCTGGACGCCGCACTGGTTTATCTGGGTACCTGCATTTTTGAGGGCACCAATGTTTCCGAGGGACGCGGCACTACGCAGCCGTTCCAGTTGATCGGCGCGCCGTTTCTGGATTCGGCGGAGCTTGAGAAGCGCATGGCTGCTCATAAACTGCCCGGCCTGCATTTCAGAAGGGCTTCGTTCTGCCCGACCTTTTCGAAGCATCCGGGCGTGCTGTGTCATGGCGTGCAGATGCACATTATCGACCGGGAAGCGTGCGATGTGTTTGAGGGCGGCCTGATTCTGATGGATGAAATCCGGGCGATTGCGGGGGATAAGTTCGAGTTTCTCCGGTACAACTACTTGAACAAGGACCATTATCCGCTCGACAAGCTGCTGGGAACGGACGAATACCGCAAGGGCGAGAAAACGAGCGCGCAGCTGGTTGAGGAACACAGGGCAGGCATTGCGGCATTTGCCGAAAAAGCGATAAAGTACCGCCTGTACGACTGATTATAACAGGATTCCAGAAATAATGAACAGATGAAACGCAGCCGGCTGTCTCAGATTGGGACGGTCGGCTGCGCTGTATGTTTCAGTTGTCAAAATCGACGCATACTGCGGCCAGCATGCGGGCGCGCTCTTCCATGGAGGAGAGGCGGCAGTATTCGTTGATGGTGTGGTACTCTGCGCCTTCGATGCCCAGAGAATCGACGCACGGAACACCGGCGACCGAAACATCCGCCGCATCAGAGCCGCCGCCGCTGAAGTTGGGCTCATAGGTCGGGAGGCCATGGGCTGCACAGATGCGGTTGATCTTGTCGAACAGCGCCTGATTCCGCTCGGACCATTCCATCGGCGGGCGCATGTCTTCATAGATGACCTCGCCGGAGGTTCCGCTGATGCTGCATTCCTTTGCAACCGTGTGGACGAAGGCAGAGGCTTCTTCTGCCTGCTTCATGCTTGCGATGCGGATGTCGATGACGATATCGCAGCGCTCCGGAACGATGTTGCTGGCGATCTTCGGAGCGTCCAGCGTACAGTTGTAGCTGACGCCGCCCGGCTCGCCCTTTTTGTGCAGCCGGAGGATTTTGCTCGCCGCCTCGACGACGGCGCTTGCTCCGGTGAAGTAGTCCTTGGCATGGGCGGCCTTGCCGTGAACCGCAATGATCATCTTGAGGATTCCACAGCGGCGCAGCGTGATTTTACCGGGATGGCCGCTCTCGCAGTTGAGGAATGCGGCGCAGCGCTTCGCTTCGTCGATCATCCATTGAATGGACTGTCCGGCCGAATAGCGGCTGCCGACCTCCTCGTCGCACTGCAGGAAGAGCCTGACGGGGCGTTCGGTGTATCCGGCGGATTTCAGAGCATCCATGGCCAGAAGCGCGACGAGAATGCCGCCCTTGCAGTCCGAAGTACCCGGGCCATAGAGGATATCTCCTTCGCGGCGGCAGGGCGGATAGCCGAACAGGCCGCGGTCATAGACGGTGTCCATGTGCCCGGAGAGGAGCAAGGCGGGTTGGTCAGCCTCGTCGTTCATGGAGATGAGGGAGCAGGCGCCGGCATTTTCGTATTCGACGACCTTTACGGAGAAACCGCGTTCGAGCGCAAAATCGCACAGCGCTTTATTGACGCGGCGGACTCCGTCAAAATCGGAAGACCCGCTTTCAAGATTGCAGACTTCCTCCAGCAGGTCGTAATAGCGCTCTCTGCGCTGATCGATCAGTTCAAAAACGCGGGTAAGATCCATTCATTTCAGCCTCCGTTCGTATGCTTCAGATGCTGCTTGCAGTATATCACAGGG
>JAFQQU010000306.1 GCA_017410445.1 Clostridia bacterium | reverse complement strand
TCGTTAACAATTTCCAGATATGTTCTCTCAAAGAAAAAGGCTGCAATCAGACCGTAGTCTTCATTGCAGCCGAACGACCTTTTTGCCCTCTCAGGCACTTCAGGCTCCTGACTTTGCGTCCCCGCATTTCTGCGGGTTTGCCCCGTATTCAATTGCCGATTTTTACTCGCCCTTCGCCGCCGGCTTATAGGCAAAATACTCATCCAGAACCGGAATATACGCATCCATCAGCTGGTCCATCCGCTCGTAGCTGCGGATCAGCTCGCCGGTGGGATTCCACATCGCAGCGTCCTGCTCAAAGTATTCCGCCGGAACGGCGTTTCTGAAGGCAACAAACTGTCCCCAGATATTTTCCGCGGAGAGGATATCAGAGCGCAGCTCATGATAGCGCTCGACCATCTTCAGGCCGAAGTTCTGACGGATGCGCTCAAAGAGACGGTTCTGAGAGTAGATCAGCCAGCCGACATCGCCTTCAGCCTCGCTTCTGCCGTCCGAGCTGATGCCCCACAGGGAGTCCAGATCGTACAGCGTCGGATACCAGACCAGACCGTCGTAGGTAACCATCAGCATGTTCTTGGAGTCGTTGTCATGGCCCAGAGAAAGGATCATGAAGACATAATAGTTGAGGCACGCGTCCAGATTCAGATACTGATCGAAGTCGCGGACAAATTCCTCATCCGTCGACGTATTGACAAAGCGGACAAGACGGGCATACTTTTCAACCGTTTTGGAATTGTTGCCGCCCACTTCCACAGCCCATTCATCATCAAGCTCATAATAATCCGTCTGGAAGTAAACGCCCGGGCTGTGCGCCTCGCCGCACATGACGATATGGTTCTCATTCTCCCCATCCATCGCGAACAGCCACTCATCCTTGGGGATATTCCACGTATAAAGACCCGCCGGTTCGCCATTTAAGGTTACCCAGATCGGGAAACCGTCGATCGCGCCGTGATTGGGCGTACCCGCATGCAGGCCATAGCGCTCGTTCATCTGCGCGGCAAGGCGGGCAGAGACGATATTGCAGGCATGGGTCGGGTCCACATAGTTGGCCTTGAAGCAGTACTTCTTCTGTACGCCCCAAGCCGGCACAACCTCCACGCCCTCTTCCTTCATCTTGATGGTGAAGTTCTTCTTGGGATAATACAGGGAGCTGGAGCCCTGCGGCTGAATGGTGATTTCGCGGGTAAAAGCATTGCCCGTCGCCGGATCTTCAAACGACAGAACCGCATCTCGGACGTCTTCCTTGCTGACCCAATCCGTCAGCGGACCCTCCGAAGTGATATTGACAATCGGAATCGTCACATCCTCAGCCATCGCAAACGTGCAGACACACATCAGCATCAGGCTCAGCACCATCGACGCAAAAGCCTTCGCAGTCCATTTCCGATTCATCATCCCTGCCCCTCCTTCATGATTCCTTTTGTATACTCAGCATACCATATCATGCGCTGTCATGCAACCTCTTGCGGTCATTCACTTTTACTGCGGGCCAAAGGCCGGCAGCTCGTCCAGCGTAATGAAGTAATCGCCGTTATAGGTCTTGTACAGAGACTCCCGGCTGTTGCTGGATTCATCCATCAGCCGCTCTCTGTGCCAGATCATGAACAGCGCCCACGGCGCGTTTTCTTCCTTCATGTCCTCTTCGGTCGGCATCGTGCCGCACTCATGCAGGAAAACCGGCATGCCCTCCGGCGCGATGTCCGTAACCGCCTGATACAGATCGGCATGCGCGCCAGGCTTATAGCTGTCCGCGCCAATCACGTCAACGTAATCATCGCCCGGATACCACGCCTTCATTTCCTCATTTGTGCTGGAATAACCCAGCACCCAGATCAGGTTGTCCAGTCCCCAGTATTCGGTATAGCGGGTATACATCAGCCGCCAGAGCTTTCTGAAGTTCTCTCCGCCGCCCTTGCCCCACCAGAACCAGCCGCCGTCCGCCTCGTGAAACGGCCTCCACAGCACAACGACGCCCGCTTCCTTCAGCGCATGCAGGTACGGCGCAGCGCGGTCCATACCGCTGACAAGGCTCTTATACAGCTTGCTGGTCGGTCGGAAAGCCTGCGTCCAGTCGATATTCTTGCGGCGGGCGTCCTTAAGACCGGACTTGAAATCCGGACCGGTATGCCAGCAGATCATGGGAATGCCGCCTTCTTCCCACCACTCCAGCGCGCGGCAGGTTACACCCTCGAAGTCGTTATTGATAAAGTCCAGACCTCGGATCGCGGGCAGGCGTCCCGTATGCTCGTACAGGTATTCCAGCTCCCGGTCGTGGTGTCCGCTTTCCACTTCCATCTGCGCCGTCAGGCAGGCTTTTCCGTTGATCTCGCGCAGATAGTCATACACCTGCTGCGCTGTCTGCGTCGCATTCGGGTTGGAAAGCCTGCCGGTATACCCGTCGTGACGGACGGTCAGCAGCTTTTCCGCCTCTTCAAGATACGCGCGCAGCTCTTCAGCAGCCTCGCCGCTCATATAGTAAGCGCCGGCAATTCTTCCTCCGTTCCACGTTTCAATCTTGAATCGCTGAAGCTTCACCGGGCTGTTTACGCCTGCGGCATCCATCAGCTCCTGAATGGTGAAAAGGAGAAGGCGCTCTTCATTCGTATCGTTGGTTGCAGCGTCAATGCGCGCGATAATCTGATAATCGTCATCAATCTCCACGCTGATGCCGCCCACATTCCAGCCCGCGTGGCTTTCAACCTCATTGGTATAGAGGATGGCGAGGATGTCTTCCGGGCTGGAATCCATCAGCCACGGCGTGTTGGACGGTTTGTAACTGCGGTTCGTCTTGCCGGAAAACAGTTTGTCGCCCGACCGCAGGATCTTTTTAATCTCCGAAAAAACATGATCCTCCATCGACTCCTCAGTCAGAATCGTCGGGTCGGCCGGCGTCCACAGATCGGCGCGTACTTCCGTCGTATATGTAATCACCAGCAGAATGAACGCCGCCAGATGCATTCCGGCGCGGAAAAAGAGCAGCGGCCAGAGGAAGTTGAGCACAAGCGTTGCGCCGTAGGCGGTAAGCGCAGTCATTCGCGTTTGCTTCGGCAGATCTCTTTCATTAACCAGGTACGACGCCGTGCCCATCAACACGTAAAGCCCTGACCAGACGACGGGGAATACCCAGTCCGGCGGCGAGAGCGGCGGCTGGCGCAGGCGGGAAAAGGCTTCCATGCTGCCCTTTGTCAGCAGTGACGAGAGCGCGCCCACGCCGAGCGGGATGGCGACGGCGGCACATAGCGGCTTCCAGCGGATATTGTGGAAAGCGAGCTTCAAAACACTCCCCTCCCGCGTAGTCTGCGCAAAAAGGCTGCGGAGCATGTATGGCATAAAACGCAGGAAATTCATGCTGGGATTGCATTTTGATTGACAAAATGCCGGTTGAGCGGTATGATATACGCATATCTGTATAAACATGCAAGAGGTTTATGCTATGGAGAATATTGCCTATTACAACGGAAAGATTGCGCCGATCGAAGAGATGATGATCCCCATGAACGAGCGCAGCAGCTATTTCGGCGACGGCGTGTACGACGCGATGTTCACCGTCGATCATGTGCCGCTGTCGCTTGATGATCACTTGCGCCGGTTTTACCGCAG
>JAFQQU010000305.1 GCA_017410445.1 Clostridia bacterium | reverse complement strand
CGGCCGCAGTTGTCGCATTCGACAATCTTACCGGCTCCCACCTCCTTCATGACCGCAGCAGGCATCGACATATTGCAGCAGCCGCAGCGGTTGCCGTTCAGCTGAGCCATAGGCGGCGTCACATGCTGCTTAGCCTCCTGATATCTGGCCATCAGTTCGGGATCCATGCCCTTTCCTTCGGCCTCAGCTTTCGCCTTCAGCTCGGCCAGCTTGACCTTATCGCGGCCGAATTCGATTTCATAGCTCTTCTTCAGCTCATCGTATTCAGCCTTGGTGCGGGCGTAGCGCAGGCGGATGTCTTTCTGCATACGGTCGCGCTGATCGCTGTCCTTGCGCATCTTATTGAGCTCCTGCTCATAATGCTGGAGCGAATCGGTCAGCTTCTGGGCGGCAGCAACCTGCTTCTCAATCTCGTCAATCGTCTCCGGAGGATTTTCCTCAAGAGACTTCAGCAGATTGTCCAGCACACCCTGAAGACGTTTCGCCTCATCGCGAACCGCCTCCAGACGATCGCTCATCGCAGCAGTTTCGCGCTCAATGCGCTTTACACTATTCTGCTGCTCGAGCAGGAAATCGCGCTGCTTCAGCAATTTGATGCGGTCGGGCGCATTGCGCATCGCATTTTCAAAGCGATCTGCCTCCATATCATACTGCATATAGTTCCACAAAAGATCCAGCTGCATGTTTGTCCTCCTTTATCCCTCAAAGCGCCAGAAAGGCGCGTGGGCGCTCACATCGACATATACATTATATTGTACCGCATTTATCTTATCTTGTAAACAGTCTGCAAGCAATTTTAGCGCAATATGCTCGGTTTCGTAATGGCCCGATTCAATCATACAAAGACCGGACGCAACAGCTGACAGTGCATCATGATAGCTCGCTTCGCCCGTCACAAACGCCTGTGCGCCATTTTCAGCCGCTATTCGCCAGAAGCTGCCGCCGGATCCGCCGCACACAGCGACACGCTCTACAGCGCTGTCAGGCCGTTCAGCATAGATCCGTACACTTCCGCCCAGCGCATTTCGGACAAGTCCGGCAAATTCCGACACAGTCAGACTCTCGCTGAGCCTTCCCATTCTCATTCCGGTGCCGATTGTGTGTATCTCTTCCAGCCCCAACTCCCGGGCCAGCGCATCATTGACGCCTTCGGGTGCATTGTCGAAATTGGTGTGCGCAGCAATCATCGCAATCCCCGAACGAATCAGCGAGCATACCGCCGCTCCCTCCGGATCATCCTCACGGATATTCTTTCTACCACGGAAGAAAATCGGATGATGTGTCACAATCAGCTGAGCGCCGTTTCTCCGCGCTTCCTCTACTGCCCCTTGCGTCAGATCCAACGCAACCATAATCCGGTCAACCGGCCAATCAGGGTGTCCAACCAGCAGACCCACATTATCATAGCTTTCTGCCAGCTCGGGAGGCGCAATCTCATTAATCAAATCAAGGATATGCCCGACCGTTACAGACATTCCCTCACCCTCTTCCATATATCCAGCTTTCTGGCAAGATCAGCCGTCATCTGGTGCTTACTGCCTTTAACTGCGCCATCATACGCCTTTTGCGTGACTTTTATGCGGAAATCCGCATATCCGGACAGTTCATCAGGTTTCTCTGCAAGCAGACAAGGGCCGACCAGCAGCTCTTCCTCGGAATAGGAAGCTCTTCCTTCCTCCGCAGCGATGCCGACATACCATCTGCCGCCCGCCCGCGCAAGTCTTTCTTCAACAATCATAAAGCCCAGCTCAGCCAGTTTTACGCGCAGCTCATACAAGCCAACATTCGGCTGCATGATAATCCGGGCTCCGGACAGCCTGTCTCTGCCGCGTTCCAGAATGCCGGCAACCGTCTGTCCGCCCATTCCTGCAATGATGATCGTCTGCGCCGGCTCTGTCAGCGCTTCCAGTCCATCGCCCACAGAAAAAACAGCCCGGTCCTCAAGCTGCATGTCCTCTATAAGTCCTCTTGCCTTTTCGAGCGACGGCGCACTGATATCGAGAAACTGCACCTTTTTACACCGCTTATTCTCCAGCAGCCATGCGCCCAAAAAACCATGGTCCGCGCCGACGTCCGCCGCCATAGGGCAGACGGGCGTCAACGCGGCCAGCATATTCAAACGTGCATCCAATTCAATTCGCATATCAATCCAAATAATCCTTCAGTTTCTTGGAACGGCTGGGATGACGCAGCTTCCTCAGAGCCTTTGCTTCAATCTGACGGATTCTTTCTCGAGTTACGCCGAAGTCCTTACCGACCTCTTCCAGCGTGCGGGATCTTCCGTCCACCAGACCGAATCGGAGACGCAGAACCATTTCCTCGCGGGGAGTCAGCGTATCCAGAACGTTCATAAGCTGTTCGCGCAGCAGCGTATATGCCGCAGCTTCAGCAGGCGCAGGCGCTTCGTCATCCGGGATGAAATCGCCCAAATGGCTGTCCTCTTCTTCGCCGATCGGAGTTTCAAGAGACACCGGCTCCTGTGCAATCTTAATGATCTCGCGGACCTTTTCCTCAGAAACGCCCATCTCGGCAGCAATCTCTTCAGGCAGAGGCTCACGGCCGTATTCCTGAAGCAGCTGACGCGATACGCGGATCAGCTTATTGATCGTCTCCACCATATGGACCGGAATGCGGATCGTACGCGCCTGATCGGCAATCGCGCGGGTGATCGCCTGACGGATCCACCAGGTTGCATATGTGGAGAACTTGTATCCCTTGCGGTAATCGAACTTCTCAACCGCCTTGATCAGACCCAGATTGCCCTCCTGAATCAGGTCCAGGAACAGCATTCCGCGTCCGACATAACGCTTCGCAATGGATACAACCAGACGGAGATTGGCCTCGACCAGCTTCTTACGGGCGGCGTCATCGCCGTTTTCCATACGCTGAGCAATATCGATTTCTTCATCGGCCGTCAGCAGCGGAACCTTGCCGATTTCCTTCAGATACATGCGGACGGGATCATCAATGCTGATTCCCTCCGGCACGCTCAGATCCAGTTCGTCCGCACCGTTTTCGGCAGCCGGTTCTGCTTCAACCAGCTGAATTTCATTGACTACATCGACGCCCAGTGTTTCAAGCGCTTCAAGGATCTTCTCGAACTGTTCCGGCTCCAGTTCAACTTCCACCAGCTGATCCATAATCTCTTTATAGGTCAGCGTACCCTTCGCCTTGCCGGCCTCCATCAGCTCGCGGACACGGTTCATCTTCGTTTCATTGCTTTGATTGCTCAATTGGCTCACTCCTTCAGACCCTTCTGGTCAATCCACGCTCGTTTGTCAACTGAACCAGATGATTCATCAGTGCCGAACGTCGTTCAGGCTCCGTTTCATCTTTTAGCTCTTGTTTTACACGACTGATTTCTTCATCCAGCCTGTGAAGGCGGATTTTTGTCAGGCACTCTGCCACAGCCTGCGGAATCTTGTCTCTTTCGATTCCGCTTTCATCCAGCAGCGCCCTGGCCGCTTCGCCGCGTTCTTCATCATTCAGCTTTTCAAGCAGACCGGCAGGCTTTTCGCCAGCTCTCAGTCCTTCTGCCAAACGGGCATACAACGGCGTTACAAACACATTTTCCGGAGAAAACTCATCCCCGATATATCCGGCAGCCATCAGATTAACAAGCATCCGCTCTGCCTTCATAAACTCCGGCACTTCCTTGGGTTTAGGCCGCAGCTTCGGCCGAACGGTTTCCGTATGCTCCTTAGACGAGGAGACATTTGTCATTCCGATCTGCCTCATGAGAACTTCTTTATCGAATCCGGTCTGAACGACCAGCTTCGTCAGATAGTTTTCCAGTTCAACCGGATTTGCAACTTTTCTTAGAATGCTGCAGCAAGCAATCGCGTACTGAGTCCTTCCGTCCTGTGTAGAAAGATCCAGACCGTCCGCTGCACGGATCATCCGGTATTCGCTCGGCTTCATCGGCCGCAGCGCTTCAAATCCCTCAACACCCTTTTCTTTGACGAAATCGTCCGGATCCATGCCGCCCGGAATATCTATAACCCGTGCAGCAACTTCCTGTTCGTCAAAAATATCAAGCGCTCTCAGGATTGCTTTCTGTCCGGCGCTGTCGCCGTCGTAACAGACCCACACCTCCGGCGCATATCTCTTGATGAGGCGGGCCTGTTCTTCCGTAAGCGCAGTGCCAAGCGTTGCAACCACGCCTTCAATGCCCTTCTGCCGCAGGGAAACCACATCCATGTACCCTTCAACGAGGATCAAACGCGTTAATCCGCGCTCCTTCTTTGCCATGTTAAGGGCATACAGTCCCTGCCGCTTATTAAAAACCGGCGTATCCGAAGTGTTCAGATATTTGGGATTTCCGTCTCCCATAATGCGTCCGCCAAATCCGAGAACCTTTCCCTGAGGATTAATAATCGGAAAGATGGCCCTGTTTCTGAACAGATCATACTGCCGTCCGTCTTTTTCGCCGGAGAGACCCGCCTTCTTCAGTTCTTCCAGCGTGTATCCGTTCGAGATGAGATGTCTTGTCAGCGTATCCCATCCGACGCCGGTCGCTCCGAGGCCAAACCGACGGATTCCTGCGTCGTCCAACCCTCTGCGGTGCAGATAGTTCAGTGCTTCGGCGCCCTCAGGCTTCCAGATCATCGCATGATAGAATCTGGCCGCTTCCACATTAGCGGCATATATCCGCTCCTTCAGCGTCCGGGTCTCATCAGACGACGGTCCTTCGTCCCTTTCGGGCAATTCCATATGAGCTCGTTCGGCAAGGAAACGGACAGAGTCCATAAACTCCATTCGTTCCATTTCCATCACAAAGTGAATGGCCGTACCACCCTTGTGGCATCCGAAGCAATAGTACATCTGAGATTCAGAATCAACGCTGAAAGACGGCGTCTTTTCTCCATGAAAAGGACATCTTCCCCAGAATCTGCGTCCCTTCTGCTTCAGCTCCACATAATCGGCAACCAGATCGACGATATCCGTTCTGGAACGCAGCTCATCGAGCCACGAATCCGGAATTCTGTAAGCCATATCGTCCTCCTTCATTGTTACCGTTAATGTGATTCGACGCAAAAGTCGGTTTTCCTGCCCCATATACAGGACATTTCGACACTTTACGCAGTTGTCTCATTCACATAAGAATACTTTCTATTATGTCCTGCGATGATGATATATACAACATCGATGGCCTTAAACCCTTCAAATTCGACAACTTTACAGAAAGTTCAAGACAATTCTGTCCCTGCTCATGCTCATTACCGACGCAAAAACGCCGCCCGCTTCAGCGGACAGCGTCTTGCTTATTAAAACACATTTCTTACTTGCGTCTGTTGCGCAGGAACGGAGGAATATCCGGGGTAAAACCACGGCGCGGCTGCACGGGACGGGCGTTCGTCTCGGGCTCGTCTGCGAACGGATCATCCTCAAACTCATCAGCTGCAGGCGCCTGCTGAGCAGCAGTCTGTTCGGGCGCAGCATATCGGGACTGAACGGGAGCATAAGCGCCGCGCTCGCCGTAAGCGGCCGTCTGACTGCGCTCTTCGCGGTTCGGCATCACATAGCGGCCTTCATTGACGAAAGACGGGATCTGCGGGCCGTCGGTACGCGTTTCTGCAGCCGCCGGACGAACCGGTTCGGTCGGCATAGCCGGACGCTCCATCGGGCGCTCGGTATCCATCGCAGGAGCAACAGCGGGCTTGATGCTGGCAAAGGGAGTCTTTTCGAAGCCGGTAGCGATAACGGTAACATGCACCTCATCCTCCAGCGACTCGTCGATGCCGGCGCCGAAGATAATGTTGGCTTCCGGGTCAGCTGCCTGAGTAATCTGCTGGGCAGCTTCGTTGATATCAAGAATGCTGGTATCCTTGCCGCCGGTGATGTTGATCAGCACGGCACGGGCGCCGTCAATGGAAGTCTCCAGCATCGGGCTGAGGATGGCCTGCTTCGCAGCGTCAACCATTCTGTTTTCGCCCTTGCCGATACCGATGCCCATATGAGCCAGACCGCCGGACTGCATAACCGTGCGAACGTCTGCAAAGTCCAGATTGATCAGAGACGGAACTGCGATCAGGTCGGAAATGCCCTGAATGCCCTGACGCAGCGTATCGTCAGCCTGACGGAACGCCTCGGTGATCGTCGTTCCCTTGGTAACTACCTGCAGCAGGCGCTCATTGGGAACAACAACCAGCGTGTCAACGCGGTTCTTGAGCTGTTCGATGCCGTTATCCGCATTGCGCATGCGCTGCTTGCCCTCAAACATGAACGGCTTGGAAACAACGCCGATCGTCAGGATGCCCATATCCTTTGCGATACCGGCGATAACAGGAGCAGCGCCGGTGCCGGTGCCGCCGCCCATGCCGCAGGTAACGAACACAAGGTCCGCACCCTTG
>JAFQQU010000304.1 GCA_017410445.1 Clostridia bacterium | reverse complement strand
TGCAGGAGCGGCTGTACCGGATGACATACGGTCAGCTGCGCGAAGAGCAGGACCGGAAGGACGCGGTGCAGGAAGCCATCCTCAAGGCGTGGCAGGGACGGCACAGGCTGCGCAATCCGGCGTATTTCGAAACATGGCTGATTCGCATCCTCATCAATGAATGCCACAACATTCAGCGCGCCAGCCGGCGCTGCGTGCCCATGGAGACGCTGCCGGAGCAGCCTTTCTCGGACCGGCACATGGAGGGCAGCGACCGGGAGCTGCGCGAGGCCGTGCTTGCGCTGCCCGAAAAGCTGCGCCTGCCGGTGATGCTGCACTACATCGAGGGGTATACGACGGAGGAGGCTGCGCGGATTCTGCATGTGCCGGCCGGCACCGTCCGAAGCCGCCTCAAAAAGGCCCGGAGCGTGCTGAAAGCACAGCTGGAAGAGACCTGATCAGGAGAGGAGGAACGAATATGAAGAACAGGAACTGGCAGAATGTATTCGGCCGCGCGCCGGAATATTTCCTCGATCAGGTGGACGAAGCGCTTGACCGACTGAAGGAGGAAAGGGACGTGAAGAGACGATACAGATATTCGCTGGCGCTGGCGGCGGCGGTGCTGGCCGTGGTCATGACCGGCGCGGCAATTGCGGCGGGCATGGGGCTGATCGACCGGATCAATGAATCGGGCGGCTATAAGATGGGGCAAGAGGCCGAGGAACTGATTGCCAGAGATCTGGGCGGCATGGAGAACGAGCTTTTTTCGGTTGTGATCGAGGAAGCCATTTACGACGGCCAGAGCGCGGTCATGCAGATTCTGCTTGCGCCCAAGGAGCCGGAGAAGTACGCGCTGTATCACGCGGACTACACGATGCCGGAGGAGCTGTATGAGAATTTCATCTTTGACGCGCAGGAGGGACAGGATTCCCGCATGCCCGTCGCCTGCCGGGACGGACGGAAGGCGCTGCTCTACGACGTCGGCGTCAATCAGGTGCGCGGCGACGAGATGGCATGGGACAACAGGCCGGACTATCTGGCTGCGCCGCAGTACCGGGAGGACGGCAGCGTGCGCCTGCTGATCGGCGGCACGGCGGACATTCCCATCCGCAAGGACAGCATATACTTTGCAGTCACCTGCCGCTGGGGCGTAGCGGGGGAATATGAGTATACCGGATACCAGAGCGAAGGCGCGCCTTACCTGCCTCACTTTGAGGACGTCCGGGTGGAGATTGAGAACACCGACGGGCGCGCGAAGTTCATTCTCGAACCGGCGGGCGAAACCAGCAACGGAAGGATGGAATTCGTCGCCGGAACGATTGAATACACCGCGATCGGCGGCTACTACGACGTCGAATATGTCTATTCCGGCGAGGACGCATGGCTGAACGAGTTTGGCTGGGAGAGCGAAGGAGAAGAGCTGTTCGCAAACCTTGTGAACATTCACGGCGAGGACGGCGTATTTGAGGAGAGCGGCGGGACGGTCCGCGTGCGGGGCATGATCGAGCGGACGGAGGAAATCCCCGGGACGCTGACGCTGATCCTTTTGAGAAGGGGCGAGGAGCAGGAATTTGGCCGGATCGGGCTGAATGTGATTCCGGCGGAATAGGGCCCCGACCGGTAAATGAACCCAAAATATGAATCCGCCTCCTAAAAAAGGAAGCGGATTCATTGTATATCCGGTATGACAGGCCGCTCACCTCAGCCCTTTCGGGAAGATGCGCGTCACCGTCAGCAGTGCGCAGCCCAGCACAAGGGCGATGGCCGCCTGAACGAGGTTGCCGCCGATGAGCGAGAGCGCGACGGTGAAGCTCGAATAGATGAGCGCGTCCGCAACCAGATGACCCAGAATGTGCCACAGGCCGGTCAGGGCGAGGATGAGGACGTTGCGCCGGGACAGGCCTTCATCGACGCGGAGAAACTTACCCGAAATCAGCGCCATGCCGCCCTTGATGGCCGCGCGGTAGAACACGTAATTGGGAAATCCGCTCAGCAGGTCGGCCAGCGCCGCGCCGACGGCCGCCGGGAACGCGCCGTACGGCCCCAGCAGCATGCCGGAGAGCAGCACCGCGCCGTCGCCGATGTGATAATACCCCAGCGGGGGCAGCACAATGCGGAACACGGCGGTCAGCATCGTAATGAGCGCGGCCAAGAGACCCGCGTAGGTCAGCCGCCGCACATGCTTTTTGGTCATTTTATCCTCCTGATTCCGGTCATCCGGGAGGATGAAGCCGCTTTTCAGTCATCCGCGCGAGATAATCCGCGCAGAGTATGCTCAGTATGTCCTTGACGAGATAGGGAGCGGCTCCGGCCAGAATCGCCTGCCCGATTCCGAGCCCGGCAACGCCGGCCAACTGCGCCGTACCGGTGATATATACGACGAGGAGGCCCGCAAGTCCTGCCGCGGCGCGCATGCGGGGACGGCGCCTGCCCAGCGCGCACATCAGCGCCATGACGGGGAAGGCGATGAGGTAGCCGCCGGTCGGCCCGGTCAGAACGCTCAGCCCGCCGCGCAGCATGGAAAATACCGGAAGCCCGCACGCGCCCAGAAGGAGATAGGCGAGCGCAGAGAAAAAGGCCTCCTTCGGGGGCAGCATGTATCCGGTCAGCGCGATGAGGAAGGTCTGCAGCGTGACTGCGCCCGGCCCGAGCGGAACGGCGACGGGCGAGAGCAGCGCGGTGAGCGCGGTCATCAGGGCGGAGAGGGTCAGGGAACGGGCGCGGATTCTCATGGGCGGCTCCTTGCGGCGAAGAATAGATTGAATCTTCTTCACAGTATACTAAAGCGCGGGGCGATGCGCAATGCGCTCTTGCGTTAAAACCTTGATATGTGCTAGAATATACAGTGAATAAATATCGGAAACGGGGCGCATATATATGAAAAAACTTTCCAGCCGTCTGGTCAATATGAATAAGGCCGCCGGATACACCATCGGCATCAACGCCATACAGATTCTGGGCGCGCTGACGGTTACGGCGTTTTCCCTGTTCTCGGGCGGCCATGCGTTCATGGGCCTGTGGGAGCAGATGCTGCTGTCCGCCATGACGGTGATCGTCTGCTGGGGCGCGGCGCTGGATATCAAGGAGGCCGTGAACGCCCGCAAAATCTACGGCGAGGCCGACATGCTGGAGGACGCTTACGGCAAGCTCGAGCAGCTCAATACCACCCTGCGCGCGCAGCGGCACGACTTCATGAACCATCTTCAAGTGGTCTACAGTCTGCTGGAGCTGGAGGAGTATCAGTCCGCCGAGGAATACATCGAGCGCGTGTACGGCGATATCAAGCGCGTCGGCCGGTCGCTGAAGACCGCGCACCCGGCGGTCAACGCGCTGCTGGCCGCAAAGCTGGCCGACTGCGAATCGCGCGGCATCAAGATGGAGCTTGAAATCGAGTCTCCGTGGGAGACGCTGCCCGTTCCCGGCTGGGAAATCTGCCGCGTGCTGGGCAACCTGATCGACAACGGCATGGACGCGCTCTCCGGCACGCCCGACGCCCGGATGACCGTATCCCTCGGCGAAACGCTGCAGGCCTTCACCTTCGAAATCGCCAACAACGGCCCGCAGATTCCCGATACCCTGATGGAGCGCATCTTCCAGAGCGGATTTTCCACCAAGAGCACCGGCCGCGGCATGGGCCTGGCCATTGTCCGCACCATTCTGCAGGCATACGGCGGGAAAATCGAGCTGAGATCCGACGAGGAAAAGACGGCGTTTACCGGAACCATCGCCAAGCCGACCGCCGTCAAGCCACGCTGACCGCCGGAAAAGGAGAAAGATACTATGTACGCAGCGGATCTGCATATTCATTCAAAATACTCCCGGGCCACCAGTGCGGACTGCGTTCCGGCCATGCTCAGCCTGTGGGCGGCGCGCAAGGGCATTTCGCTCCTCGGTACCGGAGATTTCACCCATCCCGCGTGGCGGCAGATGCTGAACGACCAATTGACCGAAGCGGAGGACGGCCTGTACCGGCTCAAAGACGAATTCGCCGCGCCCGACCCGTTCGCCCCGCCCGGCGCAGTCTCGCCCCGATTTGTCGTTTCCGGCGAGATCAGCTCGATCTACAAGCAGGGCGGCCGCGTCCGCAAGGTGCACAGCGTCATTCTGCTGCCCTCGCTTCAGGCGGCGGAGGCGCTTTCGAAGAAGCTGGAGGCCATCGGAAACATTCATTCGGACGGGCGGCCCATTCTCGGCCTGAGCGCGCACGACCTGCTGGAGATCACGCTCACCGCCTGCCCGGACGCCATATTCATTCCGGCGCACATCTGGACGCCGCATTTCTCGCTCTTCGGCGCGTTTTCGGGTTTCGATACCATCGAGGAGTGCTTTATGGACCTCACCGGCCACATTCATGCGCTGGAAACCGGCCTCTCCTCCGACCCGGAGATGAACCGCAGGCTGTCCGCGCTGGACCGGTTCACCCTCGTGTCCAATTCGGACGCGCATTCTCCGGCCAAGCTGGGCCGCGAGCTCAATCTCATCGAAGGCGCGCCCTCTTATCAGGGGCTGAAGCGCGCGCTGGAGATGGGAACATCGGGAGGGTTTCATTCGACGGTGGAATTCTTCCCCGAGGAGGGCAAATATCACTTCGACGGACACCGGAACTGCGGCGTGTGTCTGGAGCCGGCGGAGGCGGCGCGGCTGGGCGGCCTGTGTCCGGTATGCGGCAAGCGGCTGACCACCGGCGTATATCACCGCGTGATGCAGCTGGCCGACCGGCCCGAGGGCTGCGCAGCGCCCGGGGGAGCCGCCCCGTTTGAGCGGCTGGTTCCGCTGAACGAGATCATCGCGGCGGTATCGGGCGTGTCGGCGGCCTCTCATAAGGTGCAGGCGCGGTATGAGGCGCTTCTGCACGCGCTGGGCGACGAGCTGACCATCCTGCGTTCCCTGCCCATAGAAGCCATCGAACGGGCGGCGGGCCGGGGCGTCGCCGAGGGCATACGGCGCATGCGGGCCGGAGAGATTCAGCTTTCCCCCGGCTACGACGGCGAATACGGCAAAATTCAGCTGATGAGCGAGGAGGAAATCCGCCTGCTGACCGGGCAGATGACCTTCCTCGACGCGCTGATTCCAGAAAAACAAAAAAAGCGCGCGGTGAAGCAGCTCGAGGACGGGCCGTCCGTGCCCACAGTATCCGCCGCGCCCTCTGCGTCCGCCGGGCTCAATCCGGAGCAGCAGGCGGCTGCGGATGCGGACGAGCGCACCGTTGCGGTGGTCGCCGGGCCGGGCTCGGGCAAGACGAAGACGCTCGTTTCCCGCATTGCCCGCCTGATGGAGAAGGGCGTAAAGCCCGAAAAGATTGCCGCCGTCACGTTCACCAACAAGGCCGCCGCTGAGATGCGCGAGCGGCTGACCAAGCGGTTCGGCAGCAGGCGCGCCATCCGCGGCATGACCATCGGCACCTTCCATTCCATCGCGCTGGCGCTTCTGAGAAGATCCTGTCCCGGCCTGACCGTGCTGGACGAAACCGGCGCGCTGTCCGCCGCGTCTGACATTGTAAACGGCCTTGCGCTCAACATGACCCCGGCGAAATTCCTCCGGGAAATCGACCGGGCGCGCATGGACGGAGAGTGCAGTCTGCCCGAGGAAGCGGTGACGCTCTGGCGCGAGCGGCTGATTTCCCTGAACGCCGCGACCTTTGACGATCTTCTCCTGCGCGCGCTGGAGGATGATCTGCCCGTGCCCTTCACGCACCTCTGCGTGGACGAGTATCAGGACATCAACGCCCTTCAGCACGAGCTGGTGCGCAAGTGGAGCGCGGCGGGCGAGAGCCTGTTCGTCATCGGCGATGCGGATCAGTCGATATACGGATTCCGCGGCGCGGATGCGTCCTGCTTTGACCGGCTTCTTGCCGAGCAGCCGGACGCGCGCCTGATTTCTCTCTCAATCAATTACCGGAGCGCGCCTCAGATTCTGTCCTGCGCGCTGCCCCTGATTTCGAAAAACGGCGGCGTGCGCCATATGACCGCCGGACGCGACGCGGGCGGAAGCGTGCGCTGCGTATCGGTATCGGACGAATACGCCGAGGGCGTGTTCATTGCGAAGGAAATCGGCCGCATGGTCGGCGGCATGGACATGCTGGAGGCGCAGGCGGACCCGGTCCGGCAGGTCGGGTTTTCGGACATCGCCGTGCTGTACCGCACGCACCGTCAGGCGGCGATGATCGAGCAGTGTCTTGCGACCGAGGGCATCCCCTACATCGTATCGGGCCGTGAGAGTTATCTGGACGCGCCGTCGGTTTCCCATGCGCTGTCCTTCTTCCGGCTGTGCCTGTATCCGTGGGACCGCGCGGCGCTGAAATCGCTCCTGCCCGGCGTTCAGGCGGATGCGGCGCCGGACGAAACAGCGGAATCCCTGTGCATGCGTCTCACCGCTATGGGCGGCGACGCGGCGGAGCTGGCCGGCCAGATTTCGGCTTATGCCCCGAAGGCGGGCAAAGAAAAGCCGCGCAGACTCCTTGAAAAATGGAAGAAGCAGCGCGGCATACAGGATGAGGAATTTGAGCGCCTGATGGCGGCCTCTGCATCCGCGTCCGACATGGCGTCCTTCCTGTCGGACGTGCTTCTGGGCGCGGAGGGCGACGTATCGCGCGTGAGCGGCAAAAACTACACGCCGGACGCGGTGCGCCTGATGACGCTGCACGGCTCGAAGGGGCTGGAGTTCCCTGTGGTCTTCATGGCGGGCGTGAAGCGCGGCGTACTGCCCCTCGAAACGCCCTACGGACGCCCGACCGACCTGCCCGAGGAGCGCAGGCTGTTCTATGTCGGCATGACCCGCGCCCGGGACGAGCTGATTCTGCTCGCTCATCCCGATCCGTCTCCCTTCCTGTCCGACATCCCCTCCGGCCTCATGACCCACGAATCTCCCGCCGTCCTCCGCAAGCCCGCCCACCAACTCTCCTTTTTATGAGCTGGTCGGCAGTGCCGACAGACATGGCCTGCCGGGCAGCTGAAACCGACCCGCCCGGCAAAGACCGGCCGGCCGCGTCGGCGTTAGCAAGGGGCAAACCTTTCTGCGGTCACGGTATAAGAAATGAACTGCATACAGCACGACCCGCCCGGCCATAAATCAGAGCCGGACGGGCCTTCGTGTGTATGGAGCGCTTTCGATTGCCGCGCACCGGCATAACCCGCGTGAGCGTGCGGGAGTGCAGAGGGCCAATGGCCCTTTGCCCGCCGGAGGCCGCTGCCTTCTCATATGCCGCTGCACAGAGCCTTCTGCGTGTGCTCCTGTTCGCCGCAGCACAATTGAAAAAGCGGAGACGAAAGTATGGCGGCGGAAAAAGCTTGCCTGGGCGCGAAATTGTGCGGCGGCGCAGTAACTTGGCGTCGCGCAGAGCGCGCTGCGAAGCAGGAGCCGCCAACATGCTTCGGCGATTTCGCTTCAGCACAAAGCGAAGGAAAAGGCCTGCGTTTCTCCTCACTCCAGCCGATACTTCTTCCCCACCATGGGGGCGCACACATCCGCCGCCGGGTTGAGCGCGGTGATTTCGTCCATGACCAGACCGGCGTGCGCATAGGTCCACATGTCTTTGAGCGGACGCGTGGCCTCCAGCAGGTGCGCAAGCATGATTTTCCTCGGCGCAAACGCCTGCGCGAAGCGCGCCATCTGCCCGGGATACTCGCCGCAGGGCCAGTTGAGCGCGTTGCCCCGGCCCAGCCAGACGTGCAGGAACAGGTGGGTCACATTTTCAAAGGAAGGATACTGCGCCGCGTCGTAATCGCGCACGTCGCCCGGAAACAGGATCCGGTGCTTTCCGGCCTCCACGAAATACCCGGTTTCCAGCACGCCGAGGGTGGTGCCTGCGTCAAAGTGCAGGCTTTTGAAGGCGCGGATGGTGATTTCTCCCCGGGTGATCACATCTCCCGGCCGCGCGACCGTCATCTTCGGGTGCAGCTCCTCCGGAATTTCGTTCATCAGGTGGTCCGGAACGATCCAGTCCGCGTCCGGATACTGCTTCATCAGCTCTTTGTCGAAATGGTCGGCGTGACGGTGCGTGAGAAGAACGAAGCTCAGCGACCGCATGACCCCGTCGGGATTGATCAGCGCGGCCGATTCCCGGGTTCTGGGCACGTTGAACATCGGATCGACCGCCCATTTTACGCCGCCCGTCGTGAAGAAGTAGTTCGCCGGGCCCATCAGGAAGAAAGCGTCCTCCGGCTCGTTCATTCCCCGCTCGATGTCCTGCCAGATTTCTCCGTATCTTTCGGCATACCGCTTCAGCACGGCCAGCCGCCCTGCATCCGTCATGCGCTCAGCTCCTCCTTGGTTTCTTTGCCTTTATTATATCATCGGACGGAAAAAAAACAATACAGGAGCGCGTCGGCCGCTCATTTTCCGGGCGTAACTGCGCGTTCTTTGGGAAGGCAGACGAAAGGGGACAGCACATATGCACTGTCCCCCGTAGAATCGGATACCCGGCAAACCGATAAGAAGGTGTGAATCAGACGATGTAAAACTCCTCCAACGTGTCGAGGCACAGGCAGGCCAGCCGCCCGCCGAAGGCCGCGCCGCAGTCGATGAGGATGTTGTTTTGGGAGCGGTAAATCTCCGCTTTTCCGGTGACGGCGAGGGTGGGCGTGTGTCCGGTGACGATGAACACCGA
>JAFQQU010000303.1 GCA_017410445.1 Clostridia bacterium | reverse complement strand
GCTGCTGCTGGAGCTCTGTCATCATGCAGGACAGCACAGCGACGGCGTCATCGGCGAGCGGAAATGGTCGCGTCAGCCCTACTACAGCTACTGGGACAGCCCGCTGATTGAACTGGCCGGAAAGACCATGGGCATTATCGGCATGGGTAAAATCGGGCAGAGGACGGCGCAGATTGCGCGGGCGTTCGGCATGAATATCCTCGCATACAGCCGGACGAAGAAGGACATTGATGGAATCAAATGGGCAGCACTTAATGAATTGCTTGAACAGAGCGACGTCGTCGTCACCTGCTGCCCGCTGAATGACGGAACGCGGGGCATGATGAATGCGTCCGCGTTTGGAAAGATGAAGAAAACGGCGTTTTATATCAACACTGCGCGCGGCGGCGTTGTTGCGGACGCAGACCTCAGAAGGGCGCTCGACGAGGGCGAAATTGCAGGCGCGGCGGTTGACGTCATGACGACCGAGCCGCCTGCGGAGGACAATCCGCTGCTGGATGCGAAGAACATCATCATCACGCCGCACATCGCATGGGCGACGAAGGAAGCGCGGACGCGCCTGCTGGATATCGTATATGAGAATATCTCGGCGTGGCGGGCGGGCCGCACACAGAACACGGTGTTTTAAGAAAGAGATGGATTGCATGAAAACGATGATGACGCAGCCGACTCCGGAGTCCATCCGGCAGGCGGCTCAGATCATCCGGGACGGCGGCGTGGTCGGCTTCCCGACGGAAACGGTATACGGTCTGGGCGGCGACGCGCTCAGCGGCGAAGCGGCCAAGCGCATCTTTGAAGCCAAAGGACGGCCGGGCGATAACCCGCTGATTGTTCATATCGCTTCTCTGAGCGAGATTGATCCTCTGATTGAGGGCGAAATGCCGGAGATGGCCAGAAAGCTGGCGGAGGCATACTGGCCGGGTCCTCTGACGATGATCATGAAGAAGTCTTCGCTGATTCCGGACGAGGTCAGCGCGGGGCTGAAGACGGTGGGCATCCGGCTGCCGGCCAACGAAACGGCGCGGGCGCTCATCCGCGAGGCAGGAAGGCCGATTGCCGCGCCCAGCGCAAACCGGTCCGGACGGCCCAGCCCGACGACCGCGAAGCATGTTCTTGACGACATGGACGGCCGGATTCCGATGATTCTGGACGGCGGCGCGAGCGAGGTCGGCCTTGAATCGACGGTGCTGGACGTAACGGGAGAGATTCCGCGCGTGCTCAGACCGGGTGGAGTGACGCCGGAGATGATTGCGGCGGTTGCTGGTAAGGTTGAGGTGGACGGCACGGTCATGCGCCCTCTGAGAGAGGGCGAGCGGCCGATCAGTCCGGGCACAAAATACCGGCATTATGCGCCGGAGGGCGATCTGACCATCGTTCAGGGTGAAGAAAAGGCGGTCGCCGAAAGCATCTGCGGGATGTACGACGGATTTGAAAAGGATGCGGCGATTCTTGCGCTGCCGGGACATGAGCATCTCTACGGAGTCCGCAGGGTGTATACGCTGGGGACGGACGGCAGCGTCGAAAGCGCAGCTGCGGGGCTGTTTGCAGCGCTGAGGCTGCTGGACGATGAGAAGATGGCGCATATCTTCTCCGAGGCGGTACCGGCGGACGGACTGGGTCTTGCGGTCATGAACCGCCTTGGAAGGGCTGCGGCGTTTCATATTGTTAATGTATAGGTGATATAATGATCAAGGCGCAGTTCGAGCGGCATCCGCTGTTCTGTACGCTGATATTGTCAGTTTTTGCATCACTTCCTGCAGGAATGGTTTTTGAACTGATTGCACTGTTTGCCGGGCCGCAGGTTGTCACTGATATTGTACGAGAAAACATGGTGCTCATCTATGTGACAGGGATATTCACGGCACAGGCGTTTATAGGATTTCAGATATTCAGAAAAAGCAGAAACCGAAAAGACTGGTTGGCAAATGCTGCGCTTTGGTGCTATTCTTTTGTCATGGCGGTGGCGGCGGTCATTGTATTTGCATCAGCGGTCATAATAATATTGGATGCAGTTACAGCAGGAACTTCTGTCTGTTAGAAAAGGGAAAAAACAGCGCCCGACGCAATAATCGGGCGCTGTTTTTGATATGAAAAGGAATCAGACAGTGGGAAGGGATTTGATGGGAGAGAAGATCAGCAGAGTTCCGCTTTCGACAGAAATATGGGCCGACCTGCCGATGAACTCATTGCTGACCCCGAGGGGGAAACTGTTGGTGAGGGATACCCCATCGAGTGTATACTTAAGCCCCTTGATGGAAACGCCGCGGCTTTCGTTATCTACTGAGAAGACGGACACAGTGCCGCTGTTCATAGGGCGAAGGGAGAGGGATGAATCGGTAATCGCTGCGGCTGCCCAGCCGTCGCCGAAGAGATATCCGCGCATGCCTTTACGGGACAGCCCGACAAGCGCCTGATAGTTGGCGAAGGTATGGTCTGCCCGCCCGCCGGTGCCGCCGTAGATGAAGAATTCCGTATAGCCCCGGCGGATTCCTTCGGCGATGGACAGGCCCATGTCGGTGTCGTCTTTTTCGGACTTGAAGCGCATGACGGGAATGTCGTCCGGCGCGCTGACGGTGAGCGAATCAAAATCGGCCACCAGAAGATCGGGACGGAGATTCAGGTCCTTCAGATATTTATATCCGCCGTCGGCCGCGATGAGTAGGTCGTCCGGGCGTTTTTCAATGCGGCAGCCGGGGAAGAATTCGCCCGCGCCGACGATGATGCAGCGTTTCATGGAAGCGTCCTCCTGAACGGGATTGAATGGATATATTGTAGCCTGTTTCTTACGAAGGTTCAAGAGGTTTGATGAGAATTTGCCCGCAGTGATTGAGTTTCGGGCAAAAGAATGGTATACTGAATATGGAGTATTATATACCGAAGGGGTGCGTGCGCATGAAGAAGCCGCTGTACAGGAGTTTTGCGGAGAGTTTTCGGCTGAACATCTATATGCCTGAGACGGGGCTGATTGCGCCGCCTGCTTCGACATACCGGGCGGACGGGCGGCTCGCGGATGTGATGTCCTCTGAGAAGCCGCCGCAGTCGGTCTTTTTTGAAATTGACGATGAACTGAACGCGGTGACCGGTGATGGAACGAGGCTCGACACGCTGGACGCGTATCTTCATATCATCCGGGGCAAGGCCGTGCCGGTTGTTTATCTCCGGACGAAGGAAGCGGCGGCTGCGCTGGCGGAATATGCCCGGGAGAATCATCTGGGCGATATGACGATCTGCGTTCCGTATGAAAACAGAGCGATTCTGCGCGAAGCGAGGCGGCTCATGCCTTTGTCCCGCGGTATGCTGGACGTGCGCGGAATGGAATTGCCCGAACTGCCCGAGCTGGTCGGCGAGTGCTCCGTGTCGGATGCGATGATGATCCTTTCGGGAAACGATATTTCCCGTGAGACCGTCCGCAGCCTTCAGAAACGCTTTATTCAGGTGTGGGCGGATGACGAAGGGGATTTGATTCCGGCGGTGATGTCCGGCGCGTGCGGCGTGCTGACGAAGGAGATTGAAGGGTTTTATAACCTGCTGAACCGCTTTCCCGAAGGGGCTACCCTCAGACCGGTGCCGCTGTATGCGCACAAATCCTTCCATCAGACGGGCGAATATCCGGAAAACAGTACGGCCGGCTGCGCGGCGGCTGGCGAACGGGGATATGACGCTGCCGAAATCGACGTGCAGCTGACCGAAGACGACGTTATGGTTGTTCACCATGACAGGAATACCGGAAAGCTGTTCAATGAGAATTATGTCGTGCATCAGACTGAATGGGAGACGCTGAAAACGGCCGAACGCAAGGCGTTCCCCGGATACGGACTGGACCGGATGGACGATCTGATGACGAGAATGGCGGATTATCCAGAAACGCCGGTGCTGATTGAAATCAAGACGCCCGCGGATACCTTCGGCGTTGAGGAAATGGTCAGGCAGCTGAAGGAGCTGCTTGCGCGGGAGGACGTTCAGAAGGCGTGCACCTGTATTATGGGCACAATGCCGCCGTATCTTTCCTACATACATGAAGAACTGCCTTTCCTGCCGGTGGCTCGCTGCTGCCGTGTGAAGGAGCAGGAGGCGACCGATGAAATTGACGAAAACAACCTGAGAATCTATCAGTTTGCCATGGATACCAGAGGGGCCAATGCGGGCTATAATCCGTATCATCCGATGATCAGCGCGATATTTACGCGGCTGGCGCATGTCAGGGGCATTACGGTGTTTCCGTGGACGTGGGCGTTCGAACCATGGGAGGAGTGCGGAGAGGCGATTACCCGGAGTTATCTGCAGGGACATGACGGCCTGACTTCGGACTGGGTACATAAGTTTAAAGAGGTGCCGGTGGACGTCAGGGCAATTTATGACGGTGTCTGCCCGGCGGATGGAAAAGTAAAAATCCGCGCGGAAAAGCTGATGCGCGGCGCAGGCTGGAAAGACGCCGGAGACGATATCGAACTGATTCGGCTGGAGGACGGTGCGGCGGCTGCGGGCGGATACGATCAGTGTATTCGCGGCGGAAAGCGCATCGGAGTCGGCGTATGGACGGAGCTGGAAGACGGCAGCAGAGTCTGCGTGTTCGGCAGGGAATGCGGAAGCGAGATTATCTGACCGCAGCAAGGAGAAACATATCAACGGAAGGAACGAGCAACATTCTCCAGAAAATCCCCAAGGTTGTATCTTGATGGAAAGACTGCGCCGGGGTATGATACTGGCGGATGCTGACGTACAGGGATTGTGTCATTTATGGCTGAAAGAATTCAGAATGGTTTTTTGCCGGTTACCATGGAAGAGTGCGTACGGCGCGGATGGGAACAGCCGGATTTTGTGTATGTGACGGGCGACGCTTATGTGGATCATCCGTCGTTCGGTCTGGCGATTATCTCCCGCGTGCTGGAAAAGGCCGGGTATAAGCTTGCGATGCTACCGCAGCCCGAATATCATACCTGCGAGGCGTTTACCCGGTTCGGACGGCCCAGACTGGGCTTTCTGGTGACGGCCGGCGTCATCGATTCGATGGTAAATCACTATACCGCCGCGCGCAAGCGCCGCAGCGAGGATGTGTATTCTCCGGGCGGGCGTGCGGGCTACCGGCCTGACCGGGCTACGATCGTCTACTGCAACCGGATTCGGGAGGCGTACGGCAATGTACCGATTCTCATCGGCGGCGTAGAGGCCTCGCTCAGACGGTTTGCGCATTACGACTATTGGGACGACCGGGTCCGCAATTCCATTCTGGTGGACAGCGGCGCGGACGTTCTGATGTACGGCATGGGCGAACGGGTGATTCTTGAGGTGATCCGCGCGATGGAAGCGGGAACGCCGTTCAGCGAAATCAGAATTCCCGGAACCTGCGTCATGGCGAGGGAGCCGGAGCTTGAGTATATCGAGATTGATCCGGCGGAGAAGGTTGCGAAGGACAAATACAGCTATGCGCGGGCGTTCAAGGCGCAGTATGAGGAGCAGGATCCGGTCCGGGGCAAAGGCATCTGCCAGAGGCA
The DNA here is from genome assembly GCA_017410445.1 of Clostridia bacterium. Classification (GTDB taxonomy): domain Bacteria; phylum Bacillota; class Clostridia; order Christensenellales; family Aristaeellaceae; genus RGIG2066. The sequence continues at coordinate 7,439 of JAFQQU010000303.1, read as the reverse complement.
CGGAAACCGCTGCCTGATTGCGAATCCGCCGGCTCTGCCGCTTTCTCAGGAAGAGCTGGATGCGACATACGCCCTTCCGTATACGCGCAAATGGCACCCGATGTACGATTCATTCGGCGGCATCCCGGCTCTTCAGGAGGTTCAGTTCTCCATTGCGCACAACCGGGGCTGCTACGGCGCGTGTTCGTTCTGCGCCCTGACCTTCCATCAAGGCCGGATTGTTACGTCCAGAAGCCATGATTCGGTGCTGAAGGAAGCCAGAATGCTGACCAGACAGCCCGGATTCAAGGGGTATATTCATGATATCGGCGGCCCGACGGCGAACTTCCGGCGGCCTGCGTGCGACGGGCAGCTCAAGCGCGGCGCGTGCAAGGGAAAGCAGTGCCTGTTCCCGTCGCCCTGTAAGAACCTGAAGGCCGATCACAGCGATTATCTGTCGCTTCTGAAGAAGGTCAGGAGCCTTCCGGGCGTCAAGAAGGTGTTTATCCGCTCGGGCATTAGGTTCGACTATCTGCTGGCCGATAAGGACGGATCGTTCCTCCGGGAGCTGGTACGCCATCACATCAGCGGACAGCTGAAGGTTGCGCCCGAGCATGTTTCGCCGCGGGTGCTCAGGTATATGGGCAAGCCCGAGGTCGGCGTGTACAACCGGTTTGTCGAAAAGTATAAGGAAATGAACAAATACGAGGGCATGGACCAGTATCTGGTGCCGTATTTCATGTCGAGCCATCCGGGCTGCAGACTGGAGGATGCGGTTGAACTGGCGCTCTACATCAAAAAGAGCGGCCATCGGCCCGAACAGGTTCAGGATTTCTATCCGACGCCCGGCACGCTGTCCACGGCGATGTTCTACACAGGGCTTGACCCGCGGGATATGAGCGAGGTGTATGTGCCGCGCGATCCTGAGGAGAAGGCGATGCAGCGCGCGCTGATGCAGTATTTCCAGCCTCAGTATCAGGCGATGGCGATCAAGGCGCTGAAGAAGGCCGGAAGGGAAGACCTGATCGGATATGACAAGCACTGTCTGGTTGCTCCGATGCGCATGAGACCGGATGGCGGCGATACCGGAGAACGGCCGAGAGGCTATCGTCCGGAGCGCAGACCTTCGGGAAGAACGGCTGGCGGCGACATGAGACGGGAAAACCGGCATGAGCGGGTTGAAAGGCGCGACGAGCGCAGAAGCCAGCCCAAGCACGGCGGAAACCCCGCAAGGGGCGAACAGCGCGGCGGACGAAGCGGCGGGCCGGAAAGAGGCGGCGCGCGCGGACGGAGAAGGTAACGACCGGACAGAGACACGGCATAGAGAAAGGGCGGAAGCAATGATTCGGATCTTTCATGCGAGCGAAGGCGTGAGCCTGATGGAAGTCATGCGTCGAGAGGGGACTGCGCTCAACGCGCCCTGCGGCGGAAATCATTCCTGCGGAAAATGCCGGGTGAAGATTCTGGCGGGAGCAAATATCCCGGTAACGGAAGAAGAAAAGCGGCTTCTGAGCGAAGAGGAACTGAAGGAAGGCTGGCGGCTGGCGTGCTCGGTGTACGGGCCGGGAGAATGGACAGTCGAGGTGCCGGAGCAGGACAAGGGCGCGCGCGTCATGACTGACGGCGGCAGCGCTGATGGGACGAAGCTTGATCCGGCGAGCAGAACAGCATGTATCCGCATCGAAAAACCGACGCTCGAAGATGCGCGGGCGGACGGGGAGCGCCTCGGTCAATACCGGCTTTCGCTGGACGAGATGAGGAAGCTGCCCCGGCTGATCCGGGAAAATGAGCGGCTGTATGTTTACGAACTCCGGCGGCAGACCAAAGATTATTGCGAAAGCATTGTGTCGGCGGAGGAAATCGGCAATCTGGGCGTCGCGGTGGACGTCGGAACGACGACGATGGCGGCGTATCTTATTGACCTTCAGACCGGCGAACAGCTGGGCTGTGCATCTGAGATGAATCCGCAGCGGAGCTTCGGCGGCGACGTCATCAGCCGGGCGGATTATGCCTGCGAAAGCGTCGAAAATCAGAGAAGACTTCAGACTCTGGTGGTTTCCGCGATTGAGAGCATGACGAGGCGGATGCTGAAGGAGTGCGGCCGGGACAAAAAGGACGTTCGGCACATTTACTGCGTCGGAAACACCATCATGATGCACCTGCTGGCGGGCCTTGAGACCGGGTATATTACCAAGTCTCCGTTCACGCCGGTATACAAGTACGGATTCACGGTACGCGCAAATGAAATGGGGATGGGCCTTGAAAACGCGCATGTGTCGCTGGGGACCTGCGTGGCAGGATATGTAGGCGCAGATACGCTGGCGGCGGTTCTGGCCTGCGACATGCTGCATGCCCATGAGCTTTCGCTGATGGTTGATATCGGTACGAACGGAGAAATTGTATTGGGCAATGAGAAGGGCATGGTTTGCTGCTCGGCGGCGGCCGGGCCGGCGTTTGAAGGCGCTCACATCCGCTGCGGCAGCGGCGCGCAGGACGGCGCGATTGACCATGTGAAGATCGGAAACGGCGAGGTTACGTTCAGTGTGCTGGGCGGCGGCGAGGCCAAATCCATCTGCGGAAGCGGACTGGTGGACGCGATTGCCGAAATGATCGAAAGCGGCATCATTGACGAGACCGGACGCATCGACGAGGATTTCCTGCCGGAGGAGTATGAGGACAGGCTGTTTGAATTTGAAGGAAATCCAGCGTTCTCGCTGGACGGAAAGAATGAAAACGGAGTGTTTATCGCGCAGCAGGACGTCCGCGAGGTGCAGCTGGCAAAATCGGCCATTGCGGCGGGCATTCAGGTGCTGATGAACGAAATGGGTGCGGAATTTGATCAGGTCGGCAAGCTGTTCCTTGCGGGCGGATTCGGAAACTACATCGACAGGGAGAGCGCGGTGAAGATCGGTCTGCTGCCGAAGGAACTGGCGGACCGGATTATTCCGGTCGGCAATGCGGCGGGCACCGGTGCAAGAAGGGCGATCAAGAACGCCGCCCAGTGGGAACAGGCTGATGAAGTTCTTCCCAAATGCATGAGATATGTCGAGCTGTCGGCGCGTGCGGATTTCCAGGAGCTGTTTGTGGAAAAGATGATGTTCGGCGAAGAGGAATACTGAGAGCGGGAGGCGAGCGGAATGATCATTGACGCACACAATCATGCGGGATATTACGGCTACAGCGCAGAGCGCATGGTCAGGGACATGGATGAGCAGGGCATTGACAAGACGTGGCTTCTGACATGGGAATGCCCTAAGGACGAGTATGACCCGGAGGTTCAGCATCTGTATAACGTGTTCAGCGCGCCGATTGCCTATGAAACGTGCCGCGAATACAGGGATCAGTATCCGGACCGGTTCATACTGGGCTTTGCGCCCGACCCGAGGCGGCCCGAGTCCCTCGACCGGCTGCAGGCGGCGATTGCGCTGCACGGCGTGAAGGTGTGCGGCGAGATCAAGCTCCGCATGATGTACGACAACCCGGACGCCATCCGGATGTTCCGGTACTGCGGCGAGAAGGGTCTGCCGGTCACGCTTCATTTTGACTATGAGTTTTCTACCGGACACAAATATCCCCGGCCGAACTGGTGGTACGGCGGAGGTATCGACGTGCTTCAGCGGGTGCTCGAAAAGTGCCCGGAGACCAATTTCCTTGGCCACGCGCCCGGATTCTGGGCGCATATTTCGGGCGACGATCAGTATGACAAGGTGCCTTATCCGAAGGGACCGGTTGTTCCGGGCGGCAGAATTCCGGAGCTGCTGGACAGATATCCGAATCTGTACTGCGATATCTCAGCGGGCTCGGGGCTTACCGCGCTTTCGAGAGATCCCGCGTTCGGACGGGAATTCCTGATTCAGTATCAGGACCGGATCGTATACGCGCGCGACGCGTTCAACAACAAGCACAGGGAATATCTTGATTCGCTGAATCTGGATGCTGAGGTGCTTCGGAAGATCTATTCGGGCAATGCACTGAAACTGATCGGAGAGGATGAGTAATGTCCGGAGACCTGGCCCGGAAGCTGCTTGATGATATTGCCGGGCAATACGGGCAGATCCTCGGGGAGAATCTGATCGGCGTATACGAACATGGCTCACTGTCATTCGGATGTTTTACATGGAAGGTCAGCGACATCGATTTTCTGGTTGTCGTTCATCGGGAGCCCGGGCAGCAGGAGAAGGAGGAGATGATCCGACTTCTCATGGATCGTCTGCCGGACGCGCCCGAGAAGGGATTCGAGATGAGCGTCGTATGCGGAAGCCATCTGAAGCCGTTTGTCTATCCGACGCCTTTCTTGCTGCATTATTCGAATGCGCATCTTGAAGCGTGCAGAGCGGATCTGTCCGGTTACTGCCGGAATATGAACGGCGTGGACAAGGATCTGGCGGCGCACTGCATGGTGACGAAAACGAAGGGACGCAGGGTGCGCGGCGCAGAGATTGACGAGGTGTTCGGCGAGGTTCCGCGGAAAGATTATCTTGACAGCATACTTGCGGATATTGAGAATGCCTGCGGGGAGATAGAGGAGAATCCCGTCTATATAACGCTGAATCTCTGCCGGGTACTGGCGGCTGCTGAAGAAGAGGCGGTGCTCTCGAAGGATGAGGGCGGCAGATGGGGCCTTCAGAGGCTGGACGATCAATGGAAAGGGTTTATTCATAAAGCGCTTCATGCCTATTCGGGCGGAGCGGCTATGGATATGGATCCGGATGAAGCCCGGAAATTTGCCGGGCACATGATGGAAAGAATATATAGGGCGGTTTCAATAAGACAAATATAATTGAGGAGGATGGTTTACATGAGCGAACTGGCATTGCTGGGCGGCAAGAAGGCGGTTACGATGCAGACTCCGGATGAGCTGTTCAAGTGGCCGATCGTTACGAAGGAAGACGAGGACGCGGTTCTTGAGGTTCTGCGCAAGGGCACGATGTCCGGTACGGATGTTACCCAGAAGTTCGAGCGCGAGTTTGCCGACTGGATGGGTCAGAGCTGGGCTCTGGGATTCTGCAACGGCACTGCGGCGATTCAGGCGGCGATGTTTGCGGTGGGCCTGGGCGAAGGCGATGAGATGATCCTGCCCAGCCTGACCTACTGGGCGAGCTGCATGCAGATTTACACCATGCGTGCGACGCCTGTGTTCTGCGAGGTCGACCCCAATACGCTGTGCCTGGATCCGAAGGATCTCGAGCGCTGCATCGGCCCGAAGACCAAGGCCATTCTGGTTGTTCACTATGTTGCTCATCCTGCGCCGATGGATGAGATCATGGCCATTGCCCGCAAGCACAACATCAAGGTCATCGAGGACGTCTCCCATGCGCAGGGCGGTCTGTACAAGGGCCGCAAGCTGGGTACCTTCGGCGACGTCGCGGCGATGTCTCTGATGAGCGGCAAATCCTTTGCGATCGGCGAGGGCGGCATCCTGACCACCGATAACCGCGAAATCTATGAGCGCGCGGTTGCATATGCTCACTACGAGCGATTCACCGAGGCGAATACGGTCGCCGCGACTGATCTGCGTCCTTATGCGCAGCTGGCGCTGGGCGGCATCAAGGGCCGTATGAATCAGCTGAGCTCTGCGATGGGTCGCGTACAGCTGAAGTATTACGACGAGCGCTGCGCTGAAATCCGCAAGGCGATGAACTACTTCTGGGATGGTCTGGAAGGCGTGCCCGGCCTGAAGGCGCTCCGCGTTGACGAGGCTGACGGCAGCAACATGGCCGGCTGGTACTGTGCCCGCGGCCTGTATCGCCCGGAGGAATTGGGCGGCCTGTCCGTAACCCGCTTCTGCGAGGCGGTCCGCGCTGAAGGCGTCGGCTCCTGCACGCCCGGCTGCAACAACCCGCTGCATTCCCATCCGGCGCACAAGACGCTCGACCTGTATCATGAGGGCGAGCCGACCCGTATCGCGCATGCAGACCGTGACGTCCGCACGCTTGACGATGCGCTGGCCATCAGCGAGGGCATCGGCAAGACCATCTATGCGATTCCGTGGTTCAAGAAGTTCATGCCGGAGTACATTGATCAGTATATCGAGGCGTATCGCAAGGTGGCGACGCATTACGAGGAGCTGCTTGTCGACGACAAGCCCGACGCGCCGCAGATCGGTCAGTGGTACTTCTATAAGGATAAGGACGACGACAAGTAAAACAATGAGGCCGCCTGCCCGGGACAAACCGGACAAGCGGCCTTTTACATATGGAACTGTTGGAGAGGTCGATCAGAAGATATGCACGCCGGAGGCGAGTACCTTCGACATGCCGTTCCAGATGAAATCGGCGGTGCAGCCTTCGGGCAGGATGATTTCAAGGCGGCTGTTTTCCCATTTGACCGACAGCTCTCCAAGGGGCGTGTTATGTGCGGCCCTGAAGAAATTGACGCCTTCGGGAATGTGGGGGCAGAGGGAGATGCGCCGGAAGCCCGGATGATTCTCGTTCAGGCGGATGCCTGCGATGCCTTTGTAGAACCAGTCGCCGATGGAAGAATACATGTGATGATTCAGCGATTCATTGCAGGACCATGTCTCGGAGAGCGTGCTGGGGCAGCGCTCGAGCATATCGCTCCAGCCGGGATATCCTTCTGCGTTGAGCAGCTTCCATGCGAGGTCAAAGCGGCCGTTGTCGGTCAGGACGTTGTAAATCAGTTTGACGCCGAAGATGCCGCAGGCCATGTGATAATCGGCGGCTTCGATGGTCTTTTCCAGACGCGCAATCAGCTCATCCCTGGGCTCGTCGGACAGATTGAAGGCGAGCAGGAGGCAGAGATAGGTCTGCGTGTCGTCGCAGCAGCCGATAAAGTTGGAGATGAATGCTTTCCGGCTTTCCTGATAGCGCCGCTCTGCATATTCGGCTTCTAGGTGCGGCCCAGCGCGCGCGCAGCTTTTCCGTACAGCTCGATGGCGCGCATGGCGTAGGCGGTGACGATGATCTGCCGCGGGAAAGAAGGCGTATTGTCGGGCGCGCACCAGTCGCCGAGGGCGTTGCGCCAGATGCCGTCATCGGTGGTGTAATCGAGGAAGCTGATGTAGCGGGTCATGCCGTCGAACACGTTTTCAAGGATTTCGGGGTCGCCTGTATAGAGATAAGTTCTCCACGGAATCTCGAAAAGCGCCAGATCCCACGTCGGGCCGTTGCCCCAGTTGTAGCCCCAGATACAGGTAGGAACGATTCCGGGCAGCTCTCCGTTCGGACGCTGGCTGTCGATCATGTCGTCCATCCATTTGATGTAGGCGTCCTTCATATCGAAGTTGAACAGCGCCTGCTCGCAGGACAGCTGTGCGTCGCCGGTCCAGCCGTTCTTCTCGCGGTGCGGGCAGTCGGTCGGGAACCAAACAAAGTTGGAGAGGGTCGAGGCCCGCACCATCTGCTGCAAGCGGTTGAGCGTCTCATCCGAACAGGTAAAGCTGCCGCGCTCGGCCAGATCGGAGTGGTATTTCACATAGGTCAGCAGCTCGGGCGTTGCCT
>JAFQQU010000302.1 GCA_017410445.1 Clostridia bacterium | reverse complement strand
GGACAAGGTACAGCACATTGATTACAAGGACATCCTGCGTCTGCGTCGTTTCACCAACGAGCGCGGCAAGATCCTGCCCCGCCGCATGTCCGGCACCTGCGCCAAGCATCAGCGTCAGCTGTCCGTCGCCATCAAGCGCGCGCGCACTGTTGCTCTGATGCCCTACACGACCGACTAATTCGGTTCCGTTGGCATTTCATACCGCTCAGGCCATCACGGCCCGGGCGGTATTTTTTGCATCACGCAGAGGGAAAAGTGCAAATTCCGCTTGACATAAGCATATATGTATTGTATTCTGATAAGGTGAGCTTCGGTTCAATTCATTATTTCAGGAGGTGGATCCGGATGGACGTTGGCGGTAGATGTCAGACGTTAGAAGGCGTGCCGCGAAGTAGCTGCGTGCGTGCATCCGGTTTCCGCACGCACATCTGACCGCTGCTGATCGCAGCATTTCTTCTTTCATCGCATCGCATAGCGCCAATGACACACCGCAGCTTCTGCATGAAGCCGGAAGCGGGGCGTGTCTTGTTTTTCTGCGATTGTGGGCGTGAATCGGTCGATTCGCGTCGGAAATGAAGGGAGGAAAAGGATAATGGATTGGGAAATCATTCACAGCCGTCTGATGCATCTGATCGAGGGCGGGCGCAGAACTGAGCTGCGCGGCGCGCTGATGATGCTGAATGTGGTCGATATTGCGCAGTTCATGCAGAGTCTGGACGGACAGAGCATGCTTATGGTGTTCCGGATGCTGCCCAAGGACGTCTCCGCAGAGGTTTTCGCCTACATGGAGCCCGAGCAGCAGGAACAGCTGATCGGCCTCATCGGAGACAGCGAAATCCGCGCGCTGATCGACGAAATGTTCCTGGACGACGCGGTCGATACGCTGGAGGAGCTGCCCGCGAACGTGGTCAAGCGGGTGCTTGCGAACACCAGCCCGGAAACGCGCGCGCTGATCAATCAGTTCCTGCAGTATCCGGATTATACCGCAGGATCGATCATGACCATCGAATTCGCGGAATTTCATTCCAATTATACGGTCCGGCAGGCGATGGACTCGCTCCGCAAAACCGGCCTGGACAAGGAAACGATCTATACCTGTTATGTCATCGATGAAAAGCGCCATCTGATGGGTTCGGTCGCGCTGCGTCATCTGATCATGGCGGAGGACGATGCGCCGATCACCGAGGTCATGGATTCCGCGGTCATCTCCGTGCGTACGCTGGATGATCAGGAGTCGGTGGCTGATACCGTCCGCAAATACGACCTGATCGCCATCCCGGTTGTCGATAATGAAAACCGGCTGGTCGGTATCGTAACGGTTGACGACGCAATGGACGTCATCGAAGAGGAGAACACCGAGGACCTCGAAAAGATGAACGCCCTTTTGCCCTCTGAGGACGAATACCTCAAGACCAGCGTGTGGCGGCTGGCATGGAACCGCCTGCCCTGGCTGCTGTTTTTGATGATTACGGCCACGCTGACCGGCCTGATCATTACCTATTATGAAGACGTGCTGCTGAACGCCGGCGCAATCGGCGTCGCGCTGACCGCCTGCATCCCGATTCTCATGGGTACCGGCGGCAACGCGGGTTCGCAGGCGTCCACGCTGATGATCCGCGGTCTTGCGCTGGGCGAGGTCGAGCTGAAGGACATCCCGAGAATCCTCTGGCGGGAAATCCGGGTGGGCGTCATGCTGGGCGCGGTGCTCGGCGTGGTCAATTTCCTGAGGATGATCTGGCTGAACGGGCTGGACTGGGTCACTGCGCTGGTGGTGGCGGGAAGCCTGTTCCTCACGGTGATCATGGCCAAGGCGCTGGGCTGCACGCTTCCTATGTTTGCAAAGAAAATCAATCTGGACCCGGCCCTCATGGCAAGCCCGATGATCACCACGCTGGTGGACGCGGGTTCGCTTGCGATCATGTTCGGTCTGGCGAGCCGGTTCCTGCTGGGATAACCCCTTTTCAGAAAGGATATTACGGATGAAAGAAATTTTGGGCTGCATCCGCCGGGCCGATCAGGATTTCGGTATGATCAAGGCGGGGGACAAGGTGGCTGTCGGCGTTTCCGGCGGCAAGGACAGCCTGCTGCTGCTGTATGCCATGGCGCTGTACCGGAAATTCTGCCCGGAGCCGTTTGAACTGGAAGCCCTGACGCTGACGATGGGCCTTGAGCCGTTCGATGTGAGCGGCATCAGGGAGCTGTGCGAAAAGCTCGAGGTTCCGTATATCGTGCGCGAGACCGAGATCGCCAAGGTCATCTTTGAGGAGCGTAAGGAAAAGAATCCCTGCTCGCTGTGCTCGAAGATGAGAAGAGGCGCGCTGAATGAGCTGTGCGTGGAGCGCGGCATTACCAAGCTCGCACTGGGACATCACCGGGACGACGCCGAGGAGACGCTGCTGCTGAGCCTGTTCTACGAGGGCCGCCTTCATACCTTCCAGCCGGTCACTTATCTTTCACGAACCGGCATTACGCAGATCCGGCCCATGCTCTATGTGTCCGAGAAGGATATCATCCATCATGCCCGCGTGCTCAATCTGCCGGTGGTCAAGTCGCCCTGTCCGGCGGACGGATACACCAAGCGGCAGGACATGAAGGAGCTGCTCGATTACATCTGCCGGAAGATCCCCAATGCGCGCGAGCAGATGCTGTCCGCGCTGCGCAACAAGGAGCAGTACGGCCTGTGGGATGATCGCGCCTGACAGATGCATAAAAGAAAATCACCCTGCGCATGCTTAGCGTGAGGTGATTTTTTGATGGACCCGAAGAAAAAGAAGATTGAACAGAAGCTGAAGGAGATGGAGGATTTCGCTCAGTCCGCCGGCCGCGCGCACAGCGACGTGCTGGGCAGCTACACGGGCGTGCCGCTGATCGGGGACGACGACATTCCGGTGCAGGACGCGGATGATCTCTGATAAAGCCGAACAGATGCAGGTAAATAAAATCGCCGGCGCCCGGAATATAACCGGGTCCGGCGATTTGCGCCTATGCGATATCAGGGCTGAGAGGATTTCATAGCCGTTCTCGGGAGCAGGCCGCCGTCCGCGGTGAAGCGGTTGGCCAGAGTCACTTTAAGGCTCTCCATGCAGGGAACCAGATTGGCTTTGGCGGAGCTGGTGGACTGACCGGTTGCGAGCAGCTGGTCGAATTGATCCATGATGGACAGGAAGGTGTCGTACTGATCCTGATCAAACATCGAGTATTCGTCGCCGAAGGTTTCTTTCAGGATATCGTTCATGGAATTGGCCGAATACATATGCTGCTTCATGGTGGGCAGCACTTCGCCGGCCAGATCTGCGCTCTTGTGGTCGATGGTGCCGTATGCCTTGAGGACGCGGTTCATGTCGCTTTGGATAGACGCGGCCATGCTTTCGCGGGTTTCGATGAGCTGATTTTCAAGGCGATTCTTGCCGGACGCGGTGACGAGCATAATCACCAGCAGCAGGACAAACATGCCTGCCACGCCGAAGAGCGCATATTTTTCTCCGGGCTGCTGGTAGCTGCGCCGTTTGGTTCTCTTGAAGCTGATCATGTCGTTCCTCCTCATACATCGCATCAGGCGATGTATATTTTTCACATTTGTATATTCGCGAATGAATGTAGCCACATTAACTATACGCCAAAACCCTTCCAAAATCCTGCTTTTTGGGGCCTGTTTTGCATTGGAATTCAACATGGTTCCCGCTCTCCTTTCGTATTCACTGCTGAATATATATGTTTTTGCGAGTAAAAATATGCATAATGTTCTGGAAATTCCTGAGAATTATGGAAATTATTTATAAGGCGGTTTGCTGAAAATTATTTTCGGGTTCGATGAGTTTATGCCGAAATCAGGCGGATTCCGGCGCGGTTCTTCGCTTGAATATTGTCGGAATGAGATGCGGGCTTGATTTATGAGACGGGATTCGATATAATGGAATCAAATTTACAGGAAACGAGGCCGGTTTATGCGCGATTTCCTCTTGAAAATGTATTATTATCTGAAAAGGCTGCCTGCGGAGAAGGGACTTCATGCGGCGGCGGCCGTTGCGCTCGCCATGCTGGGAGAAGAAGACCGGATGGCCGGGAGCGATGGGCTGCTGTCCGGGTGCATCCGGCCGGAAGAGCTGCCCTGTTCGCTGCTGGATGAGAAGATGAATCCTGCACTGGCGCTCGGCGCGGCGATGGCGCTTCAGACGATTGCGGACGGATGCGTTGTGATTGCGCCGGTGGATGCGGTGCGCGCGAGAGAGGAGGACTTCCCGTCGCTTCTGCAGCTGGCGGACAGTATGAATCTGCCGGTCGTGTTCCTGATGGAGTACGACGAGGAGTTCGCAGAAGACCTTGAGGCGCAGGCGGCGCTGGGCGATATTGAGCGCATTCAGGCGGACAGTCAGGACGCCATGCGGCTCATGCCTGTTATCCGGCTGGGCATCGACAAGGCGCGTGAGGGCGACGGGCCGACGCTGATTGAGTGCGTATGCAGCGATGCGGAGGAGAGAGGGGCAGATACACCGGCTGCCCGGCTGGCCGATGTGCTCATTTCGGAAGGATTTGCGACGCCGGAGGAACTGCTATGAGCCTGAAAACATATCTGGAAGCCATTGAATATGTACTGGACAGCGAACTGAACGAGCAGACCGGGCTGATTGTATTCAGGCCGGGCGCTCGCCGTGCGCTGGAGGAATCGGAACGGGACGTCGCGCTGCCGCGCATGGGCAAGGCGGTGTTCCAGATTGCTTTGGGCGCTGCGCTGACCGGAATGCGCCCTGTAATCGACCTCAGGCAGGAGGAAAACTGTGCCGAGCTGCTGCTGGACGCGATGTGCGAGCTGCCCGCCCGCGTGCCGCCGATGACGGTCATTGCCGGCGCGAAGGATGCGGAGCTTCTGATGGAGATTCCCGGTTTGCTGCCTGTGTATCCCAAAACGCCCCGTCAGGCGGCGGGATTTACCCGCGCGGCGCTTCGGCAGAATCAGATGACGCTGCTGATTGCCGATCAGGCGCTCTATGAGGAAGAGGACGAGGTACCGGAGGACGACGATTTCATCATGCTTCCGCTGACCGGAGCGGAGGATGAGGAAGCGGACGAAGATGTTCCGGAGGAAGTGGCGGATTGCGAAGCGGATGGAACGGATGCGCTTCGGGAGGAAGAAGCTGCGGAGCTTACTTCTGACGGATCGGAAGAAGACATTCTTCCGATTGACGGAGAAGATGAGCCTGGCGAAGAGGTGAATCCAGACATGCCGCCGGAGGAGGAAGCTGCGGAGATGACCTGCGCCGAACCGGATGATATCAGCCTTCCTGAATATGGGGAAAATGCTCCGTCTGAAGATGCAGCGGGGGCTATGGTGCCGGAAGATGCGGCTGCATTGCCCGACAGCGATGCATGCGCACGGGCAGAGAAACCAACAGATCATCTCGTTTGTGATGTAGACGCCGCCGGAATTCAGGCAGAGGAAATCCCCGCGGATGAGCAGAATGAAGCCGGATGCGCGGAAGCTCAGCCCATCGCGCCTGTGAAGAAGGTGTTCTGCGCCTCGCGTATGATTCCGTGCGACCTTACAGAGCTTAACCGGCTGGCCGATGAGCTGGAAATGAATGTTTACGATCTGGCCGCGAGATGCATGAGCCATGCGGCGAAGCGTACTGCGGCGTTTACATGGATATTCGAAGCGGATGCGGAGGAAGGCGAATGCGCGTTCCTGCCGCCGGAAGATAAGGAAGTCTCCGTTTGGCTGGGCTGCGACCGGCTGACGGCGTGCTATGATCCGGCAGAGATTGCAGGTACAGAGGCTGCCCGCCTGCTGCGCGCCGTTCTCCGGGTGCTGGAAAAACCGGCGCTGCTGATTTTCGATAAGGAGGATGATCCGGTATGAGTATGGCCATTATCACCGGCGCGTCCTCCGGATTGGGACGGGAATATGCGCTGGCGGCAGTCCGGCAGCACCCGGAAATCGACCACATCGTATTGATTGCCAGAAGGGCGGATCGGCTTTGCGAACTGGCGGATAACCTGACTCATGAGCCGAACAACCCGAAGAAGGTTACTTGCCTTCCGATGGACCTGACCGATATCAACAGCCGGTTTCAGCTAGAATGCTTTCTCAAGGAGAATCGGGCCGACGTCCGCCTGCTCGTCAACAACGCAGGCTTTGGGCTGATGGGCGAGGTGTGTGAACTGGACGCCGAGAAGCAGGCGAATATGGTTTCGCTCAACTGCGGCGCGCTGACAGCCCTGTGCGCCATGACGCTTCCGTATATGAAAAAAGGCAGCGTCATCATAAACGTCTGCTCGATTGCCGCCTTTGTCCCGACGCCGCGCATGACGGTGTACTGCTCGACCAAGGCGTATGTATTCAGCTTTTCGAAATCCCTGCGCGAGGAGACGAAAAAGAACGGGATCAATGTGCTTGCCGTCTGTCCCGCGCCGATGGATACTGAATTCCTCTCCGTCGCGGGCATTGAGGGAAAGTCCAGACTGTTCGACAGGCTGCCGCGCGTGAAGCCTGATGAAGTCGCACAGAAATCCATGAAGAAGGCCTTCGCGGGCTGCGCGGTCTATACCAATCGCGTGCTTTACAAGCTCTACCGCGTACTGGGCAAGCTCCTGCCGCATAACTGGCTGATGGGTATGTCCACTGTGTGATTGCCAAATAACCGCATACAGCAAAACCCGTCCGATGCGTCTGCACCGGACGGGTTGTTTTATGAGGGATTATTCGTCCTCGTCCTCAGCGGCGGGTTCTTCCGCAGCTTCAACAGGAGCCTCAACCTCAGGAACCAGAGACTTGTATACGTCCATGTAAACCTGAGCGGACTTGTCCCAGCCATACTGGCCGTTCATCGCGCGGCGAACCAGACGCATGAACGCCTTGTTGTCCTCGCGGTAAACCTTCACGGCCAGCTCGATGGTGTGGAGCATGTCGTGGGCATTGTAGTTGGTGAAGCTGAAGCCGTTGCCTTCGCCGGTGTACTCGTTGTACGCGAAGACGGTGTCGCGCAGACCGCCGGTCTCGCGGACGATCGGCAGCGTGCCGTAGCGCAGCGCGATCAGCTGGCTCAGGCCGCAGGGCTCGAACTTCGAGGGCATGAGGAACAGATCGGAAGAAGCGTAGATCTGATGGGCCAGCTTGTTGTTCATCTCAATGCAGGCAGCTACGCGGCCTTCATACTTCCACTGCGCCCAGTTCAGCATGCGGACATAGCGATCATCGCCCTTGCCGAGGATAACCAGCTGAACGCCGGTCTTGAGGATGTCCTCCAGAACGCGCTCGAGCAGATCCAGACCCTTCTGATCAGCCAGACGGCCGATCATACCGATCATCGGGATGTTCTCGTCAACTTCCAGACCCAGCTGAGCCTGCAGGAGAGTCTTGTTCTTCTTCTTGCGGCCCGGGGAGCGGCTGGTGTAGTTGATCTCGATCAGCGGATCGTTCTCGGGATCATATTCTTCCATGTCAATGCCGTTCAGCACGCCGGTAACCTGCTCGGACTTGGCGCGGAGCAGACCGTCCAGACGCTCGCCGTAGTAAGCGGTCTGAATTTCCTTGGAATAGGTGGGGCTGACGGTAGTGATCTTGTCGGCAAAGTTGATGCCGCCCTTCATGAAAGAGCACTGGCCGTAGAACTCTACGCCGCCGTCCAGATAGGCTTCCTTGCCCAGTGTGAGCAGATCCTCGACGAAATCGATCGGGAAAATGCCCTGATACTGCAGGTTGTGGATGGTGTACATCGTACGGATGGCTTCATAGCGCGGATCGTCATACTGAGTACGCAGCATGAGCGGGATCAGGCCGGTCTGCCAGTCGTGGCAATGCAGCACGTCCGGGAAGAAGTCGATCACGGGCAGCATCTCCAGCACGGCGCGGCTGAAGAAACCGAAGCGCTCCGCCTCGTCGCCGCCGATGCCGTAGATGTAGGGACGGTTGAAGTAATACTCATTGTCGATGAAGTAGAAAGTGATGCCGTTCATCGTGAGCGTATCAATACCGCAGTACTGGCGGCGCCAGCCGAGGTTGATGTAGAAATAGCCCACGGAGGTCATCTGCGAACGGTACGCCTCGCCGATTTCGCCGTACTTCGGCAGAACCACACGGACGTCCTCGCCGGCAGCGGCCAGCGCCTTGGGAAGCGCGCCCAGCACGTCGGCAAGACCGCCGGTTTTAACAAAGGGTACGCATTCGGAAGCGGCCATCAGAATTTTCATGAAATTTCCTCCCAGATTGGTGATGCGCGGTCGTTATCAGATGGTGGTATTCTTGCCGATAACGATCGGATAATTGGTCGGCGCGATCAGGCGCTCGTTGCGCTTGACGGTGACCTGCTTGTCGAGGATGACGCCTTCCAGTTCGACGCCTTCTTCGATATTGTCTTCCTGCATGAGGATGGAGTTCTTGATGTGCGTGTTCGGGCCGACGTAAACGCCGCGGAACAGCACGCTGTTCTCAACCGTACCCTCGATGACGCAGCCGTCGGCTACCAGAGAGTTGACGACCTTCGCGCCGGGCATGTAGCGGGCGGGAACTTCGTCGCGGATCTTGGTGAACACGGGGTTCACGCCGAACAATTCGCGGCGGGGCTCGGCCTTGATCAGATCCATGTTCAGCGCATAGTAGCTGTTGATGGTCTCAACGCGGCGGTTGTAGCCCTTGTACTCGTATCCGCAGATGCGCAGGTGCTGGTTGGCAACGTAGCGCTGCAGGACGTCGCGGTTGAAGTCATGGTAGTTCTGGGCATAGGCGTCGTCAACCAGCTGGATCAGCAGCTCGCGGCGCATGACCAGGATATCCATGTAGAAGTTGTCGGTCTTGGGCTGACGCGGGCCGGCTTCGATCTCGGTGACCAGGCCGTTCTCGCTGATGCCGAGGAAGACATGACGGGGGGTCAGAGTGGTGGTCTGATCGATCTCGTCCATCTTCTTCTTGGAATATACCATCGTGATGTCCGCTTCGCTCTCCTCATGGAAGGCCAGCAGATCCTCGAAGGTGGTATTCATCGCGGTGTGGCTGTTGACCAGGATAACCAGCTCCTGGGTGGAACGGCGCAGATAGTTCATGTTGGAATGCAGCGCTTCCAGAATGCCGCCGGCAGTACCGACGCTTTCGCGGGTGCTGAAGGGGGGCAGGATGAACAGACCGTTCTGACGGGTATGCAGATCCCATTCCTTACCGGAGCCCAGATGGTCCATCAGGGAGTGGTAGTTCTTCTGCATGATGACGCCGACATTGCGGATGCCGGAGTTGACCATGTTCGACAGGGTGAAGTCGATCATGCGGTAGCGGCCGGCAACGGGCAGAGCGGCAACTGCGCGGTGAATGGTCAGCTCGCGCAGGGTGGTTTCATTCTTGGAGGTGTAGATGAGACCCATTACATCTTTCATACGTCGGCACTCCTTTCCAGAGCCAGCACATCGACGTCGATCTGCTCACCGGGCTTGACGGTGAAGCCGACGGGCAGAACGGTGTTCTGGCCAACCAGCGCGATTTCGCCTTCCGGATCTTCCGGATTGCCTACCACGCAGTTTTCGGAGACGACCGCATTCTCGGCAACGATGGCACGGTATACGACCGCGCCGGCCTTGATGGTCGTGCCGGGCATGATGACAGAGTCGATAACCTTCGCGCCTTCTTCAACGGTTACGCCCGCGAAGAGGATGCTGTGGTTGACCTCGCCGGAAACCTCGCAGCCTTCGGTAACCATGCTGTCGGTGACCTTCGCGGTGTCGGCCACATAGTGCGGCGGCATGATGGGGTTGCGGGCATAGATGCGCCACTTGTTCTCGTACAGGTTGAACGCAGGCGGGTTCTGCAGGAGCTCCATGTTGGCCTCCCACAGGCTGTAGATGGTTCCGACGTCCTTCCAATAGCCTTCGAAGCCGTAGGCCATCATCTTGCAGCCGT
>JAFQQU010000301.1 GCA_017410445.1 Clostridia bacterium | reverse complement strand
GCGACCGGGAGAGCTGTCACCAGAGGTGACTGAGGGGTTGTAAGATGGCGTTTTCCGATTAGATTTCAATCGATAACTTGGTTCAAAATGTAACGTTTCAACCCCTCCGGCGCTCACGCGCCACCTCCCCTTACACAGGGGAGGCTTTGAGTCGCTCCACCGAATCCTTAAGTTACCATGTATGGGTATAGTCCCTGGAAAATAATACCTCTGTCCTTATTGCTTTTTTGCCGCCAAAGCGGTACAATAATAGTGATCGTTTATATAAGGAGGCGTTTCCCTTGATTACCACCAAAAACACCATCGGCGAAGTGCTCCGCATGAGCCGTGAGACCGCTCCCATCTTCATGGCCTTTGGCATGCACTGCCTGGGCTGCCCCCATGCGACTGCCGAAAGCATCGCCGACGCCTGCGCCGCTCATGGCACCGACGCCGAAGCGCTTGTCGCCAAGCTCAACGAGTTCTTCGAGTCGAAGAAGTAACAGGGCATGATCGGATGTGGATAACTCTCGGAAAACACATACTTTTCCACGGAGTTATCCACTTTTCCACATTCGCCCCTGTGGAACTTCCCGGGAATTGTGGAAATCAACTGTGGAATATGGGGAAAACTCCGCAAAAGGAGGGGAAAACATGCAGGAATGCCCGTTCGGCGATCTGGAAGGACTCCGTATCGCTGCCGAAATGGAAAAGCGGGGCGGAGAATTCTATCGGCTGGCCGCCCGTGTCAGCCGCAGGCAGGAAGCCAAGGACCTGCTGACCTCGCTGGCTGCGGATGAAGCGGTTCACCTTCGCGAATTCCAGCGGCTCTATGAAAAAGCCTCTCAGGAAAACAGAAAGCCCTATGAGGCGGAGCGCGGCGCATATCTATCGGCGCTCGCCGCTGAAATTGCATTTCCGGAGGGCGTCGTGGGCGCGGCGGACAAGCTGGGCAGCCCCGAGGCCATTCTGAAGCACGCCATCAAATCCGAAGAGGATTCCATCCGCTTCTATACGGGTCTGACGCAGGCCACCGGCTGCGCGCCCATGGCCAGCGTATTTGAAGATATCATCCGCCAGGAAACAGGCCATCTGCACCGGCTGCAGAAGATGCTGTCGGAGCTGACATAAATATTTCACAACAGGAAGGAGCTCGAAAACCCATGAACTATCGTGAGAACTACGAGAAGTGGCTGAAGGATTTTGCAAGCGACACCGCGACCTATGAGGAGCTCATGGCCATCGCGAACGACGAGAAGGAAATCGAAGACCGCTTCTATATGGAGCTGTCCTTCGGCACCGCGGGCCTGCGCGGCGTACTGGGCGCCGGCACCAACCGCATGAACGCTTACAATGTCCGCCGCGCGACCATGGCGCTGGGCAAGTACATCCTGCAGGAGGCCGGTCAGGCCGAGCGCGGCGTTGTCATCGCCTACGACTCCCGCCGCTTCTCCGACACCTTCGCCAAGCAGGCCGCGCTGGTTCTGTGCAAGGCGGGCGTAAAGGTTTACCTGTTCGAGTCTCTGCGTCCGGTTCCGGAGCTGAGCTTCTCCGTCCGTCACCTGAACGCCATCGCCGGCATCGTCATCACCGCCAGCCACAACCCCAAGCAGTATAACGGCTACAAGGTATACTGGGAGGACGGCGGCCAGATGCCGCCCGAGCGCGCCAGCATCATCGAGAGCCTGATCCACGAGACCTCCTATCAGGAATCCGAGCCCATGTGCGAGAAGGAAGCGCTCGATAAGGGCCTTCTGAACATCATCGGCAAGGAAGTCGACGACGCCTACATCGAGAACGTCAAGAAGCTCTCCATCTCCCCCGAGCTGGGCAAGGAGCTGGGCGACACGATGAAGATCGTCTACACGCCCCTGCACGGCTCCGGCAACATCCCGGTCCGCCGCATCCTGAAGGAAACCGGCTACACTCAGGTATTCGTCGTTCCCGAGCAGGAGCTGCCGGATCCCGAGTTCTCCACCGTCCGCGTACCCAACCCCGATGATCCCGCCGCGTTTGATCTGGCGCTGAAGCTGCAGAAGGAGCTGAATGCGGACGTCGTATTCGGCACCGACCCCGACTGCGACCGCGTCGGCATCGCCGTTCTGGACGGCGAGGGCAAGGTTCACGCGCTGACCGGCAACCAGATCGGCTGCCTGCTGCTGAACTACATCCTCGAGCAGAAGAGCTCCAAGGGCGAGCTGCCTAAGAACGCCGCCGCCGTCAAGTCCATCGTCACCACCGAAATGGCCCGCGCCATCTGCGAGGCCTACGGCGCGAAGATGTTCGACGTACTGACCGGCTTCAAGTTCATCGCCGAGAAGATCGAGCAGTTCGGCGAGACCGGTGAGCATACCTTCGTATTCGGCTTCGAGGAAAGCTGCGGCTATCTGTCCGGCGTAGACGTACGCGACAAGGACGGCGTCAACGCTTCCATGCTGATCGCCGAGACCGCCGCCTTCTACAAGAAGCAGGGCATGACCCTGTATGACGGCCTGCAGGCCCTCTACAAGAAGTACGGCTACTACGACGCCAAGGTTACCTCCTTCGGTCTGGCCGGCAAGGACGGCCTGGCGAAGATGGGCCAGCTGATGATCGACCTGCGCGCCGACGCGCCCAAGGAGTTTGCGGGCAAGAAGGTTCTGGCCGTCCGCGACTACAAGAAGGGCACCCGCGTCACCGCCGAGGGCGAGACCAAGCTGGAGCAGCCCGCCACCAACGCCCTGTACTACGAGCTGGAAGGCGACGCATGGATCTGCATCCGTCCCTCTGGCACCGAGCCCAAGGTCAAGCTGTATGTCAACGCCGTGACCGACAGCGCCGAAGCCACCGTTCAGCTGCTGAACGAGCTGTCCGACGCCGCCGTCGCCCTGCTCAACAGCAAGATCTAAGTCAACAGTGTTGACAGACAGGAGCTAGCGCATACACCACGCCCGGCGAACCATAAATCGGAGTTCGCCGGGCTTTCTTTGTATCATCCGCCCCCTCCTGCTGCCCTCCGGCACAGCCCGCGTAAGCGTGCGGGATTCCAAAGGGATGATTCCCTTTGGCCGCCGGAGGCACGTTCTCCGTCGGAGACGCCCCAAAATAACCGTATAAACAAAAACACGATCCGGCCACCTTTTCAGCCGGATCACTCATCAATCTCTGAATCCCTTATTGCCGCCCCAAAAAAAACAGAAGCGGAGGAGGACAAACGCCTCTTCCTCCCGCTCCGGCCGTTGGGAGCGGCGCATTCCGGAATGACGGAATGCGCTGACGGGGCGGCACACTAACTGCGCGTCGTC
>JAFQQU010000300.1 GCA_017410445.1 Clostridia bacterium | reverse complement strand
GCGTCCATTCCGCCCTGCGCCTGTCCAGAATATCCTCCATCTCTTCCGCCGTCTTCCGCTCCCCGCTCACGCCGACGATATTCAGCTTCTGCCCGGGGATGTCGATTTCGATGAGATCGTTCTCCTCCACCAGCGCAATCGGGCCGCCTGCCGCCGCCTCGGGAGACACATGGCCGATGGCCGGGCCCTTCGAGGCGCCGGAGAAGCGTCCGTCCGTGATCAGCGCGATGCTCTTCCCGAGCTCCGGGTCGGACGAAATCGCCTCGGTGGTATAGAACATCTCAGGCATGCCGGTGCCGCGCGGGCCCTCGTATCGGATGAACACCGCGTCGCCGGGCCGGATATCGTGCCTGAGAACCGCCTCGATGGCGTCCTCCTCGCAGTCGAAGGGACGCGCGCGCAGGACTGCAGAAAACATCTCCTTCGGCACCGCCGAATGCTTGACGACCGCGCCCTCCGGAGCCAGATTGCCCTTCAGAATCGCAATCGCGCCGTCCGAGCCAATGGGCCGGTCGAACGGTCGGATGACGTCCTCCCTTGCAATCCCCCACGGCTTCAATTTCAATGCCCGCGCTTCGTAGTAGCCGCTCCGTTTCAATTCATCAAGGTTCTCGCCCAGCGTCTTTCCGGTGACCGTCATCACGTCAAGATGCAGCGAACCCCTGATTTCCTCCATCACCGCCGGAACACCTCCCGCATACGAGAAAAACTGCGCGGGCCATCTGCCTGCCGGACGGATGTCCAGCAGATAATGCGCGCCCCGGTGCAGCCGGTCGAACCACTCCGCGTCCAGTTCAATGCCGAATTCGCGGGCAATGGCCGGAATGTGGATGAGGCTGTTGGTGCTGCCCGAAATGGCCGCATGCACCATAATCGCGTTTTCGAAGCTCTCGCGGGTGACGATCTTTCTCGCAGTCAGTCCCGCCTTCGCCAGCTCCACCGCCTGCCGTCCGGCAATGCGCGCGGTATTCAGCAGCGCCTCGTCGGTCGCGGGCAGGAGCGCCGTGCCGGGCAGCATCAGGCCCATGGCCTCGGCCATGATCTGCATGGTGCTGGCCGTGCCCATGAAGGAGCAGGCGCCGCAGGAGGGGCAGGCATGATGCTTGTACCAGGTCAGCTGATCCTCAGTGATCTCGCCGCGCCTGTGCATCGCGCTGTATTTTCCGATCTGCTCCAGCGTCAGAAGCTCCGGTCCCGCGTCCATGACGCCGCCGGTCACGACGATGGAAGGAATATCCACCCGGCCGATGGCCATCAGCTGGGCGGGCACGGCCTTGTCGCAGCTGGAGATGAACACACCGCCGTCGAAGGAGGTGGCCTTCACGTGAATCTCGATGAGGGAAGCGATGACGTCCCGGCTGGCCAGAGAGTAGTTGATGCCGTCGTGGCCCTGCGCCATGCCGTCGCAGATATCGGTGGCATAGTAGCGCGCCGCCTTGCCGCCGGC
The DNA here is from genome assembly GCA_017410445.1 of Clostridia bacterium. GTDB lineage: Bacteria > Bacillota > Clostridia > Christensenellales > Aristaeellaceae > RGIG2066. Next base: position 10,400 of record JAFQQU010000300.1, on the reverse strand, counting down.
CTCGTCCGCGCTGCGGACCGCTTCCTCGACCAGCTTATTCAGATGCGCGCTGCCCGGATGGCTGTCGCCGTAGGTGCTCTCTATGATGATCTGCGGTTTTTCAAGGTCCTCCGCCTTCCAGCCCATGCCCATGCGCAGCGGGTCCATTTCCGGCGCGACGGCGCGAACCTGCTGACTTTTCACATCAATCCCTCCCGTCCTTATGCAGCAAAGAGCGAACAGGCCGGACAGAAACCGCCCTTCCCGTTCACTCTTTCAATGTCACTTTTTATGTTCCTTATGCGCCCGCTGAACGACGTCCGCGATCATCTCGTCCGTCGGAACGGGTCCCTCGCCCGGCTGAAGATCGGCCAGGAATTCGATATTGCCCTCGGGGCCGGTGATCGGCGAGAAATCGAGCGCGGCGGTGTGCCAGCCGAGCGTGGGAACAAACTCCACGATCGAGCGGATGACGTCCTCGTGCGTCTTCGGGTCGCTGACCACGCCCTTCTTGCCCACGCGCTCACGGCCGGCTTCAAACTGCGGCTTGATGAGCGTCAGGAAGCGGCCGTTTTCGCCCAGCACCTGCGTGGCTGCGGGGAGAATGAGCTTGATCGAGATGAAGGATACGTCCATGACGGCCAGCGTCGGCCTCGTTTCGAACATGTCGAGGGTAATGGCGCGCGCGTTGGTGCGCTCCATGACGGTGACGCGCTCGTCGTTTCTGATCTTCCAGTCCAGCTGGCCGAAGCCCACGTCGATGGAATACACATGCGTCGCGCCGTTCTGAAGCAGCACGTCGGTAAACCCGCCGGTAGACGCGCCCAGGTCCATCGCCGTGACGCCGGTCGGGTCGTAATTAAATACCTTGAGCGCCTTTTCCAGCTTCAGTCCGCCGCGCGAAACATACGGATGCGCCGCGCCGCGAACAATCAGCTCGTCCTCCGGCTTCACCGGCTCGGAGGGCTTGGTCACTTTTTCTTCCCGGATATATACGACGCCCGCCATGATCAGCGCCTGCGCCTTTTCCCGGCTGTCCGCAAGGCCGCGCTCCACCAGCGCCACGTCGCAGCGGACTTTCTTTCCCTTTTCCATCTGTGTACACTCCGTTTCAGAATCTCTATAATCCCCGCTCTTTCCGCCTCAGGCGCAGCTTTTCTTCCTGCCCCTGATCGCTGGGCTCGTAATACGGCATGCCCTTCGCCTCGAGCGGCGCATACTGCTGCTTTACATAATGGCCCGGATAATCATGAGGATACTTGTACCCCAGCCCCGAACCGATTTTTTCCGAACCCACGTAATGCGTGTCCCTCAGATGCTGCGGAACGGGCTGGAAGCCGCCCTTCTCCGCATCGGCCATCGCCCGGTCGATCGCCATGACGACGCTGTTTGACTTCGGACTCTCGCAGACCGCTATGATGGCCTGGGCCAGCGACAGCCGCGCCTCCGGCATGCCGACCATCTCCAGCGCCTGCGCCGCCGCAACCGCCTGCAGCATGGCCGTGGGATTGGCCAGACCCACATCCTCGCTCGCATGCGCCATGACGCGCCGCGCAATGATCCTCGGATCCACGCCCGCGTAGTTCAGCCGGGCAAACCATGCCAGCGCCGCGTCGCTGTCAGACCCCCTCAGGGACTTGCAGAAGGCCGACAGCATGTCGTAATACGTGGATTCGTCGCACCGGAGAACGCGCTTCTGTATGGATTCCTCCGCCACCTCGCGCGTGACGACCACCTCGCCCTTCGCGTTGACCGGCGTGGTCAGAACGGCCAGCTCCAATGCGTTCAGCGCGGAGCGCACGTCGCCGCCCGCCACCTGCGCAATGTGCTGAAGCGCGTCCGTCTCGACGGTCACATTCTGCCGTCCGTAGCCGCGCTCCTCATCGTGCACCGCGCGCATGATCGCCTTCTCCACATCCTTCTGAGACAGCGATTCGAACTGGAAAATCCGGCAGCGGCTGACAATTGCGGGCGTCATGGCAATCATCGGGTTTTCGGTCGTCGAGCCGATAAACCGGACAATTCCCTGCTCGATCGCAGGAAGGATCGAGTCCGACTGGGACTTCGACCACCGGTGGCACTCGTCCAGCAGGAGGTAGGTGGGCTTTCCGTACATCCTCAGCCGCGCCTCGGCCTCCTTCAGCGCCTCGCGCACCTCGCCGACGCCGCTGGTGACCGCGTTCATGCGCACAAACGCAGCTGAGGTCGACTCCGCGATGATGGAGGCCAGCGTGGTCTTGCCGGTGCCGGGCGGGCCGAAGAAGATCGAACTGGTCAGCCGGTCGGCCTCAATGGCCCGGCGCAGCAGCCTGCCCTTGCCCACAATCTTTTCCTGCCCGATGAACTCGTCCAGATTTCTCGGCCGCATGCGGTCGGCCAGAGGCGCCTGAGCGCGGGCGGACGCAGAAAACATGTCTTCCATGATGCGAAATTACTCCTTTTCTCCCGCCGTCCGGGAGACGCTTATCTCTTGAGCGGGTCGGCGTTTCCGAACAGGTCGATATCCTTTTCAAGCCATTCCAGCGCGATGTCCGCCGTCTTTACCGCGTCGCACAGGCGGCATACAGCATCGCCGAAGCGGCCCATCTTCATGGCCCCGCGGGCGAGATACTCCTCGTCCATCTTGGGGAACCAGTCGGAGTTCACGCCGGCATGACGGTGCTGCGGAACGAAGTGCTTATTTCCGTCCATGTCCATCGAATACAGCGGATGCTCCTTCTCAGTCAGTCTCCCCGGCACATCCGCCCACTCCTCCACGCTGTGAAGGTAGGTAAATTTACTCAGATCGACGCCCAGCATGAGAATCTGCGCATGACGGTCGTACAGGCGGCCCCAGCAGCCCTCGCGCGGACAGGGAGAATTCGTCTTCTCCTCGCCGGCGATGTACGCCTCCGCGTCCTTTCCATATGCCGCGACCGAATGCGTCGGATGCAGGGAGCGGACAACGCCTTCCCTCTTTCGGAACATGTTGGTAAGAAGACCCACGCAGGAATCGGTGATATCCGCGTCAAACAGGGGCTTATTGATGCTGACCCGGTCCCACGTATGCGTCGGGAGAATCAGAAGACCGTCCTTCATATACTCCATCAGGGCGTCCAGCACCGTGTCCGCGCCGCCCTCGACTTTTCCTATGGACTTCATCGAAGAGTGAATCAGCAGGGTGCCCTTCGGGTCGATCCCCATCTCAGCCATGTGAGCCATCAGATCCTGTTTGGTATACATGCGCTTCCGTCCTCCTCTGTTTTCCTATCCCTGTTCCGCCCCATGCCGGGGCCCGGGCATGCTCTTTGTTTGATTGTATTATGTCCCGGCGCGTTTGTCAATGCCGAAGAGGCGCATCCTTCCGCTCCTGACCGCAAATCCCTCTTGACGAAATCCCTTAAAAAGAGCATAATATTGTAGACAAATATTATTCACCAGCGGAGGGCTTTCATGGATAAGAACACGAACGCACCATCGGTTGAGCAGATCGCGCAGGTCGCGCGGCTGGCTGCCCGGCTGATGCTCGAAAGCGGCGGAGAAACATACCGCGCAGAGGATATCGCCAACCACATCGCCCACCATTTCGGCCTGACGACCGATATCATCGCCTTCCCCACCGGCCTCACGATGACCCTGACCGGCGAAAACGAGGTCAGCAGCGTCATCGCCCGCGTGGACCGCATGTCCACCGACCTCATGAAGGTCGAGCAGGTCAACACCGTATCCCGCGACCTGTGCAGCGGCAGGATCACGCTGGAGGAAGCGCACAGCGAGCTTCTGCGCATCCAGAAGATCAAGCCGGACGGCATCGCCCTGAACGTTCTCTATGCGGCGGGCGGCGCGGCTCTGTTCGGCCTGATGTTCGGCGGCGGCTGGTTTGAAATCCTGGCCTCCGGGTTCGCAGCGGCGGTCATCCAGCTGGTGCTCTCCTATTCGCCGGATCAGGCCGGCATGCCCGTCAGCAGCCTGTTTGCGGGCTTCCTGGCCTCGGTCATCACACTGCTGCTGAACCTCGTGCTCGGCCCGGCAAACGTCAACATGACCATCGTATCCACGCTCATGCCCTTCCTGCCCGGTCTGGCGCTGACCAACGCCGTCCGCGATTCCATGCGGGGCGACCTGCTTTCCAGCGGCGCGCGCCTCGGCCAGGCGATCACCCGGGCGGTCGTTCTGGCGGGCGGCGCAGGCGCAGGCCTGTGGCTCTATCTCGCATTGGGAGGTGTTATGCCGTGAACAGCTATGTATACGGCCTCATCGGCAGCTTCGGCGCATCGCTCTTCTTCGCGTATCTCTTCCATGCACCCAAGCGCTGCATCATCAGCTCCTCGCTCATCGGCATGGTCGGCTATCTGGTATACATGCTGTTCGTGGATTTTGTCGCCGGTTCGGTCGGCGGCTCGTTTGCCGCTTCCGTGGTCATCGCCGTTTTGGGCGAAGCCGCGGCCCGCATCCAGCATGCCCCGGCCAGCGTGTTCACCTCGGTTGCGGTCATCCCGCTCGTACCCGGCGGCGGACTGTACGAAACCATGTTCTATATCGTCCGCAGCGACTACAATTCCGCCGTTTCCCGCGGCGTTGAAACCATCCTGATCGCCGGCTGCATCGCGCTGGCCATCGCGCTGGTCAGCTCGTTCACCAACGCCAGACACACGCCCTAGGCATTCCCATATCACAGCCAAGCACCCGCCGCACATCAGGCGACGGGTGCTTGTTCTATTCTGTTCAGATTTCCGCCTCAGGCTCCCCCGCGCCTTCTTCCTGCGCGGCTTCGGCCTCTTCCTCGTCCACATAGCGCCATTCCTCGCCCTCGTCGCCCGGGAACAGCTCGGCGACAATGGACAGCGCGCGGTCCAGCTCGGCAAAGGGAACGAAGATTCGGTGACATTCCAGCATCGCGCCGACGCTCATCGAAAGGCCCGCGCCCAGCGTCCGCCTGACCATGAAGGGAATGCCGTTCTGCCTGAGCACGTCCTCCAGCATTTCCGCCCAGATCTGAATCTGTTCGGTCAGGTAGCATACGTCGTCCGCCGCCGCTTCCCGCACGCGGAGACTGCCGCATTCCGGGCAGGATCTGATCGGGATAATCCGCTGACACTTCGCACAATACATGAAAACAGCTCCTTCGTATTATGTTCATCATCATTATATTCGATTTGTCCTCATAAGTAAAGCGCGGCCTGTCATATCCGCTCCGGACAAACAGAATGCGGACGGACGCTCCTTAAGATGAAGCAGCCCGCCCGCGCAGTCAATGATCTCAGTTACTTCTTATCTTCCCTGCGGCCGCCCTTGTAGGGCTTGGCGGAATGAGGACGGTCCTTGCCGAAGGAACGGTCCTTGCTGAAGGGACGATCCTTGCGGCCGGCGGGACGGTCCGCGCGGTCAAAGTGCTCGACGCGGTCGCGGCGGTTGACATAGCCGCCGTTGCCGCGCTCGCCCTTGTGCTGAACGAAGCCGCCGCCCTCTCCCCGGCGTCCGCCTGCGCCGCCGTTTGCCGCGCCGTTCTGCTGCGGGTAGGCAGGCTTGCCGTACGGGCCGATGCGGCGGACGTTCTTGGGCGTCTCCACGCGGGGCGTGCGGACCGGCTCGGGCGGATTGATGTCCACGGAAGCGTCGGTCTTCGCGCCGGTCTCTCGGATGAGGGCGTCCAGCATGACGGCAATGACGCGCTCGGGATCGTTCTCGGCCATCAGGCTGCGGGCGGCCTCGAGCAGCTGATCGCTGATTTCGCCGGCGCACTTCTCGCTGACGTCCTTCATGACGCGGTCTCTGAGCGCCTTCTGAACCTCGGCGGCCTCGGGCGCCTTCTGGCAGAGGATCTTCGCGCCGGTGATGCGGCGGTAGTCCCACATGCGGGATACCTCGCGGCCCACGACAAAGGTGTATGCGCGGCCTTCCTTGCCGGCGCGGCCGGTGCGGCCGATGCGGTGTACGTAATACTCGACGTCCTGCGGGATGTCGTAGTTGAATACGGCCTCGATGTTGTCCACGTCGATGCCGCGGGCGGCGACGTCGGTGGCGACCAGCACGTTGATCAGGCCGTTGCGGAAGCGGGCCATGATGGCGTCGCGCTCAATCTGGCGCATGTCGCCATGCAGGCCGGCTGCAGAGAAGCCGCGGTGCTGAAGGTCGGTAACGACCGTCTCGACGCCCAGCTTGGTGTTGCAGAAGACCAGCGCCAGCTTGATGTCGGAGAGAATCAAAAGACGGCTCAGCAGCTCGCCCTTGTGGAAAGAGCGGACCGAGATATAGCTCTGCTCGATGCGCTCGACCGTCAGCTCCTTGCGGGCGATCTCCACATGCACGGGGTCCTTCAGATACTGCTTGGCCAGCATGTAGATGGGCCGGGGCATGGTCGCGGAGAAGAGCGCGGTCTGGCGGGTTTCAGGCGTTGCGGAGAGGATGGTCTCGATGTCGTCGCGGAAGCCCATGTCGAGCATTTCGTCCGCCTCGTCCAGCACGACCAGCTTGATCTTGGAGATGTCCAGCGTGCCGCGGTTCATATGGTCCATGACGCGGCCAGGCGTGCCGACGACCACCTGCGTGCCTGCCTCCAGCGCCCTCAGCTGACGCTCGATGGGCTGGCCGCCGTATACCGGGGTCACGCGGGTGCCCGGACGGTGGCGGGAGAGCTTCATCAGCTCGCCTGCGGTCTGCAGCGCCAGCTCGCGGGTCGGGCAGAGAACCAGTGCCTGAACACTCCTGTCCGTCACGTCCAGCTTCTCAACCAGCGGAATGCCGAAGGCCGCGGTCTTGCCGGTGCCGGTCTGCGCCTGACCGATGATGTCCTTGCCCTCGAGCATCGGCGGAATGGCCGCCTCCTGAATGGGCGTAGCCGCCTCAAATCCCATGTCTTCGATGGCCTGCGCCACCTCGGGCGACAGCCCGACGATATCCTTCATAAATTCCATGCAGACGTCCCTTTCAATCCAGAATTCTCTTTTCTCCGCATCACACAAAAAATCAGCAGGCCACTTTTTCCGCGCAGCCTGCCAATGGATCAGATTTACGGAGATCAACGGGAACGCTGGACCATATCTCACATTCTGCCCGGAATCCTCATTCGAAACAGGTTTTCCTTCCCTTACGGGCACAGGTTCAGCAGTCCCTTACCATCGGGGTTCATTATATCATTTAACCAATCCCCATAAACAGCAATTCGCAGTTAATTTCGGAAGAAAAAACTGCTCGCCCGATATCTTCTCAATGAAAACAGAAGAAGAGCGAAGGAACCCCGTCCCCCGCTCTTCCGGTTGATCATCAGTTGTTCACGCCCAGCAGGTCGTCCGTCAGCTTGGCCGTCAGGTGAAGATACGTCACTTTGGGCTGGTTGTTCAGCCGGAAATCGGGCAGGAAGACCTTGTCCGTCACGCCCAGGCCGCCGCTGACAAACAGATTCGCGCTGCCCAGCATTCTCATTCCCTCGACCTCGCTCTGCGCCGGGAACCAGCCGTGGCGGGGCGATTCCACCGAGGGAATATACACCGCGCCCAGCAGCGGGAGCTTCCATACGCCGCCGCAGTAATGCCCGGCCAGAATCAGATCGACCGTGGGCAGATAGCCGTCCGTGCCGTCCGATACGCGCGGCGCACGGTAGGGCGGGATGTGGCCGACGGAGATGTGCAAATCTCCGGTCTCCATCTGAAGGATGCTGGTCTGCAGAAGAAGCATGTTCTGCTGCCGGTACGAGGTGAAGGGAAGCGCGTCGTAGGCGGTCTGCTTCTGCTCGAGCACCTCGTTGGTCTCGACATGCACCTGCTGATTGAGCGAGGATACCGTCGAGGAGGATTCGACATTCAGCATGCTCTCCGGCGTCAGCCAGATGGTCGCCTCGTCCACCTTGATGCTCTCCGGGGAATCCAGATAGACCGCGCCGCGCTCAATCGCACCGAGCACCCAGTCCTCCAGCACAAACTCCTCCAGCGTGCCCTCAACTACGCGGGGCAGCTCTCTCAGCGGGCCCGGGTCGGAATCGCCCGCGACAAAATACACCGGCTTATTGCCGCTCAGGCCGTCCAGCAGATCGTAAAGCGGCTGGGGATTTCCTCCCTCGCCCACCATGTCGCCGGTTAGCACCATGAGATCATAGCTTGTTCCGTTAATCGCGCGCAGGAGAGAGGCCTGCATGGTTCCGAATTCGCGGCCGTGCAGGTCCGAAAGGACGCAGATCGTGTATCCCTCCAGATCGTCGCTCAGGCCCGCGACGGACACCGTGATGTTTTCCACCTGAATGTTGGTATTGTTGAAAAAGGTCAGGGTGAGCAGGAGGATCAGCACCGTCGCAATGATGAAGCTCGAAAAACGGATTTTTCTGAGCCACGGATACCTTTCCTTCAGCTGCCGGAGGAATATGTCCTCGCCCTCGCCGCCCGCATTGCCGCCGGTGAAGTTTTCAAAGAAGCGCGCCGCCTGCTTGCCGTATTTCGTTACGGTTACGCTGCCCGCCTTCAATCCCTTGCCGAGGCGCATGAAGGTGTCCCCCGCGCTCTTTTTCTTCTTTGAGGACTTCTTTTTGCCGGACGATTTCTTCTTTTTGACCGGCTTTTTCTCCGGGTCCGCGTCCTTATGGATCGCCTTGTCGACCTTTTTCCCGGAGCCGCCGTCCGGCGCGGATTTCGCCTTTTTCTTCTTCGGAGGCGCCTTATCGTCCGCCGCGTCCTCCTCGCCGAAGACGCGCATCGGCTTCTTCTCCGCGTCCACGTTCTTTACTTCCTCTTCCGGATTCATCTTGCAAGTCAATTTCCTTTCCATATAGGTATCTATCATTATAAGGCAAAAGCCCCGGAAAGGCAAGCTGGCTTTTGGGGCGGGATTGTGATATAATCAGCTGAAACGAAGCACAGGAAGGAAATACCCATATGGCTAAGCAGAAAACCATTTACGTCTGCTCCGAATGCGGCTATGAAACCGCGCGCTGGCTGGGCAAATGCCCCGAATGCGGCAATTGGAACACGCTGACCGAGCAGGAAGCGGTCTCCGCCGCGCCGGCGATGGCCGAGAAGAAGCTCAAGCGCGCGCCGGGCGTCGGAAGCGAGCCGATGCGGGTGGATGAAATCCCGGACGAGGCCATGCTGCGCCGCTCGACCGGCATTGACGAGCTGGACCGCGTGCTGGGCGGCGGCATCGTCGAAGGATCGCTGATTCTTGTGGGCGGCGACCCGGGCATCGGCAAATCCACGCTGCTGACGCAGGTTTCCGCGCACTACGCCGCCGGAGGCAGCCGCGTATTATACGTATCGGGCGAGGAATCCGCCCGGCAGATCAAGATGCGCGCCAAACGGCTGGGCGCGTCCGCGTCGGATCTTTTCATCCTCCCCGAAAACGATATGACCATCGTCGAGCGGCAGATGGAGCGCATCAAGCCCGATCTCATGATCGTGGACTCGATTCAGACCATGTACTGCCCCGAATTGGCCTCCGCGCCCGGCTCGGTGTCTCAGGTGCGCGAATCGGCCTCGCTCCTGATGCGCGCCGCCAAAATCTCCGGATGCGCGGTCTTCCTCGTCGGCCATGTGACCAAGGAAGGCTCGATCGCAGGTCCCCGCGTGCTGGAGCACATGGTGGACGCCGTGCTCTACTTCGAGGGCGACCGGCAGCATCAGTACCGGCTGCTCAGAGCCGTCAAAAACCGCTTCGGCTCGGTCAACGAGCTGGGCATGTTCGAAATGACGGAAGACGGCATGAAGGAAGTCAAAAACGCCTCCGAGGTGCTGTTGTCCGACCGCGCGCACAACGAGAGCGGCTCGGTCGTTCTGTGCGCTCTGGAGGGCACGAGGCCGCTTCTTGTGGACGTGCAGGCCCTGGTGGCGACCACTGTGTTCGGAAATCCCCGGCGCATGGCCAGCGGCGTGGATTCGGGAAGACTCGCCCTGCTCCTCGCCGTGCTTGAAAAGCGCGCAAACATCCCGCTCTACAATCAGGACGTATACATCAACATCGCCGGCGGCATGACGCTCGACGAGCCCGCCGCAGACCTCGCCCTGTGCGTCGCCATCGCCTCGTCCCATAAAAACCGGCTGATCGGCGCAGGATGGGCCGTGATGGGCGAAGTCGGTCTGGCCGGAGAAATCCGCCCGGTCGCGCAGACGGAGCGCCGCATCGCCGAATGCAGCCGCATGGGCTTTACCGATCTCATCCTCCCCCACGGCAGCCTGCGCGGGGTGAGAGCGCCCGAGGGCGTGCGCCTGCACGGGGTGACGACCCTCGCCGAAGCGCTCGACCTGCTGGGGCTCCGGGTGAGCCGCTGAAGCTTGTCTGCGCAGAGGAAGTTTGTTTCTTCCCCTGAGGCCCCTCCGTACTTTGCCCGCGAACTTTAGCACACCATATACTACCAGAAGAAACAATTACTCCTGCTATGCCTATTACATGAAACGGCAGGTTGTGCGGACGGAGGATAAAAGGACGGCAACCCGTTCTTTTTACTGTCCTTCTTTTGACAG
>JAFQQU010000299.1 GCA_017410445.1 Clostridia bacterium | reverse complement strand
TGCCCTCTCTGGTGTTCCTGGTTTCGTCGATTGTGCTTTCCTCGATATTGAATGCAAGGGAGAAGTATCTTGCGGCACAGCTGACCGGCTTCCCGATTACTGTTGCGCTGATTGCTGCTACCGTGGGCTTTTCTGCACAGTTCGGAATCAAAGCGCTTGCGTGGGGCGTGTTCTTCTCGGGCATTCTGCAGGTGCTGATTCTGCTGCCTTCTCTGAGAAATACCTTTTCTTTCAAGATTCATTTCGATTTTAACGATGCGAACTTCAAACGTCTGCTTCTTCTGGCCTGTCCGGCGGTTCTCAGCATGGCGGTCAATGAGCTCAATCACCTGATTGACCGGTTCCTTGCAACAGGCCTTGGCGACGGCATGGTTGCCGGCATGAATTTCGCGTTCAAGCTGATTACCTTCCTGCAGGGCGTTCTGCTGGTGCCGCTGACGACCATCATGTTCTCGAAAATGAGTCAGCATGCGGCCAAAGGCGATAATAAGGGCATCATCAGAATCATCATGAATTGCATTGAAACCGTGTCGCTGGTCATTCTCCCGATTACGGCCGTCTGTATCGTTATGGGCGGAGACGTCATCCGTGCGGCATACATGCGCGGTCAGTTCGATGCAGAATCCGTTGTGATTACTACCGGGCCTTTTGTGTTCTATGTGATCGGCCTGATCGGATTCGGCGTGAGGGATCTTCTGAACCGCGCGTTCCATTCGCTGCAGGATACGAAAACGCCGATGGCGAATTCTGCGGTTACGGTTGTTATGAATATTGTTCTCAACCTCTTGCTGGTTAAGGCGATGGGCGCGTCGGGTCTGGCGCTGGCTACCTCTGCTTCGGGAATTCTTGGCGCGTGTATGCTCTTTGTCCGGCTGCGCGGAAAACTTGGACTGATGGGCGGCATGAAAACCGCGATAGAATTGATGAAGATCGGTATCAGTACGGTCGTTTGCGCGCTGGTCTGCCTGCTGCTGAATTATCTGATTCCGGACGCCGTATCGAGCCTGACTGCGTTTGTGCGTCTTGGCGGTATTGCTCTGGTATCGGTTGCTGTATACGGAGCGGCGGTGGTTGTGCTGAAGGTCAACACGGTCAAGAGCCTGATTGATATGATTCTGAGAAGGCTGAAGCGCGTATGATGCGGATTGGATTGTTTACGGACGCGCACTTCGCCGAAGGGCTGACTGCAAACAAGACCAGAATGTGCTGGAAATCGCTGGATAAAGTGAAGCGGCTGCTGGCAGCATTTGCCGGAATGGATTTTGCGGTTCAGCTGGGTGATTTAATCAATGCCTGCGGTGATCCGGATAAGGATATGGAGAATATCCGAAAGATGCAGCATGTGCTTGCAGAGGGCGGCATAGAATGCTTTGGTGTTCTGGGCAATCACGACGTGGAATCGGCTCGAAAGGCGGTATTTCTGCCCGGCCATGCGCGTGGATACTACCATTTTGATCGGGAGAACGTCAGATTCATTGTGCTGGACGGCAATTTCACCTCTGAAATGATCAGCTATGAGGACGCTGAATGGGACTGGACGGATTCATATATTCCGAATGAACAGCTGGCATGGCTGGCGGACACGCTTGCGCAAACCGAAGGAAAAGCGGTGATTCTGTGTCATCAGAATCTGGATGCGCGGGCGAATGACCCGCATGTGGTTAAAAACTCGGAGGAGGCGCGGCGGATTCTGGAGGAAAGCGGCAAGGTGATCGCCGTGATTCAGGGACACTGCCACAGCGGCTGTTTTCAGGTAATAAACAGCATTCCGTACTACACGCTGAAGGCGCTGTGCGAAGGAGAAGCGATTCCGTATGCCGAAGCCGTAATTGACGGAAATGGGATACGGGTGGTTGAAAAGGAGCTGACCAAAGAATGAAAATCCGGCTGGCCGGAACGGTGAATGATTCGATTGTCGACGGAAAGGGCTTCCGGTATACTGTGTTTACTCAGGGATGCCCGCACAGATGCGAAGGCTGTCATAATCCGGAAACGCATGACTTTGCCGGCGGCTATGATGGGGATACCGAAGAGATAATTGCGGAGTTTTCGAAAAATATCCTGCTGTCCGGCATTACGTTGTCGGGCGGCGAGCCGTTCTGTCAGGCGGAAGCGTGCTGCGAACTCGCGAAGCGAGCGAAGAAAATAGGCCTGAATGTATGGGCATACACCGGATACACTTTTGAGCAGCTGACGGACGGCTTCGGCGCGCATCCTGAATGGAAGAGCCTTCTTGAAAATGTGGATGTACTGGCGGACGGACGGTTTGTCCTTGCGCTGCGTTCGCTTGAATGCAAGTGGCGCGGGTCTACCAATCAGCGGTTGATTGATGTGAAGGCGTCGCTCGCTGCGGGGAAAGCGATTGATTTTCAACTGGACGACTGATAAGGTTAAAGCGGCTGAACACTCGGCCGCTTTTGCTGTGTACGCAAAGTTGATTGGCGGCGTCCGGGTTGCCAAATATCGCCGAATCATGGTATAATAGAAGAAAATGGCGACGGAGGGTTTTATTATGGATAACAAGCAGATGCTGGCCTCGCTCGCAACGGAACAGGTTAATGCGCAGAGCGCCCGACTGGACGAACTGAGCGCGCTGGAAATCGTTACTCTGATGAATACGCTGGACGCCGATGTGCTGAAGGCGGTTAATGCGGCGCTTCCGAAGATTGCCGAAGCGATTGATGGAATCGTAGAGCGTATGAAGCGCGGCGGCAGACTGATTTATATGGGCGCGGGTACCAGCGGCCGTCTTGGTGTGCTGGATGCGTCTGAGTGTCCGCCGACGTTCGGCGTCAGCAGCGAGCTCGTTCAGGGCATCATTGCCGGCGGAGACGGCGCGCTTCGCCACGCAGTTGAAGGTGCGGAGGATGACAAGGAACTGGGCAAGAACGATCTGATTGCCCGAAATGTCGGCGAAAAGGATATCGTCGTAGGCATTAGCGCGAGCGGCTATGCGCCGTATTGCGTTGGAGCGCTGGAGTATGCAAATTCCGTTGGAGCACTGACGGTTGCGATGAGCTGCAATTGCGGCGCAAATACTTCGAAGGTTGCAAATATCGCCATCGAAGCGCCGACCGGCCCCGAAACGCTGTCCGGTTCTACACGTCTTAAGGCGGGCACTGCCACCAAGCTGATGCTCAATATGCTCTCCACGGCTACGATGGTCAAGATGGGTAAGGTCTACAGGAATCTTATGGTGGACGTCAGGGCAACGAACGTCAAGCTGAAAGACCGCTCCATCCGCATTACAATGAACGCTACCGGTCTTGAAAGAAGCGCGGCGGAGGAATTGTATCAGGCGGCGGGCGGAAGCATCAAGGCGGCGATCGTCATGCATGAGACGGGCGTTGACTGCGAGACGGCTGAAAAGCTGCTGACCGAGCAGGACGGTTATGTCCGTAAGGCAATCAAGGCGGCCGGAGGAAAGAATGAATAATCGAGAAGAAATTGTATCGAAACTGCAGGCGGCTTGTCCCGGAGCGCTGATTCTCACGGACGAGCCGATGAGCAGGCATACTACGTTCCGTGTCGGCGGACCAGCGGATATCCTGATTCAGCCTTCGTCCTCTGAGGAGGTCGGTGCTGCGATTAAGACTGCCAAGGATTTGGATATTCCGGTCTATGTCATGGGCAACGGCTCAAACATGCTGGTCAAGGACGGAGGCATGGAGGGCATTGTTGTTCTTCTGGGCGAGAGAATGAGCGAAATCCGCCGGGACGGCGTAATGATCTATGCTGAAGCTGGCGCGATGCTGTCGCGTCTCAGCCGCGAGGCACTGAACGCGGGACTCAAGGGTCTGGTATTTGCGTCTGGCATACCGGGCACGGTCGGCGGCGCGGTCGTCATGAACGCCGGCGCGTACGGCGGACAGATGGCGGACGTACTGGTCCGCGCGAAGGTTCTGTGCGGCGAAGAAATCATTTGGATGACGCGCGACGAGCTTGAAATGGGCTACCGGACAACAAAGCCGCTGCGTGAGGGCTGGATCGTGCTGGGAGCGGAATTTGAGCTGGAAGAGGGCGACATCACCGCACTCACGGCTGAAACCAATGAACTCAGCAGAAAACGCAGGGAAAAGCAGCCGCTGTCTCTGCCGAGCGCGGGGTCGACCTTCAAGCGGCCGGAAGGCTATTTTGCCGGCGCGCTGATTGAACAGGCGGGCCTTAAAGGCAAGAGCATCGGCGGCGCGCAGGTCAGCGAGCTTCATGCCGGATTTGTCGTCAATACCGGCGAAGCGACTGCCTCGGATATTCTCCGGCTGATCGAGCATATTCAGAAGACGGTGTACGGAATCAACGGCGTCATGCTGGAGCCGGAGGTTCGCATTGTCGGACGGGACTGATGAACGGCTCCCGACCGGCTGTTACGGAGAGGAGCATAGACTTAGATGGGGTTTTCAAACGATGTTAAATCCGAACTGCTGCGCGAGCCGATGAGAGAGGAGTGCTGCGCCCGGGCAGAAATGTGCGCCTTTTTCATGATGGCGGGCAGCATTTCACTGAAGGGGTTCAGCAGCTATGCGCTGACGGTCAGCAGCGAGAATGCAGCGGTTGTCCGGTATGGATTCACGCAGATCCGTCAGTTCCTTGGAATTGCGCCGGAACTGAGAACCGCGCGAACGACGCAGCTGGGCGAGCATCTGAGGTATCAGATGACCGTTGAGGGTGAGGATGCGATGCGGGTGATGGAATGGCTGGACATGAAGGACAGCGAGGCGTTTCTTGGTATCCGCCGCGAGCCTTCGGAAGCGATTCTTGAGAAGGACTGTTGCAAAAGAGCGTATATCCGGGGCGCGTTCCTGACAAACGGCTGGCTGAATATGCCTGAAAAGGCGTATCATCTTGAGTTTGCTGTTCAGGACGAGCGGCATGCTGAGATACTTGCCGGGCTGCTTTCCGGATTTGAGATCCATGCAAAGGCAGTACTGCGCAAAACGCAGTGGGTGGTCTATGTCAAGGATTATGAGCAGCTGTCAGAAGCATTGGGCGTTCTCGGGGCGTTTCAGGCGTATATGTCTCTTGAAAATGTGAAGATTCTCAAGCAGCTCCATAACAATGTCAACCGGCAGATGAACTGCGACGACTCGAATACCGACAAGACAGTCCGCGCAGCGGAAGCGCAGCTGCAGGATATCGAGTATATTCAGGAGCACGGCGGCCTCGATCAGATGCCGCGGCCGCTTCAGCAGATCGCTGAAGCCCGGATCAATTATCCGGACGCAAATCTCGCTGAACTGGGCGCGCTGCTCGATCCACCGATCGGTAAGAGCGGCGTCAATAACCGCATCCGCCGGATGATGGCGTTTGCTCAGCAGCTGAGAGAATCGCGCGGCGAAATATAATTGCATTGTGACAGAAAATGGATGCGTGGGTTATGTCTTGATGAATGGACGTGCGTTCTGTTCACATTCGTGATACAATGAGGACACGGGAATTACAGAAGGGGAGTGTGTTTCATTGGTGAATCCGTTGAAATGGTTTTATTCAGTAAACCGGATGGTTCCGAAACAGCAGCTTCGCGGTGAATTGCCTACGACGAAGGAAGCGTACAAGAATCTGATGACGATTGCGCTGCCTTCCGTATGCGAAATGGTTCTGATGAGTCTGATCGGCTCGATCGATACCATGATGGTAAGTACGCTGGGCACGGATGCGGTAGCGGCAGTCGGTCTGGTCGGTCAGCCGCGAATGCTGATGCTGTGCATGTTTATGGCGCTGAATATCGGTGTTACGGCCATTGTTGCCCGACGGAAGGGGCAGGGGCTGCAGGATGAAGCCAACAGAACGCTGAGGAACGCACTTGTTCTGATCATCGGCCTTGCGGCAGTCCTGATGACGCTGGGCCTGACCTTCTCGAAGCCTCTGATGAGCTTTGCCGGCGCAAACGAAGATACGCTGGAAATGTCCAACGCATATTTCCGCGTGCTTGCGTGGTTCCTGCCGGTCAATGCGCTTACCATGTGCATCAACGCTGCACAGCGCGGCACCGGCAATACAAAGACGACGATGTATGTCAATGTAACGGCCAATCTGGTCAATGTTGTCTGCAACTATCTGCTGATCAACGGCAATTTCGGATTCCCCAAGATGGGTGTGCTGGGCGCAGCCTATGCGACTGCGATCGGTTTCTGCGTCGGTTTTGTCATGGCGGTTTATTCGTTGATCAAGGGATCGCATAGCGGCGATTTCCTGCGCGTTTCCAATCATGATGACTGGCGGCGGAAGATGGATACGATCAAGGCCCACCTCAAAACCCGC
>JAFQQU010000298.1 GCA_017410445.1 Clostridia bacterium | reverse complement strand
TTTACAATTTGGATTGTTTATGAGTGCGAAGATTTCCTTGAGGGCCTGGAAAAATGCAATTACGGAGAGAATTTGCTAGATAGCTTGATAGTCTCATCTGATTTCTGTAGTGAAAAGTTTCTTGGGTTGTTCTGCTGTCAGTACTTCAACATTCTTCTTTGCAGTGAGTAATTCACGCATCATGACTCTGATGTTTTGATATGCCCTAATCATGCCCTTTTTTTCATCCAATACACTCTGAGACTCCTCCTGAAGCTGCCGCACCGTCGGCAGCTTCTTTACTCCCAACACGTCAAACGCCTTCTTCGCCGCCTTATGCAGCAGAATCTCCTGTTCATGTTCGGCCAGGAACTTCTTTGAATAACCATTTTTCCGGTACGCCACATACACATCCCGTGTCTTGAGATAGTTGAAAATATGTGTACGCAGCTCCTTGATCTCATTCAGCCTTTTTTCATGTTCCTTGATCTGATCGGCCAGCTCATGATAACGCTGTAAAGCGTCTTCGGTTCGTCTGTTCAGCTCCTCATAACTCTGGATGTTGTGCTCAGTGAGATAGTTCATCGTCTGAGCCATCTGCTTCAGATTGAACACCTTTGCCCACCGTTCATATCCGGCTCCTTTGCCCTGACGAAGTTTCTCCTGAATATCGATCAGCAGATTTACGGGTTTGCTCTGCGCAGGGGAACCATGGGGACGGTGCTTCTTATCTCCGGAGATGACGGCACACAGATTCTCTTCGCTGTAATCGTCGCCCAGTGTGTCTAGCCGCTTGAAACGTTTCTGCCCGGGGCCGCGCAGACTCAAAACTTTGCTGCGTTTTACTTCCCAGCCTGCGTTCTGAAGCAGCTGAATGAGCGCATCGAATGTCTTTGGGGATTTTGAAAGGGCAGTATCAATCGCACTTCGGAGCGCGTCGCGCTGAGTGGGCTGCTTCCTGTCTCCAAGCCACTGATCATATCGTTTTCCATGAGGATTGGGATTCTCCACGACAGAAAGTCCATTCTCGATGCAAAGGGTATCGCTGAGCCGTCTGAGCGCCTTGCTGCTGCCCCAGAAGTTGCGGAATTTGCGGCTGCAGTCCAGCGCTACCGAATTCCAGATGATGTGATTGTGGATATGGTGCTTGTCAGTGTGAGTAGCCACGATAAAGGCGTGTCCTCCGTGCGTGAAGCGGCGTGCCAACTCCTGACCAATTCGATTGGCTTCTTCCGGCGTAATTTCGCCCGGAACAAAAGACTGACGGAGATGATACGCGATAACGTCGTCCTTGCCGCGTACTCTCCCCGTCAATTCAATATATTCTCTTTTAGCCAGCATGAATTCCGCGCCGGCGGTTATCGGATCGCATTCAAACCCGGTGATGTACTGACCGTTTTCGGTCTTCTCCGGATTCTCTACATAGCCTATGATCTCGCGTACTGCCCGGTTTGCTGTCCGTCCCTTACCAACATGAAGAGGCATCAGATTGGTCGTCGCCATATGGGGCCTCCTCAGTCATTCAACCAAGACCAGAAGCTGGCGCGCAGGTTTTCAATCCAGCGCAGCAGTCTGGCGGCAAACAGCGGGAGCCCAACCGGACTGATCAGCCATGCAATGATCAATAACGCAATACCGTTCGGGACGGATTCCAGAATCAACGTTGCAATGGCAAGAATGGCCAGGAGCGATGCGGCAACGTTCAGAATGGCAGCAGAAATCGAGAGAATGAAGGAGAGGAACAGAATCAGCAGGTAAAGCAGCAGGATGAACGGAGCGCACAGGATCTTCAGCATGATTTTCATAGGAATCCTCCTTTCAAGGTGAGCTTCTGGTGTCATAATAGCTTAGTTGATCCGAAAAGACAAGGATACAGCAAGGAGCTGCCGCGCACGGCAGCTCCTTTGTCAGTCAGCGCAGGGGAGTGAGAGCGGCAAGGATCCTGTTCGCAGCATCCCACAGCTCATTCTGCTTCTCCTGTACATCCTCCAGATCATGTTCGTAAAAACGGCCTGTTTCATGGACGCGCTTGGTCAGCTGATTCAGATTGCTTCCGTACCGTCTGAGAAGCGTTATCATCTCCCTGATTTCCGGCAGATCCAGCCGGATCACATACCCGTCTATGGCCATCTTCCTCATATATAGTCCCAGATTGTCCGTGCCCATCAGCGCCATTTTTTGAAGGATCGCTTCGTGCTCCTGAGCGGTGACGCGGAACTTCAGCTGAATTTCGCGGATGCGTTTTTCCTTGCTCAACGTTCCGGCTCCTTTCTCTGAACAGACGACCTGATAGGGGAGGGGGATCGGTTCAGCTTGTTTTTTACTGATGCCCTCTCCTCAATCATCCTGCGCGTCTGAGAGATAAAGCCATCCAGCACCGCCGGATGACTGTTTACAGCGAACCGACTGCACAGATTGGGATCGCCGCCACATCCCAGAATATCCTGCGCCTTTGCCCAAGCCTTGTTTTCGGACGAGAACCGTCCGTCCCAATCCTTCTGCTGCACGGTATTGGCCAGAACGCGGATGATACGTTCGGCTCCGAATTCGTCCAGCACCAGCTTCGCAGCGGATTTACTGAGATGCATGCCGTCGAAATTGCTGCGGATCACGTCTTCAATCATCTTTTTGCAGGCCATATCTTCCTGATGGGATGCGCGGTATGCATCGAGTTCTCCATGTTCCTTGGCGTAAGCGCCGGTATGCGGGTAAATCGGTACATTTTCCATTATCTTGCCTCCGTTTCTTTTCTGTGTGATTTGGGGATTGTCGTATGAGCAGGCGCTGTCTTCAGTCCGTCCAGCACGGATGGGTGTGTCTGCTTTTCAAGTTGTGCCGGAGCTGTAGGCTTGTCCATATTCAGCTCGGCATCCAGTTCGGCCAGCCTCGCTGTCTTGGTGCGCAGCTCAGCCTCCTGCGGGAACGGTGTGCCGACTTCCAGCTTCGCCGCCGCCATCTG
The DNA here is from genome assembly GCA_017410445.1 of Clostridia bacterium. Taxonomy (GTDB): domain Bacteria; phylum Bacillota; class Clostridia; order Christensenellales; family Aristaeellaceae; genus RGIG2066. Next base: position 803 of record JAFQQU010000298.1, on the reverse strand, counting down.
CTGTCTGAGGTTGTCCACCTGCGCTCTGCAGGTTTCCATTCTGCCGGTAATTCCCGAGAGTACATTCTCGATTCGCGTGAGGTTACCGCGCGCGTCCGTACCCAGCTCTACCCGGTGCGACATCTCGCCGCGCAGCGTGAGTATATACTGATTTCCGAAGGGTTCATAGTCCAGTATCATCTGAAATCCGCGATAGCTGCCCAGCTGCATGGTTTTGCCGGATACTGCGTCCTTGCAGGCCTCAAGAATCGCTGCGCCGGCATTATCCCTGTCAGTCAGATGATCGCCGCGCACCTCCATGCCCACAAAATTCTTTTCCGGCAGCGGATGTGCTGCCAGCGTTTCAAGATCCTTCTGAAATCCGGCGATGAAGCCGTTATTCTTCTCAATTTCCTGCGGGAAATACCGGAGCAGCTGATCTTCCAGACGGAACTGTTTGCTCTGATGATCGGCTTTCATGAGCCGAAGACGTGCGACATCCACATCCAGATCCATCTTTTCCTTAATTCTCGGGTCGCCGGCACACAGCGCCTTGATTTCCGCATAGGAAAGGGCGGTTTCGTCCACATCCTCGCAGGACCGGACAGGCGATTTGCTGGTCATGATCTGCGAAATGAATTTCTGCTTGTTCTCAACGGTCTGCCAGAGATAGGCGTCGAATGTGCCTTCGGTCACATATCGGAAGATCTGAACTTCGGAATTCATGTTGCCCTGACGCACAATTCGCCCGGCGCGCTGTTCCAGATCGCCCGGCCGCCACGGACAATCCACGTCGTGCAGAGCGACCAGACGATCCTGCACAT
>JAFQQU010000025.1 GCA_017410445.1 Clostridia bacterium | reverse complement strand
TGCCGCCCGTCATGCAGCCATCAACCTGGTTGCTGCCGGCCTTGCCAAGAAGTGCGAAATCGGCGTAGCTTATGCCATCGGCGTAGCAAAGCCCGTTTCCCTGTTCGTCAACACCGAAGGCACCGGTATCCTGCCTGATGACAAGCTGGCGGATATCGTGAACGAAGTATTCGATCTGCGTCCTGCCGCGATTATTGATCGCCTCAATCTGCGCAGACCGATCTACGCTCAGACTGCCGCCTATGGCCATTTCGGCCGTACCGATCTGGATCTTCCCTGGGAAAAGCGGGATTACGTTGATGTCCTGCGCGAAAAAGCGGGCCTGTAAAGAGGGTATCAAGCTCTGTTCCGGAGACCTTCGGGAACGGAGCTTATTCTCTATATAATATGATGATAGGAGTGAACGGTCATGCCGGGAGGAGGCTCACTGTTCGGAATTATCATTTCCGCTCTCTGCGCGCTGGCTCTCGTCGCTCTTGAGGCGTTCATTCCGGGAATCAGTTTGGCAGGAATAGCGGGCGCGGGCATATTTGTCTTCAGTTTGTATTTATGCTGGACGACTTACGGACCGGCATGGGCAATTGCGCTGGCACTTTTCTTTGCGGCAGGAGCATTTTTTGTGACGAAATTCGTCGTTCGTTCAATAAAAAAAGGAAGGCTCTCCGGCATTTTCATGAACGAACCGTCGGCTCCGGTAAAACAAAACATAAAGCTCGCTGTAAGTGTTCAGGTCGGCATGGTCGGTACGACAAAATCTGCACTCAGACCGTCCGGCATCGCCGAGATGGCCGGCGAAAGAGTTCATGTAACTGCCGACAAGGGATTCATTGAACAGAATGTTGAGATTCGCGTTGTACGCATCGAAGGCGCGCGTATTTTTGTTGCCCCGGCCTGATTTTCATAGGTTAATACAGGAATGGCCTTGTGATGAAGTTTCATCAGCAGGGCCATCTTTTTTTGATTTACGATGGCTTTTAAGACTTATCGTTGCGATGATTGAATAAATACGGAATCATTTTGCATGGTCTCGTCATTTTCTTCCAATCTGTCATTGACGGAAAGAGCATTTCGTGGTATCTTTACTGTTAAGGGAAAATGAAATTCGTTTCGGAAGGAAGGATCTTATGCTCGTTAAGAAAATGGCTGCGCTGAGCGCAAATCTGCCGGAAGATATTATGAAGAAAAAATGGGCCGGAGACTATGAGGGCGCCATCGAATTGATTGATTACAGGCTGAAGACTGCAGAACTCACTCAGACTCTGCGCGACCGTCTGGAGATCGAAAAGCAGATCATTCAGAGATTGCCCGGCGAATATCCGATTCCCAGGGATGAGGCAATCCGGATAGTTCAGGAGCGGATTCCGGACTTTACCGAAGAAGAATTCCATCAGCTCGAGCTGGACGGCGCGCTTGATTATATGTATGTCCATGGCGAACGGCATTATTATCGCCGGTTCCTGCGCACGCTGCTTCATGTGAATCCGATGATTCAGAGCCGCGCCGGCGTTGAGCCCGACCCGGAAGACGCTATGCTGGACGAGACGATTGCCTCTCTTAAGAAAAACAAGACAGAGAAATGGCATATTCATATCAAGCACGAGATGCAGGTGCGCGATTCCGCGTTTATTCCCGGGGAGACCTATCTTGCCCACCTGCCCCTCCCCATGCCCTGCGCGCAGACGGACAATATCCGCCTGATTGATATTGCCGAAGATGCAGTCATCGCGCCGGAGGATTATCCGCAGCGTACAGCTTCATTCGTCCGCAGGCAGGATACAAACGGCTGGTTCAGCGTGGAATACGAATATGACAATGTCGCCCGCTATGTAGATATCACCAAGGCGCCCGAAGGTGCTATGCCGGTCTATCCGAACGCCGCTCCTGTCTGCCCCGCTGACCTGGCCGAGCAGGCTCCGCACATCTGCTTTACGACGTATCTCAAGTCGCTGGCTGCGGAGATCAAAGGCGATCTTGAAAAACCTGTGGATATCGTCCGCGCAATCTATAAGTATGTTACTTCTAAAGTAAAGTATACGTTCATGCGCGAATATTTCACGGTTGAGAATGGCTCCGAGTACGCCGCGCTGAACAAGAAGGGCGACTGCGGCATTCAGACGCTTCTGTTCATTACCCTCTGCAGAATCTGCGGCATTCCCGCCCGCTGGCAGGCAGGCCTGTACACTCCCGCTGACGGAATCGGCAATCACGACTGGGCGCAGTTCTATGTAGAGCCCTTCGGATGGCTGTTCTGCGACTGTTCGTTCGGCGGTTCCGCATGGCGCGCCGGTAATATGGAGCGCTGGGAGTTCTATCTCGGAAATCTTGATCCGTACCGGATGGTATGCAACTCCGCATATCAGCAGAGCTTCTATACGCCCAAGCAGCACATGCGCATCGATCCGTACGACAATCAGTGCGGCGAATGTGAATGCGGCGCGAAGGGCTTCTCTGATCCGGAGCTCAGCAACTACAACTTTACTCTGATGGAGCTTATGAGAATCGACTGAGGAGGCAAGAATCATGATTCAGTTGAATATGTTTCCGGGCGGCAAGCGGAAGGCAATTACGTTCAGCTATGACGACGGCCCTCTGCAGGATATCCGCCTGATGCAGATGTTTGATAAATACGGTCTGAAGGGCACTTTCCATCTGAACGGCGCCAACTATATCAACAAAAGCGAGGCAGAGCTTGAAGAAATCCGCAAGCGCTATGAGGGACATGAAATCGCTGCGCACACCATGCGCCACGGCGATCTGAACCGGATGACGGCGGTCAGCATTGTCCGCGAGGTGCTGGACGACCGGATGATTCTTGAGAAGATTACCGGATATCCGGTAGTAGGCATGTCCTATCCCAGCGGAAGATTCAGCGACCATGTTATCGAGATTCTGAAAAGCTGCGGAATCGCCTACTGCAGAACTACAATGAACGTCGGAGACGGCGTGGAAATGCCGGAAGAATTCCTGGCATGGCACCCTTCCTGCCATCATAAGAAGGCAATGCCGATTGCCGAGGATTTCGTCGAGAAGCTCGATTCCGAATGGAACAGACCGGTCCTGTATATCTGGGGACATGCGCATGAAATCAGGACTGAAGAAGACTGGGAATACATGGATAAGCTGCTTAAGCTGGTTTCCGGTCACGAGCAGGCTTGGTATGCAACCAATATCGAGCTTTACGACTACGTCATGGCACAGAGAGCGCTGCGCATTTCTGCGGATGACAGCATGATTTACAATCCTTCCGCAATACCGGTCTGGGTCGAGCTGAATAAGAAGCAGATTCTGAAAATCGAAGCCGGTCAGACGCTGAAGCTCAAATAAGACAGCACGTGCGACAGGGCATTTCCAAAGAAAGATACTGTTTCGGAATTCACCGTCCTTCGGTTGATTTCTCCGAGAAGGCGTGTGAATATAATGCATTCTGGATAATGTGAACAATTTTGCTATCTGCAGATGAGACTGTATCCACAAATGATCTCCCGAACGGAAAATATAAGTTTCATTTTACAAAAGGACAGGATTGTTGTATAATATTTGAGGAAAACTTGAAGGTAGGAACCTGATCAGGTTAGGAGTGTTGATTTTATGAGCAGGATGGTTGGAACTGTTTCTATGGGCCTGCGCGCCCCCATTATTCGTGAAGGCGATAATCTGGCGGATATCGTAACGAACACTGTGCTGGAAGCCATGAAGGAAGATGGTCTGGCTCCCCGCGATCGTGATATCGTAGCGATGACCGAGGCGATTGTTGCACGTGCGCAGGGAAACTATGCCAGTGTCGATGATATCGCTGAGGACGTCCGCAACAAACTGGGCGGCGAAACTGTCGGCGTTATCTTCCCCATCCTCAGCCGCAACCGCTTCGCGATCTGCCTGCGCGGTATCGCGAAGGGTGCGAAGAAGATTGTTCTCATGCTGAGCTATCCCTCTGATGAGGTCGGCAATCATCTGGTTGATCTGGATATGCTGGATGAAAAGGGCGTCAATCCGTACAGCGATGTTCTTTCTCTCGAAAAGTATCGCGAGCTGTTCGGTTATATCAAGCATACCTTCACCGGCGTTGATTATGTCGATTATTATTCTGAGCTGATCCGTGAAAGCGGCGCCGAGGTCGAGGTCGTTTTCGCAAACGATCCCCGTGCCGTTCTGGCTTATACCAAGAATGTCATCAACTGCGATATTCACACCCGCGCCCGCACGAAACGCCTTCTGAAGGCCGCCGGCGCAGAGCGTGTGTTCGGTCTGGACGACATCCTGAACGCACCTGTCAACGGCAGCGGCTGCAACGAAAAGTATGGCCTGCTGGGCTCTAACAAGTCCACCGAGGATAAGGTCAAGCTCTTCCCGCGCGAGTGCCAGGATCTGGTTGAGGATATTCAGGCCCGTCTGCTTGAAGTGACCGGAAAACATATCGAAGTAATGGTTTACGGCGACGGTGCTTTCAAGGATCCGATCGGCAAGATCTGGGAGCTGGCTGATCCTGTCGTCTCCCCCGCCTACACCGTCGGTCTCGAGGGCACGCCCAATGAGCTGAAGCTGAAGTACATGGCGGATAACGATTACGCCGCTCTGAGCGGCAAGGAGCTGCAGGACGCCATCAAGCAGGCAATCAAGGAGAAGGACGGAAATCTCGTGGGCAATATGGCCTCTCAGGGCACTACCCCGCGCCGTCTGACCGATCTGATCGGCTCTCTGTGTGACCTGACCTCCGGCTCCGGCGACAAGGGCACCCCGATCGTATACATCCAGGGCTACTTTGATAATTATACGACCGACTGATTGTCATAATACAAAACGTTTCCGATTCCCGTACGGGTTTCGGAAACGTTTTTTTGTTGCTTTTTCCAAGAACGGAAGGTATACTGTAATCAACCATTCCGAAAGGCAGATGATAAACCATGGCCCATATCGAAAAATGGATTTGGCTTCCGAAGGATAAATATCCGTTGAATCAAACGACGAAATATGCCGCCGAGAATGACGGAGACGGAAACTATACTGTTGCAGAGTTTTTCCGGGAGTATCGATTCGAGTGCAGGGTTACTGAGGCTAAGCTCAGGTTCAGCGGAGACACATCCTTCCGGCTGTATCTGAATCGGGAAATTATCGCAACCGGTCCCATCAGCGTCGGAGGAGATTTTCTTTTCAACGAAGAACCGAGATCGCGGCATTACGCGACTGAGATGACTGTATACCCCGATTCGGATGAGCTTTTCTTTTATGCCTGCGTCACCATGATGCCGGTTTCAATCAATGAGTATTCCCGCGGTCGCGGCGGATTCATGCTTGAAGCGCGGCTGAAGCTGGAAGACGGTACAACCAGAATAATCACAACAGACAAGAATTGGCAGGCAAAGCATAACAGGGCATATGTCAAGGATTGCTGTTATGACCAGTCCCTTGACACGGACTCCTGCGTGTGCGCTGAAGAAGTGTTTAATGTATGGCACTGCGAGACTGCTCCGATCAAGCCGCGAATCGAAGAGATTGTACGGCCCGTCGGTAAGCAGAGTTTCCAGATCGGCCCGGGTGAAACAAAGCAGTTTGAAGTTGAATTTGACAAGATCTATGCAGGCTATGTCACCGCCGAGATACAAACCGGCGGCGGATTGAAGATTGAGCTTGATTGTGTCGAAACTGATGTCTCCGGTGCGCACTATGACCTGCGTTTTTCGGGAGACGATGTATTCAGGGGCCTGCAGCTGCAGAGCATCGGTAAATATCGTGTTGTAGCTGCGAACAGCGGCAATGCTGCGGCCAGGATTGTCCCCTATATCACCGCTACCAGTTATCCGGTATATTCCTGTGCAGTTACGAGGACGAGCGACGAAGATCTGAATCTGGTTATGGACGTGTGCAGACATACGCTCAAATACTGCCGGCAGATGATTCATCTCGACAGTCCGAAGCATTCGGAGCCTCTCGCCTGTACCGGTGATTATTATATCGAAAGCCTGATGACGGCCATGTCGTTCGGAGATATGGTCCTCGCGGTATTTGACATTGTCCGTACGGCGGAGCTTCTGAGAATGCATGACGGACGCATGTTCCATACGACATACAGCCTCATCTGGGTCATGATGCTTTGGGATGTGTACTGTATTACCGGAAACAGGAAGCTGCTCGAAGACTGCATGGATGCGCTCTTCCTCCTGCTTGCGCGGTTTGAAACATATATCGGTGAGAACGGCCTGATTGAAACGCCGCCGGATTACATGTTCGTCGATTGGATATATATTGATGAGATTTCGATGCATCATCCGCCCAAGGCCCTGGGACAGACTTCTCTGTGCGCGTTCTATTACGGAGCACTGAAAACGGCTGAGAAATTATATCTTGAAGTCGGTGGAACGGCAGATGCAGCAGTCTGCGCTGCAAAAGCTGCTCATCTCCGTGAAGCTGTAAACAGGCTTCTTTACGACGAGGACAAAGGCCTCTACTTTGATGGTTTGAATACGCCTACCCCTGAGAAGATGCTTTACAGATACATGCCTCAGAATGTCGGTAAGCGCTACTACATGCCGCACAGCAATATTCTGTGCGCGTGTTATGGAATTTGTGATGAGGAAACCGGACGCAGACTGATCAGGAAGGCGGTCAACGATACCGAATGGGGCGTCTGTCAGCCGTATTTCAAGCATTTCCTGCTGCAGGCTGTTGACCGTTTGGACCTGAACGATGAATTGACCCTCAAAGTTCTTGAGGATTGGAAAGCGCCGGTCCGCGAATGCAGCAAGGGGCTGGTAGAGGGCTTTATTATGCCCGAACCAACATATAGCTTTGATCACAGTCACGCCTGGGGCGGAACGCCCTTGTATTCACTGCCGAAAGCGCTGGCGGGGCTGGACATCATCGAACCTGGATATAGGAAAATCGCCCTGAAGCCCTCGCTTCTAGGACTCAAGTCTGCACATGTTGAAATCCTGACGCCGTTTGGCGCGATTGTCATTGATATGGCCGAAGGTGAAGAGATAAAGATTGATGTACCGGCCGGGATTGTTTGCGAGAAATGATCGGTTTATGAAAAGCAAACAGGATTCAACGCACGTTCGCGATGAATCCTGTTTGTGATTATATCAGAAAGGAGCAGTGCTTTCGTCTGTGATGGAAAGATTTACTCCGTTCAGTTCAACGCCCTCTTCGGCACGGATCATGATATACTTCATGCCGTTGATGACGCGTGTTTCAATCAGATCGCTCCTGTTGGGCGCAACCTTGATGACGACGTCCGGCATACGAAGATTGATCTGCCGGGTTTCAACGAGATTTACGGCGCTGATATCAGTTCCTTCGCCGAATTTATCGTCATATTGCGCTTCAAAGGCCTCTACACGATCCTCTGAAACGCCGCTGACGCGCAGCATGTCCTTCACTTCATTCCGCGAAATGCGCAGCGGCTCGGCTTCCTTGTCTGCTTTCTGTTCATTCAGGCGCTCGGTAATCTGCTCGTTTACCGCCTGGATAATGTCGTAGCTGCAGTCCTCTGCCAGGGATTCTTCAAGAATCATCTTAAAAGTTTCCTTCTGCTCGGATGCGGCCATCGGACGCTCGGCAGAGAAAACCGTATCGACGAATTCATCGTGGGCCGTTTCCGCATCACGCATGTAGTAGAGCGTATTATAGATATTGGGGCCTCTGTCTTCGAATACAGGGAACATAAAGCCCAGATCAGGCGCATTGACCACCCAGTCCAACGAACGGGTGTGGAACGCGCTGTCAGCAGAGTGATAACTGAGCGCCGGCTTCGTCAGGCGCACCGGGCAGATGCTGCAGAGAACATAGTGAAAAACAGTGGAACTGTCCTCCAGCTCGCCGTCATCCGAAGTAAAGCGCGGGACATCATAGGAATCGTGCATCAGCAGAATCACGTAATTGTCTTCCATGACCAGAGAGTCAACGACCGTTTGGAAGAATGCTTCTACCGGCTCGTCTTCTTCAAGACCAGTGTCTCTGAGCTCCATAAGGAGAGCATGCTGCTCCCCTTCGCGGACCTGATCGGTGGAGAATTCAAGACTTACGAGATTCTTGTCAGGAGTTCCGGAAAGGGTCTTCTTGAAAATGGCGAGATACTTCTCAAGTTCTTCTTCTGGCATGGTGTTGGGAGACTGGCTGAACATTGAGATGATTTCCCGGTTGGTGTTCACATAGCAGCCGCGGATTCTGCGGACGGCGCACTTTTCCGGGTTCAGTCTGCGGCGGATTTCTGCAATTTCCTTTTTGTTCATGATATCAATCCTTTATCCTTTATTCTTTATTGCGGAAGTGTTTCACATTATACCACAACTTTTCATCGAATGCCAGATGCTTATTTCGCAATTGCGACGATTGACTGTGATAATCCGCTTCACTCATTGAAGTCGCAGAGGTAAATTTTTCTGCCCTTGATGTTAATGAGACATGAGACTATTGACATTTTGAGCCGATGGCGTTATAATAAAAGGCGTTGTCAGCAAAAGGCAATACTTATATGGAAGTGTATCGAAGTGGTCGTAACGAGCCGCACTCGAAATGCGGTTGTCCGCAAGGGCACGTGGGTTCGAATCCCACCGCTTCCGCCAGGAACAGCATCCGTTTTCCGGGTGCTGTTTTTTTCTTTTGATTCACTGCAATCTCGCATAGTGTAAAGCATTTTTCATCGACAATTTCGTTTTGATCGTTCCTCTTCAGCTTTCATTTATAAGTTGTCTCGTTGTGATTTGATAACATATTATTCCACTTAGGTTAATCTGTTTACTGATTTTATGTGATACTATAATAGAAAAGACAAATTAATGTGCCGGTTTATGGATCGGACGAAAGGAGTCCCCCTATGCGCAGACGAATCCGCAGCAATTATGAAATCGACATGTGCAACGGACCGTTGTTTTCCAAGGTACTGCAGTTTTCTCTCCCGCTGATGGCGACAGGTATCCTGCAGCTTCTGTACAATGCAGCAGACATCATCGTAGTCGGGCGTTTTGCAGGTAAAACAGCGCTTGCTGCGGTCAGTTCGACGAGTTCACTCATCAACCTGATTGTTAATCTGTTCATGGGACTTTCTGTGGGCGCAAGCGTTGTCGTAGCCAAGCGCTATGGCGCAGGCGATTATGCCGGAGTCAACCGGGTGCTTCATACGGCCGTTACTCTGAGCATTATAAGCGGTCTTCTGGTTTCTGTCGTCGGCATTACGCTTTCACGCACGCTTCTTGAAATGATGGGCTCCCCTGTCGACGTTATTGATCAGGCTGCTCTGTATCTGAAAATATACTTTATTGGCATACCTGCGGCCATGATTTACAACTATTGTGCCGCTTCGCTGCGTGCAATCGGCGACACAAAGCGACCGCTGTATTATCTCTCGATCTCCGGTCTTGTCAACGTACTCCTTAACCTGCTCCTCGTTATCTGCTTTGACATGGGTGTTGCCGGCGTTGCGATCGCAACGGCTGTATCTCAGGTCGTTTCGATGGTTCTGATTGTCATCTGTCTGATCAGAACCGACGGCTGTATCCATCTGAATCTGAAGAAACTGCACATTGACGTTCAGCAGATGAAAGATATTCTGAAGATCGGTCTTCCGGCCGGCTTGCAGAGCTCTGTTTTCTCCATTTCGAACGTCCTTATCCAGTCGTCCATCAACTC
>JAFQQU010000024.1 GCA_017410445.1 Clostridia bacterium | reverse complement strand
TCTGGTCGCTCGCCGACTTTGGTGGGCAGCTAGCTGCCCACCAAAGTCGCAGTAACTCCCGTCCTATGCGGCCTCTTCACTGGCTTTCTCCCAGAGATAAACTCTCTTCATTCACTGTCCAAGATCATTGACAAACCCACATTTATTCAGAAGGAACAGAATTTCCGCAATTATTGACGGAATACATATGCTTTTTGAGGAAGCCGGTCATTGAGAACAGCACTTCGTTCCGCTCCGGCCCGAGAGGGATGAGATGGCCTGAATGAGTGAGCATGCAGCGGAGACGGTATTCAGAGCTGACGCCGCTCAGAATAATCCCCGGACTGGATGCGCTGACCGTCGTATCGTCTGCAGACTGAATCACGAGAAGAGGCGCGGTGACTGCAAACAGATTCCTGCGGGCACGGCGCATCAGCTTGCAGAGGTCATGCACCTTTGAAACGGGTAGGGAGTCATAGCCCAGATGGTCGTCTTTCAGAAAATCATCCGGATATTTGCGTTCGCCCGGCCACTTCAGATAGGGAACGAGCAGCGAAGCCGCTCCGGACAGCGGGGCAAATGCACCGCGTGCGCCGGCCAGATGCATGGGAGCGGAGAGAGCAATGACGGCGTCGAGCGGATACTCCTCGGCAAGCAGCAGCGCGAGTACCCCGCCCATCGAATGTCCCGCAGCGCAGACTAAGGAGCATTCATTCCGGAGCGCGGTGTATTCCCGGCGCATTGCGGCGTGCCAGTCGCGGTAGGTGATTGTTCTCATGTCCTGAACGGAGGTGCCGTGGCCCGGCAGGAGCGGAACGCGCACCGTGTAACCTGAGGCATGCAGGCCTTCCGCCAGAAAGCGCATTTGTGCGGCGGAACCGCAGAAGCCGTGAATCAGTAAAATACCCGGTCCGCCGTGTCCCAGCTGATAGGCCGCGGTGCGTGCCGATGAAATCATTGTATACCTCCCTGATATCGAATTCCCGGATGTCCGGTCAGGTTAATCTGAATAAAGGATGAAGATACCCGGGAATATATATATGCCGGAGAATGAATTCTCAGTACAAAAAAACGCCCCCTCCACGGCTGGAGAGAGCGGAGCAAATGTCAATGGTATCAGAGCACAAAAAGCGGAGCGCCCAGCTGTACGGCGGAGGACAGGGCCTGAACGGCGCTGTTAAGTACGTCTGCCGGCGCTTCGGCGGTCATGACGGCCTTTTCGTCGCCGCATTCCTTGATGATGCAGCCGGGCAGGGCAGCCTTAACGGCGTTCTCGTCGCCGGTGAAGCGGACGAGCAGCCTGCGGGGCGCGGAGGGCGCAGCGTCAAAAGCGACAGGAGAAGCGTACTCAAGGCGCTTGCGGGGCGCATCCAGCGACTGAGCGACTTCGACAATATCGCCTACGACTGCGCTTGCAGTGGGCTTGCTGCCCGCGCCGCGGCCGAAGAACATGACGTTGTCGACGAAGTTGCCGTGTACCATGATGGCGTTGAATACGTCGTTGACATTATACAGCGGATGCGCGGAGGGTACGAAGCAGGGATGTACCCAGCCGGTCCAGGTATTTTCGGATTCGTTCAGATGCGCGTGAGCAATCAGCTTCACGGCGCCGCCGAAAGCCGCAGCGGCGTTCATATCGCCCTCGGTAACGGCGGAAATGCCGGTCGTGGGAATGATCTGGTTGTCGCCGAGCTTGGCGCCGAAGGCGGCGTTGGCCAGGATGGCAAGCTTGCGGCGCGCGTCCCAGCCCTCGACGTCTGCGGCGGGATTCGCCTCGACATAGCCCAGGCGCTTCGCTTCACCCAGCGCAGCGGGGAAGGAGACGCCCTTTTCGCGCATTTCGGTCAGCAGATAGTTGGTGGAACCATTGACGATGCCGTTGATCTCGCTCAGCTTGTTGGCGCGCAGGTCCTGCTGAATCGGGCGGATGATCGGGATGCCGCCGCCCGTGCTGGCTTCATAGAGATAGGATACGCCGTGTGCTTTGGCGATGGAAAGCAGCTCGTCGCCGTGGTCTGCAACCAGCTCCTTGTTGGAGGTCACGACATGACGGCCGGCTTCGAGGCATTGTTTGGTATAGGGATAGGCAAATCTAGTTCCGCCCATGGTTTCAACGACGATCTGTACGCGCTCATCATTCAGGATGTCCTCGAAGTTCTTGGTCAGAACGACGCCTTCGGGAACGTCCAGATCGCGCAGATCGAGCATGTAAAGGACGCGCAGCTCATCGCCGGTAGTGCCGGTCAGAAGCTCGCGATTTTCAATCAGCATTTCCACGACGCCGGAACCGACAACACCGCATCCCATAACTGCTACACCGATCATTGAATTACCATTCCTTTCATATTGCAAATCAGATCAATTTAAATTCGACTTCGGGGATCAGGCTCTTATATGCCGCTTTTTCGATCAGCTGCGTTCCCTCCGTCATGACCGAAGCGGTTGCGCAGGCCACGCCCTTGACAAAGATTTCTTCAAGCGGCAGTTCGGCAAGACAACCGGCGGTAAGGCCGGCGATCATGGCGTCGCCCGCGCCGACGGTGGACCTGACCTCGACGTTCAGCCGGGGCGCATAGATGCACTGGGTTCCGTCGGTGATCATCGCGCCGTCGCCGCCCATGGAGACTGCAACGATGGAAATGCCTCTGTCGATCAGATCGAGCGCCGCGCCTTTAATATCGTCGAGGGAGGAGAGAGGACGGCCGACCAGCAGCTCAAGCTCATATTGATTGGGCTTGATGAGATAGGGCTTCGCCTTGAGGCCCTCGGTAAGCTTCGCGCCGTCCGCGTCGAGTACGCAGCGGCAACTGGTGCCCTCCAGCGATTCGATGATCGTCCGGTAATAGTCGGCAGGGCATCCGGGCGGGAGGCTGCCGGAGAGGACTAGAAAATCGCTTTCCTGAGCGTAGCGCGCGATCATATCATTCATTTTCTGAAGATCGCTTTCGCTGACAGCGGCGCCGGATTCGTTGATTTCCGTTACGACATTTTTGGACATATCGAGAAGCTTGATATTGGTTCGAAGCGTTCCGTCCAGCCAGACGCCGGCGCTCTTTACGCCGTCGGTCAGCAGACGGTTTTCGATTTCCTTGCCGCCGTTTTTATGCAGGAAGGAGATGCACTGTGTTTCAAGCCCCAGACGGGCGAGAGTCACGGCGACGTTTACGCCCTTTCCGCCCGCGTCGTTTCTTACGCTTTTTACGCGGTTCATGCCGCCATAGGTAAACTCAGCGATGCTGATGGATCTGTCGATCGCAGGGTTTAAGCAGACAGTCGTAATCACCAGAATACGCTCCTTTTCATAGTATCGGATTCAGATATCATAGCATGGTAATGTTAATTTTGAAAGATGGGGTGCGGTATTATGCAGAATATGCTACGTGTTTTGCGATGTATGGGGTGAAATTCGAGATAAGGTGATGATTTTCTGCATGTTCCGAATGTAAAAATATGCCGGTAATACCGAGAAAAGACAAAAAAGGCCCGTCCGGCGAAGCATGCCGGACGGGTTCAGGAAGATTGATTATTTTCCGCAGAGGATGGTGAGCAGCTTGTTGCTGCGGGAGAGGAAGGCGATCATGCGCTCGGAATCCAGCGGCTGACGCGCCATTTCGGCCAGATCCATGACCTGACTCATGACCATCTCGGTCATGTCGCTGTCGGCGTCTGCATCCTTCAGATACTCGATCAGGGGATGCGCGGTGTTCAGCACGAGCGTGCGCTTCTCGGGCATGGAGAAGTCGCGGCCCCACTGGCGGCTCATTTCGGTGAAGCGGCGGGACTGCTCCTCGACCGTCACCATTGCAGGCAGTTCGCTGGTCTTGAATTTCTCGAGCTTCACCTCGAGATCTTCCTGCCTGAGCGACTTTCTGAATTTTTCCTCGAGATCCTTGCGTGTCTCCTCGCTGACTTCGGAGCTCTCGGTCAGGCCTTCCATGCTGGCGTCCACGCGGCGGAAGGAGATTTCGTTCTTGCCGGTGTACTCGAGGAAGGAGATGAAGTTGTTGTCGATCAGGGTATCGAAGAGGACGACGTCCTTATCCTGATCGCGGTAGAGCTGGATCATCTGGGCCTGACGCTTTTCGTCGCTGGCGTAGAATACGGTCTTTTTGTCATCGGTAAAGTTGCGGTCGCCGTATTCCTTGAGGGTGAGGTATTCGCCGTCCACGGTCTTAAAGAGGAGAGCGTCCTTCACACGGTCATAGAACTTCTCGTCGCGGATGCATCCATACTTGACGAAGGGATGAATGTCGTCCCAGTATTTCTGATAATCCTCGCGCTTGGTGTTCATTTCGCTGGTCAGCCGGTCGGCAACCTTGCGGGTGATGTAGGAGGAAACCTTCTTGACGTAGCCGTCGTTCTGCAGGAACGAGCGGGAAACGTTCAGCGGCAGCTCGGGGCAGTCCACAACGCCCTTGAGCAGCAGCAGGAACTCGGGAATGATCTCCTTGATGTTATCCGCAACGAAAACCTGATTGCTAAACAGCTTGACCTGACCTTCGCTGGCAGAGAACTCATTCTTCATCTTGGGGAAGTAGAGGATTCCCTTGAGGTTAAAGGGGAATTCGGCGTTCAGGTGAATCCAGAAGAGCGGCTCCTCGTAATCGTGGAAGACCTTATGATAGAAGTCGCGGTATTCCTCGTCGGTTACTTCGCTCGGGCGCTTCAGCCACAGGGGAGAGGGATCGTTCACCTGCTGGGGCAGCTCGATGACCGGCTCTTCGCCTTCCTTGGGCTCGGCGGCGGGCTTGATTTCCTGCGCGTAGATGGGCGTGGGCATGAACGCGCAGTATTTCTCCAGCGTGGAGGTCAGGGTATACAGGTCGAGGAACTCCTTGTCATCCTCGTTCAGGTACAGGGTGATGGTGGTGCCGCGCTCGGTGCGGACGGACTCTTCGATTTCATATTCCATGCCGTCTTCGCTGACCCAGCGGACGGCGGGCGCATCCTGCCAGCTCTTGGTATCGATGGTCACCTTGGAGGAGACCATGAACGCGGAGTAGAAGCCCAGGCCGAAATGGCCGATGATGCCGCTGGATTCGCCTTCCTCGGGCTTGTACTGCTTGAGGAATTCTTCGGCGCCAGAGAACGCGACCTGGCAGATGTACTTCTCGATTTCTTCGGCGGTCATGCCGATGCCGTTGTCGTTGATGGTGAGGGTGCCGGCTTCTTTATCGCAGGCGACGTCAACTCGATACTCTTCGGCGGCGGGCGCGTCGCCCTTCATCGCGAGTACCTTGTATTTGGAGATGGCGTCGCAGGCGTTGGAAACCAGCTCGCGGATGAAAATATCTTTGTCGGAATACAGCCATTTTTTGATGACGGGCATGATGTTTTGTGCATGAATGGAAATATTGCCTTTTGCCATGATGGATAAATCCTCCTGTTTGGGTTTTCTTCCTGTATTGTAGACCTCTGAAGGGCAAAAGTCAATAGGATTTTAGCACTCGACGAGCGAGAGTGCTAGTAAAATTAATGTGGCAAATGAAAAAGATTTGTGACGGTGTAGATTGCGGAGGGAGATGGGGTGCTGTATAATGAAAAGGAAGGATGGTGAAAAAACGATGTGGAAGCACAGGGAAGAGGCAGAGGATCAGATCAGGCTGCATGACTGTCGGGCGACGTATATAGCCGCTGAGCAAAACAGAATTCTTATGGGATTTGCGGACGGATTCTGGCTGATTCGGAAAACAGCGTACAATCTAACTGAAAACACAATAAAGACCGCCGGATCACAGCTGGTCTTTTATCTGGATGATCAGTATGCGGATGATGTGACGGTATATATATTTAGACAAAAGCAGTTACGGGGGAAGAAATGGGTCCAAATCCGCGAATGCAAGGATATACAGTGGCTCATGAAAATGATCAATCAGAAGGGCGCACAGCTGGAAATCATCTACGAATATGGTTACTACAGGCGCAGACTGTATATCTGCGATCTGATCCTCAGGCATCCGACGGATCGAATGGAGTGTCAGGTGGAGATCCCGGCGATCCAAAAAATGGAATGCTGCTGGAATGAAATCGATCCGAAGCGGGTTTGGTAAGAATATGTCAACACCGGCGCTGCACATTCAAGCGCCGGTGTTGCGTTTTATGGGTTATTTGTCCAGTTCCTCGAGCAGCGCCTTTCTTGCCCTGTCCACATCCAGTCCGTCCATGGAATAATCGGAGAAATCTCGGCAGACCGATCTGATGATTTCCTCGGCCTTCGCGGGATCCTTTTCATAGAGCTGATCGAGCAGCTCCCAGTCCTCGGCGCCGGCGCGCTGCAGATGTGCGCGGACCGACCAGAGCGGGCCTTCCTTGGTGGGATAGACGATGTGCGCGTTTCCCGGGGGATAGAAGCGTCCGGCAGCGGGATTCGCAGTCACTCTGAAGGGATCGTCCGAATTATAGTTGTAGCCCCAGTGCAGGAAGCCGGTGCAGCCGTACAGCCTGCACAGCCACATGGGCAGGCGGCTGGCGGTCAGCGGAAGATCCAGCACGCGGTTCATCATTTTACCCGCCGGAAAGCCGCAGGTATACAGCCACATTTCCTCGCCCAGATCCTGCAGGGCACGGAATTCGTCCAGATACTTTTCGTAGACCGCCTGCTTGACGCACCAGACCTCCAGCGCGCCGTCCAGGTGCGTACTTTCGACCGGATCGTGAATCGGAATGCCGGGCAGGAATTTGCGGCAGATGGAGGAGAGAATGCGGTAATGCTCGCTGTTGGGGAATTGAGGCTCGTCGACCAGCGTCTGCATGTACTGATTCTCCCAGCCGTTGTCCAGAATCAGCTGCCGCACGCCCTCGAAGTAGAGCTTGAGCTGGCGGTAGCCTTCGTGCGAAGCGACGCCCACTTCGCGGTCCCAGAGCAGATAGTGCTCCGGATCGTCCCACTTGTCAAAGCGCGCCACGAAGCCGCCCATGATGTAGTTGAAGCCCCGGTTCAAAGCCATATTGCCGACCAGTTCGGCCAAAGTGAAGTCAAAGCCGACGATCTTGCCGTTCTCGTCGCGGACCGGCTCGCCGGAGGGGAGCTGGAGATGCGTGTTGCGCATTTCGATTTCGTTGGTCAGATGCTGATCGAGAATGCGGACAAACTCCTGACTTCCCGGCTCCACACCGTACTGCTCACAAAGCTTTTGCGTATAGATCCAGTTGACCATGCCGAAATTGGCCTGCTCAAGCGGGGGAATAAGCGCCTTATGGACGTTGATGCTGATATCGAGCCGCGCCTTTTCGCCGCCTATTGACAGTGTCAGGGCGATGCTGCGTTCTCCTACGGGGCAGTCGCGGTCGATTTCCAGCCGGATAAAGAAGGCGCAGCGGCCGGGAGCGAGCATGCCGTCCCTCGGTTCGCGCATTGCATCGAACAGATCAAACGGCGCTTCGCGGGTGACGAAATCCTTGACCTCTTCGTACGGCCCGGTGAAAAGATCCTTGCCGCTGTTCTGGTCCACGCAGACCGGAAGCAGCTGATAGAGCGTCGGGCGGACAGAAAAGGCATTCTCCCAGGAGACGGAGAAGGGCGCATCCATATCAAGCGTCCTGTCGGTCAGCAGCTGCAGGCAAACCATGCCGCCGCGCGCCGCATCGAGCGATACCGAGCCGGACGGCGCGGTCAGGGGCGTGTCGGGATAGAGCCAGAGATTTTCCGAGAAGGCCTGAACGAGCATAAAACCCCTCCGATCGCATCATAGTACCGGGAAACAGGAAGGTCAAGAAATATTATTTGATCATGATGAACTGATCCGCTCCGGTGCGGCTGAAGCCGGGGAGGTAGGCGAGGTATTCGGTCATGATCTGGTCGGTCATCTTCATGCGGCCTTCGGGGGTTTTGAGATCGGCATGATCGATGATGTTGAGCGTTGCGCCGATCAGGCCGCCGGTGGTCTGAGAGTAGGGCGATTCGGTGATGACCTGACGCTGTGTGCCGAGCATGAGCATAAGGCACCATTTGTCTTCGTTCAGAACGAGCTGGAAGCGGGCCTCGGGCAGCGCTGCGGCGAGCTCATGCAGTTTCGGATTGAGCAGAACGTCGGTCAGGGTAACGCCGATGAGGGTGACAGAGCGCAGGGTATCCTTGAGGCGGG
>JAFQQU010000297.1 GCA_017410445.1 Clostridia bacterium | reverse complement strand
TTTGCTCTTTTTCCTGTTCCTGCGCTGCTATGTGACGGGCACGTGGAACCCCATGAACAGGATAGCGGCCTGAGTGCGAAGCAGGGGCCAATGATGGAGCAGGGGGCTTCTCGCCCCCTGTACCCCTCGCCAGAGGAGATCCTCCTCTGGACTCCGGTATGCGACATGGGCATATTAAAAAAGCTGCATGAATGCGCAAGCAGCTTTGGGAATGGAACAACGATTTCCACGGGCACAATAAAACGAGAAAACGCCGGGAGAGAAAGCGAGCTTTCTCCTCCGGCGTTTTTTCGTATCAGCGGGAAACATGTTGTTAGAAAAGTTTTGATTATTCCGCAATTGGGTCCAGGGACAATGTCCCTGGTTCGGGGCATGGGGCTGAATAAGCCCCATAACCTCCCCCATGCTCCACTGGCATCCAAGCGGATTCAAGGGCGATTTATATCATCCAGAGCGGCTTTTCGGAGGGGGTGAGTGAAGCGACCGATCCTCCAGTGGAGGAATGGCCTGAAAGGCCATAGGAAGCTGAACGAATCAACCGAAACGAGCGATGGGAGCGGCAGCGAACCAGCGCGACGATTGAGGTTGCGGGATGGGGGAACCACTTTTGGCTTCAAAAGTGGTTCCCCCGCAATAACCATAATTTTACCGATTGATTTCCGGTTTTTCCGTCCGGCACAAAATATAATCGATGCTCACGTTGTAGAAATCCGCCAGATGCAGGAGAGTTTCCGTAGGCGGGATTCTTTCGCCGGTTTCGAATTTGGAAAGCAGCGCCTGCTCGATGCCCGTTTGCATCTGCAGCGCGACCTGGGTATATCCTCTGCTTTTCCGCAATTCCTTCAAACGATTCTGCATTTCATCACCCAATGACATTATGTCATATTCTCTCTTGACAAATATGACATTATGTCATAAAATCGAAATAGGATGACGCCCTGCATAGCGGAGGGATGAGAAATGAAGGAATGCTGCATCTGCCAAAGCGAAATAACCGACCGGCGGGGATATTTAATGCTTCCGATGAAAGGAACGGATGCGTATCGGTATATCTGCCCCGGCTGCCGGAAACGGCTGAAAATGCTGCTGAAAAAAAGGAATCAATTCTGGCGAACCAGCCTGCGGATCATCGGCTGGCTTTTTTTCCTCTGTGCCTGCGCCATTGGGATCACGGCGGGCATCCTGGCCCTGGAAACAAGCCCCTGGAGCGGCATTCTGATGATGCTGATGGGCGCGCTGATTGGATTGATGGCCCTGGCGGTCGTCCAGGTGGTGCTGGGCATGGAAAAGGACGAGTAAAAATACCATTAAGCCCGGAATCTGCCGCATCGGAGAAAATGCATGCGGGGATGAGCGTGATGGGTCATGTTTTGCCAGCGGGCGAAATCAGTCCCGATAAAAGAGAAAAAAAGAGGGCTTCCCCTCTTTTTTCTTTGTAGGGATTGTGATATAATAAATTGGTGTATGTCCCACAATTATCTGTAAGGAGGCTGTGAATCCATGCAATATTCCCGCGAAGTGGAAGAAATGGTATGCGTGATGAAGGGCCCCAACCATGGCCCCGCTCCCATTCCTGAAGAAGGCAAGTGGATCCAGGCGAAGGAAATCAAGGATATTTCCGGTCTGACCCACGGTATCGGCTGGTGCGCCCCTCAGCAGGGCACCTGCAAGCTCACCCTGAATGTTAAGCAGGGCGTTATCCAGGAAGCGCTGGTGGAAACCATCGGCTGCTCCGGTATGACCCATTCTGCCGCTATGGCCAGCGAAATCCTGCCCGGCAAGACCATTCTGGAAGCGCTGAACACCGACCTGGTGTGCGACGCCATCAACACCGCCATGCGCGAACTGTTCCTGCAGATCGTGTACGGCCGCACCCAGTCCGCTTTCTCTGATGACGGTCTGGTCATCGGCGCCGGTCTGGAAGACCTGGGCAAGGGCCTGCGCTCCCAGGTTGGCACCATGTACGGCACCCTGGAAAAGGGTCCCCGTTACCTGGAAATGGCTGAAGGCTACGTGCTGAAGATCGCTCTGGACAAGGATAACCAGATCTGCTGTTATCAGTTCCTGTCCCTGGGCAAGATGATGGACGCCATCAAGAAGGGCATGAGCCCCAACGAAGCCTACGAAAAGAACATTGGCACCTACGGCCGCTTTAAGGCCGAAGACGGCGCGGTCGCCTGGATCGACCCCCGGAAGCAGTAATAGGAGGTGCGCATAATATGGCTCTGTTTGAAGGTTATGAACGCCGCATGCCCCAGCTCCAGCCCGTGCTCGAAAAGTACGGCTTCAAGGATTTTGAAGAGCTGAAGGCTTATAACAATTCCAAGGGTGTGGACGCCTATAAGATCGTGGAAGGCATTCAGCCCATCGCTTTCGAAAACGCCAAGTGGGCCTATGAACTGGGCGCCGCGATCGCGCTGAAGAAGGGCGTAAAGACTGCCGCGGAAGCCGCCACCTGCATCGGTGAAGGCCTGCAGGCTTTCTGCATCCCCGGTTCCGTTGCCGACCAGCGTCAGGTTGGTCTGGGCCACGGCAATCTGGGCGCCATGCTGCTGCGTGAAGAGACCGAGTGCTTCTGCTTCCTGGCCGGCCACGAATCCTTCGCCGCCGCCGAAGGCGCCATCGGTATCGCCCGCAACGCCAACAAGGTCCGCAAGACTCCCCTGCGCGTTATCCTGAACGGCCTGGGCAAGGACGCGGCCATGATCATCTCCCGCATCAACGGCTTCACCTACGTCGAGACCAAGTATGACTACCTGGGCCATGACGTCAAGGAAGACCACGCTCTGACCATCGTCAAGGAGACTCCCTACTCCAACGGCGAGCGCGCGAAGGTCAAGTGCTACGGCGCTGACGACGTCCGCGAAGGCGTTGCCATCATGTGGCACGAGAATGTCGGCGTTTCCATCACCGGCAACTCCACCAACCCCACCCGCTTCCAGCATCCCACCGCTGGCACCTACAAGAAGGAAATGACCGAAGCCGGCAAGAAGTACTTCTCCGTAGCGTCCGGCGGCGGCACTGGCCGTACCCTGCATCCCGACAACATGGCCGCCGGCCCCGCCTCCTACGGCATGACCGACACCATGGGCCGCATGCACTCTGACGCCCAGTTCGCCGGCTCCTCCTCCGTTCCGGCCCATGTTGAGATGATGGGTCTGATCGGCGCGGGCAACAACCCCATGGTCGGCATGACCGTTGCGGTTGCCGTTGCCATCGAGCAGGCTGCGAAGTAAGAGGAAATACGCATAATATTGTGTATCCGAGGCAGTTTTCAGTGTTTTTCATGAAAAGCTGATCGCTGTATCCTCTGAATAACAGTTAGACACATCATTTTAGGATTTTCCTTGATGATGTGTCTAATTTATTTTTTGGGAGGAACAGCTATGAAGAAGCTCCGTATGGACAGAACAACCTCTATCACCCTTGAAGAAGGCTGCCAGCTGTATCTGAATGATTGCAGGCAGCGCAACCTGCGCGAAGCAACGATCAATCATTACCGCCAGAGTTATTTGCAGATGTTCAAGGCCTTTGATCCACAGATGCCGCTCAATGAAATCACCATCCAGACGTACAACGAATACGTCATTTTCCTGAAAAAGAGGCTCACAAACGATATCCTCCCCTTTTCCAAACTATATTTCGCGTTTTTGTAAAAAGCAACGGAGTTTTGCTTCTTTTCATATTTTGATAAAGGAACAATTGACGAAGACGACCGCAAGAGGTATAATATTTACTGACAAATGAATAGCCGGTGTATCTGCGCAGCGATGCGCGATAGTTATATAAGCATATGACTATCATAGGAATCGGATGAAATTTCCGGGCTATCCCAGTAACCGTGAAGCTGACGAAAGCGTGTTGGTCTATTGCCATAGGAAGCCACTGCGAAAGCGGGAAGGTGCGCAAGTAGGATGAAGCTAAGCCGGGAGACTTGTTTACACCGTGAAAAACATTCCCCTGGGGGTGGGCATGCTATTGGGCTGACAGCCTTTTTCGGTGTAGCAAGGGCAAAATATATCCGTATCTCGCAGAGATCAGTGTATTTTCTTGACAAACACCGTATGAAGACCGGCGGTTTGATTAGTGTTCCTCAGGGAGGGGCACTGTTTTTTTATGCAAAAAGCGATCTCCTCCTGCTAATTCATTTGATCTTATTTGAGGAGGGACTGTTATGTCCAAGAAACTCGTTTCCCTGTTCCTTGTTGTGCTGATGATGCTCAGCATGACCACCGTGGTTGTAGCCGAGGATACTTCGGTCACCATCACCGACATGCATGGCCGTGAAATCGTCCTGACCGAGCCCGTGACCCGAGTCGTTGCGCTGACTCCCGCTGACTGCGAAATCCTGTGCGCCATCGGCTGTGAAGACATGCTCGTCGGCCGCGGCAAGTACTGCGATTATCCGGAAACCATTCTGGAACTGCCCGCACTGGCAACCGGCGACAACCTGAACGTAGAAGAGATTCTCGCCCTTGAACCGCAGATCGTTCTGATGAGCGATATGAACCAGACCGATGAGCAGGTTCAGCAGCTGGAGCAGAATGGCGTAAAGGTGGTTGTCAGCGAAACCACCGATATCGAGGGCGTATACACCGCTATCCGCATGATCAGCACGCTGGTCGGCAAGGAAGCCGAAGGCGAAGCAGTCATCGCCAAGATGCAGGCTACCTTTGAATACATCTCCGGTCTGTGCGAAAAGACCGATAAGACCATCTACTTTGAAGTCATGCCGCTTGAATGGGGTCTGTGGACTGCGGGCGACAAGACCTTCATGCATGAACTGGCTCACATCTGCGGCATGGAGAATGCCTTTGCAGATATCGTTGACTGGCAGGCCATCAGCGCTGAGCAGGTCATCGAACGCGATCCCGATTACATCGTTCTGGTCACCGGCATGGGCGAAACCGCTGTCGACGAAGTGCTGGGCCGCGAAGGCTGGGGCGATATGAAAGCCATCAAGGCTGCCACCGTCTACAATGCAGACTCCTACGCCATGACCCGCCCGGCTCCCCGTCTGGCAGATGCAGCCATCGGCCTGTATGAGTTCCTTTATGGTGTTGAGATCGACGAGACTGCCATTCCGGCTGCTCCGACCGCAACCGAGGAGCCCACTGAAACTAAATAATTGCACACCATGCAGCATTAAGGGGAGCCCGTCTGCGGCTCCCCGTTTTTACAGAACGATTTCATATAAGAGGCGTTATGAAGACTATATCCGAACGATTTTCGTGGCGGACTTATGTGGTTTTTGTGGTGGTGCTGCTCACGACGATGCTGTTGTGTATCTGTATTGGCAGCGTCAATATTCCGCTGAAAAACACGCTGACCGCCATGTGGAATACGCTCTGGGGGCTTGAGCTGCCCGCCGGAGTATCGAAGAATATCATCCTCAACGTCCGTCTTCCGCGCGTCATTAATGTAGCGCTGGTCGGCGCTGCGCTTTCTCTGTGCGGCGCGGCCATGCAGGGACTGCTCAGAAACCCACTGGCCGATGGCTCAACGCTGGGCGTTTCCTCCGGCGCATCACTGGGCGCGGTGATTTCGCTGGCCTTCGGCGTGAGCATTCCCGGGCTTGAATACGCCGGCACCATGATCATGGCCATGCTGTTCGCGTTTTTATCCCTTCTTCTCATTCTGTCGCTGGCCTATGTGCTGGACCGGTCCATGTCCACCAACTCAATCATATTGATCGGCGTCATCTTTTCCATGTTCACATCCAGCGCGATGAACCTGATTATCACCTTCGCAGATGATCATGCCCGGTCCATTGCCTTCTGGACGATGGGCTCACTGTCCGGCACAAACTATACCCAGTCCGCGATTCTGCTGGGTACGCTGCTGATCTGCGGCGGCATCATCCTGCGATATGCGCGGGAACTGAATGCTTTCGCCGTCGGCGAGGACAACGCCCGCCATATCGGCGTGAACGTGAAGCTGGTCAAACTGGTGATCCTCATCACCGTATCCGTAATGATCGGAGTCTGCGTATCCATCAGCGGAACGATCAGCTTTGTGGGTCTTGTCATGCCGCACATGACGCGCATGATCGTGGGACCGAATCACAAGCGGCTGCTGGCGTCCTCCATGTTCTCCGGCGCGATCTTCCTGCTGCTGGCTGATCTGGTTGCCCGGACACTGCTCAGTCCCATCGAACTTTCCATCGGCGTAGTGACGTCGCTGGTCGGCGCTGTGGCTTTCATCATCATCTTCTACCGTACAAGAAAGGCGAGGTGATCCGGATGCTGAAGGCTGAAAACGTAACCGTACGCTACGGAGATCATACAATCGTCGATCATCTATCCTTTCATTTGCAGGAGGGGCAGTGGCTGATGCTGGCCGGTCCCAATGGGGCGGGTAAAAGTACGCTCATCCATGCCGTTTCGCAAGGAGCACCCTATACCGGCAGCATTACGCTAGCCGATAAGGACATCCGCCGCTATAAGCCTGCGCATCTTGCTCAGAAAATCGGCGTGCTGGCGCAGAAGAACAACGTCGGCTATTCATATACTGTGGAAGAAGTCGTTGGACTGGGCAGGTATGCTCATTCCCGAGGATTCCTGGCTGGAAAGGATGACGACGGAGAAGCACGCGTGGAGAACGCATTGGCACTCACCGGCCTTACCGAACTACGCAAGTCCAATGTGCTGACACTTTCCGGCGGCGAACTTCAGCGCACCTTCCTCGCTCAGGTATTCGCGCAGGACCCCGAAATTCTGATTCTCGACGAGCCCGCCAATCATCTCGATCTGGTGTATCAGAAGCACATCTTTTCACTCATTCATGAGTGGCTGAAAATACCCGGACGCGCAGTTCTGTCCGTTGTGCATGATCTGAGTCTGGCAAAGAAATACGGAACGCACGCAGTTCTCATGAATAACGGAAAATGCGTATCGCAGGGCAACATCAATGATGTATTGACTCCTCAGAATCTGCAGGCAGTCTATGACATGGATGTGTATTCCTGGATGCGCGAAATGCTGGGGCAATGGGAGTGATCATGTGGCCAAGCATAAAATAGCCGCCCGAAATGAATTGAAACGCCAGGGAAACTTCTGGCATGAAGGCATGGCTTTGACCGAAAAAGACGAGGTTTTGCTGAAGTATATCAAAGACAAAGCTTCCGAACTGGGATATACGCCGTTGATTTCCGACGTCCCCGAATCCGGCAAAATCAAGGGGCGCTTCCGCTGCCGGAAAGACGCCATCAAGGCAGCCGGATTGCCATCGGAACGCGAACCGGATCAGGTTGCAAAGCGAATGGCTGCGCGAGCAAAGCAGATAACTAAAGAATAATTCTTCCAAGTGCGCATAGCCTGCTTTGCTTCCCAGCGTTCAATCCTGTACGCCAGAAAGGATGACTTGTATTTGCTGGAGAAAAAAGCATTTTTAGAATCTTTTCACTATGGAATCCATCTGCTGGACGGCGCAACAGGGACTTCGCTGATCAGAGCCGGTATGCCCCGGGGCTGCTGTCAGGAAGCATGGATTCTTGAGCATCCCGAAGCTCTCACTGAACTTCAGCGCAGTTACGCCGAAGCCGGAAGCGAGATCATCTATGCCCCTACCTTTCAGGCTAATGAGCTTGCGCTCGGCCGGCACGGTCTTGACGCTGATATAACTTCAATCAACGCGCAGCTGATTGCCCTTACCCGCAAAGCCGCGCCGGACTGTCTGATTGCTGGAAACCTGACCACGCTCAGAGCATACCTTGACCCCGCAGACGAGAGCAGCTATGACCGGATGACTTCGGTATACAGAAAACAGATTCGTGCCCTCTGTCAAGGTGGAGCCGATCTGCTGGCCGCCGAAACGCTGCTTCATCCGCTGGAGGCAAAAGCCGTTCTGTACGCCGCCAGAGAAGAAGGCGTTTCCACGGTCATGATTTCCTTCGCGCTCAAGCCGGACGGTACGCTCCGCTCGGGTCATGATGCCGAAACAGTTTTCGCCGAACTGGAACAGGAAGGAGCCGCTGCGCTCGGCATGAACTGCATCGCGGCAGACGATATGCTTCCGCCGCTTGTGAACCGTCTGAAAAAGCGCATCTCTGTTCCTCTGATCTGTAAGCCCAATACCGGACGGGCCGTGGCCGGTGTTCGGCCGGTAGATCTTCCCATGTTCACAGACGTCATGCGCCGGTGCATGGAAAACGGCGCTGCCCTTGTTGGCGGATGCTGCGGAACGACGCCGGAACATATCGCCGCACTCAGCAGCATCCGGAAAAACCTCTCATAAATCAGCACGGAGCAGCAGTAATCATCGCAGCCGCTCCGTGTTTCATTATATTCCGTATACGATCATGCCAGCCACTGCCGAGATGACAATCAGCAGAATCGGCGATAGCTTCTTCTTTGTCAGATGTTTATATCCCAGCATCGAGCCTGCCAGAATGGCCGTTATGATGAGGGCGCGCAGATCAATCCGCGCATTGCCGGCAGTTCGCAGGCAGTTCCCGATCACCATATAGATACCGGTCGCCAGTACGATGCCGATGACGCAGGGCTTCAGTCCCCTCAGAATCGCCTGCACATACTTATTCTTCAGCGCGGTTTTCAGCAGCGCAGTTACCAGCAGAATGATCAGGAACGAAGGCAGCACGACCGCCAGCGTCGCCAGCAAAGCGCCGAAGAAGCCAGCCTGACTGCTGCCCACATATGTTGCAAGATTGACCATGATCGGTCCGGGTGTGCTTTCGCTCACCGCGATCATATACGTCAGCATTTCATCGCTCAGCCAGCCGTAGGACATAACCACATCCCGGATCAGCGGAATCGCGCCGTATGCGCCACCGAACGCAAAGCAGCCCACCTTCAGAAATCCGAGGAACAGATCCAGAAGAATCATTTACCCGAACCTCCCTTCTGCTGAGGCGCGCCCTTCACCAGAAAGATCGTCAGGCTGACGACCGCAGCGATCAGCATCAGGCTGATCGAAGAAAAATCCCACGAAAAGATGTTAATCAGCAGCATTACAATGCAGGCACAGATCATCGTAACCCTCGGCTGCAGCTTTTTCTGCATCTTCCTGCTCATTGTGAACGCTGCGTCCAGAATCAGGATGCCCACGGCAATCTTGATTCCCTTGAACGCATTTGCGACCAGCGTCAGCTCGAGGAAATTATCCAGAAACATCGAAATCAGGTAAAGGATCAGGAAGGACGGCAAAACCATTCCGATCGTCGCTGCAAGCGAACCGACAAAACCCGCCTGTTTGTATCCTGTGAACGTCGCGCAGTTGATGGCAATCGGGCCGGGTGTGGATTCGGCGATGACGGTCACGTTCATCATCTCGTCATGCGATATCCACTTCTTGCGTTCGACGCAGTTGTTCTCAATCATGGAGATCATGGCGTATCCCCCGCCAAAGGTAAATAGACCGATTTTAGCAAACGTCAGAAACAAATCAAGCAATATATTCATTCCTGCTCCTCCTTTCTGAATTCACACTGGCAAACCGTCTGTTCGCGGTTCAGCATAAGGGACTTTTTTCTCATCCCCTGAAACTGTTCCGTCAGAAAATCAACAGCCTCCTGCGACGGCAGAAAGTGCGTATGATAGCCGTATTTCTCGGCATATACCAGTCCGGCTTCCCGCATAACCTTCATATGCTGAGAAATGGCTGATTCCGTAATGCCCAGCTTCTTGGAAAGAGACCGCACACAGTGCTTTCGTTCCAGGAGACACACATATATCTTCATCCGCATCGGCTCACCCAGCGCCTTCAGCATTCCATCCAGCTGCATATGACGCCTCCTTTAATTAAGTAACAACTTAATTATACCACTCCATTTATTTAAGTCAACACTTATTTAAATCACTTCAAAAAAACAGCGGCTCCTCTCTCCGAAGAACCGCCATCTGATCATATTCTCTCATATATACCGTCCGAACAGAGAATATACCCTTCTCCGTTTTTCACCTGAAAGTCGTAATAACTGCCCTTCGGATTAGCATACTGCTCCATGACGGCCATGATCGTGCCGCCATGGGCGATGATTGCGCAATCTTCCTTCAAATCCCGCTTCACCAGTTCATCGAATGCATACACGCAGCGTGCAGCAAACTCCGTCCGGCTTTCTCCGCCCGGGAAAGGCATTTCGCCGTTTGAATCGATCCACGCCTGATAGTCCGCGCGATCGTTCAAATCAGCATAATTCTTATTTTCAAATTCACCGAAATCGCACTCGCGGAAATCATCGATGACTTCCACCTGAACGCCGGGATAAATCAGTTCAGCCGTTTCCCGGCACCGCTTCATCGGGCTAATGAACACGCGCCGGACGGCAGGATATTCTTTCTCTTTCAGGCTTTCGACGCCCTGTGAACACAGTGACTCATCTGTCCGACAGCCGATATAGCGGTGTTCGATGTTGCCCTGCGTCTGCCCGTGCCGGATCAGAATCCACTTCATTTGATGCGCACCCCAATTCCGCACATGCAGCGCGTCACGCTGTCCGCCTTCTGCGCAATCACGCAAAGCGCCCGTCCGACCGCCTCCCGGAATTTTCTGTCCTCTGCCGTCATCGGCACCACTCCTGCACCGACTTCGTTCGCTGCGATTACCGCATTCGGATGCTCCTCACAGAATCTTCGCGCAAACTCGCGCGGCTCCTGTCCGTCCCGGAGCACGGCTGTGCGGATCGTTTCGTGGAAATCTGCAAATACTTCGCAGCCCGGATTTTCCGAGCGCGCAAGCTCTTCCTGTCCCTGACAGACGCCGCCTACATACAGTTTCATAGTATCTTTCCTCCCAGTACGATGACCACCGCCAGCGCAAGCTCCGTGATCTGCACGAACCATCCGGCCAGATCGCCCGTCACGCCGCCGAAATTCTTGTACGCCATATGCCGGTAATACGCAAAGTAGGCCGCAGTAGCCGCAAGGCATCCAACAGCAATCCCTCTTCCGCACATAACCCACAGTACAGCGCAGAAAACAGCATATACAGCCGCAGTTATGCTCACCATTCTCCTGTGCGCCGTCCGGGCAAAGCCATCCATCATGCCGCCGGGACGCGCGCTTTTGAAAAACGCCAGCGCCAGCGCGCTCAAAGCCCTCGAAATCACGAAAACGCCCATCAGCATCGGCGCGCTCTGCACGGGCATTTCACCATACACCGCCGCAGACAGCAGCAGATATCCCGCGCAGCCGATCACGGCAAACGCGCCCGTATGGCTGTCTTTGAGGATTTCCAGTCTGCGCTCTTTTGGCTGCCACGAGGCCATAGCATCAGACGTATCCATAAATCCGTCCATATGGATGCCGCCTGTGACCAGCAGCGGAATGATTGCGCCGACCGCGCCCTTCAGCAGAATTCCAACTTTCAGCGTGTCGCAGAGGCACAGCCATCCCCACAGAATCAATCCAATCACTGCACCGATAAGGGGAAAGAAGCACATACTATACTTTCTGTTTTCATCCGACCATTCCACCTGCGGCATTGGTATGCGCGAATAGGTAGAAAAGGCGATGACAAAGGAACGGATCACACGCACGGCAATTCTCCTTTCACGGCAATCGGAATGGAATAGACCACCTCGACCACGCTGTCCGCCAGCTGTGCGGCGGCATTGTTGATCTCAGCCAGCTGCCGGATATACTCCTGCGTGGACTCGGCATACTCAATCCCATCGGAAAAGATGTCGTTGGTGACCATGATCAGATGTCTGCATTTCTTCGCAAGAACATTCAGCGCAGGCACAATCCGATTCGCGTCGCCGCCGTCGAACATCTCGTTAGCCATCAGATTCACCAGATCTTCCAGCAGAACGATGCTTCCATCCGCAATATCGACAGAGGCCAAATTCTTTTCACACTCAATGGTCTGAAATCCTTTGTCCGTCCGCTGCGCACGGTGGCTAATCCGGCCCATTATGATACAAGAGACGGCTGCACCCGTTATTTCTCGACGAACGTTGCATTGATTCGGTCAATTAATATCCCATGTACAATTATCGTGCGAACGCAAAGTGACTGTTTGAACATGGAAGGTGTTTATGCATCTCCCAACAGCTGGTTCAACTGCTGCTGCAGGCTTTTGATCTGGCGATCAAGGCGAAGGCGGGCAGCGAGCGTGTGCAGGCCGGTCAGACTGTCCTTTTCTGCGGTCAGTTGTTCGATTTTGCGGCGCAGAATGCTGATTTCATCCGATTCAGCCGGCGCCTTTTTTTCGATTGGCCGGTCAGAACGAGGGGCGGACGCCGGGCCGGAGGCCTCTCTCCTCATGGAAGCGAATTGTCTGCCGATCTCCGCCATGGCGACCATCTGAGTGTATTTCTCGTCACCGGTTTCGCGCATCAGCTCCAGGGCGGTAACGCGCATCCGCTCGTTTATTTTCGGCCATTCCTCCGGCGAGCCGGTAAGGAAGATCATCGACGCCTTAGCCAGCGTGACAGCCAGTATATCCCGGTCCGCCCGCTCGCCCGTGCGCTGAACCAGATCATCAGATACTTGCAGTGCAAGGCGGATCAGCTGGCAGGCGCGTTTGGCGTGCGACTCGGTCAGCCGCTGAGAAGTGATTCCTATGCCCGTCAGCAGCTCCTGAAGCGGCAGAGGAATGGATTGCAGCGTGCTGTCCTGCGCCGAATGCAGCGTTTCGGCCAACTCTGCCAGCTTGATCACTGCATGGCGCAGATCATCATCATCCTGATTCTGGACGAGCAGACGATTCTCCAGCAGGCAGACCTTCAGTTCTGTCAGGATGCGCTTGCGGACTGTATCATCCAGATGTTTCGCCTCCTCAAACATGCGGATCATCTCTGAATACAGCTCCTTCAGATGATCGCAGGCTTCCGGGGATCGCATCTGCACAAAGATTTCCTGTGCTTTGCTGAAGCTGGCGCGGATTAACTGCGACATTGCCGGATCAAGCCCCTCGTCCGGATCGATGTGCGCCTCCTGGATCAGTCTCTGATTGAGGACAACTACGTTGCGTTCCGCTGCCAGACTGCTGTGGCGTGCGGCGACGTCCTGTACCAACCCTTTACTCCGGCGATAAAACTGCTCGGCCCGGGCCCGATCACCCTGAGCGCTGTACAGATCGCCGATACGGCTGCAGACGTCGGCCAGATTTGTCTGGCTCTGGACGCTGCGGGCTTGAAGATCCAGCTTTTCCAGCACAGGCAGACACTTCAGGCAGGTTTTCAGCGCCATGGCGATTCCGCCCGGCTGCGTTTTCTGCCATGTGGACAGGCTGACACAGGCTGCACACCAGCCCTCCAGCCGTTCGGGCGTAGCTCCCTTTTTCAGACTGTTCTCACTCACCTGCATCGCGCGGGCGCAGTACTTCCCGGCCAGCCGCAGATACTTATCGTCTTTCAGGGAGAGGCAGACCTGCACGGCTCTGCCGTAGATACGCGCCAATTCAACCTCATCGTCCTCAATAAACACATGATCGCCCTTGGTGCGATATATTTCTTCGCGCATCCGCAGGCTGTCCTGCAGGTATTTCAGCGCCTCGAACTGCTCCTCTATGTCGCCCGATTCCAATGCAGCGGCCATATCCTCCGATACGACGCAGACTCCTCTTCTGAGCTCGCTGATAAAGCCGTCCGTCAGTCCCTGAAGCTGCTCTGCGCTCGGCGTCTGCTGGATACGCGTTCCGCTGGCCTGCAGCTCATTGAGCCAGTGCCTGCGTTGTTTTTCCTCTGTATTCAGCTCAGCCATCATGTTCAACAGCTGTTTGCGGATCATCAGGCTCTGTTTGGAGCATTTTTGCGCAAAAAGGAGATGATCCCGGGTTTCATATTGGCGGTGAATGCCGGCCAGACGGTCGCATGCCACGGAGATCTCCCAGATCCCACCGAAGGTTTCATGGATGGCGCAGCGCTTCTGTACCGCCTCGAGCATCAGTTCGCCCAGGCGGCGCTTGATATCCAGATTCGCCCGGTTGTTGACGATGTTGAACATGATATGGAATTCGATAAAATGGGTCAGATGCGGGAAAGAGTTCTGTGCAAATACTTCCTTCACCACTTCCGTAATCCACGCGCCGCCGTCGCTCATAACCGCGTCCACGGCGTCCTTGGTGATGCCGGTGAGATTGATGTTGTCATGCGTCATCAGGGCGATGGTGTCGGCAAATTCTTCCTTCATGTCGGCCTGAATCAGATGCCAGACCAGCTCCTGAACGCGCACTTCATCGTTTTCGGGTAGCTCCAGCATCCATTTTGCCAACACCCTGTGAAGGGGCTGCACATTGCCGCAGCGCAGCAAAAAGCCCTGCCGGATGCTCTTGTGGGCAAAGTCGATGCGGCCGTCGCTGCGATGGATGAAAGAGGGACCCATGTACTGGATGAAGGCTGCGGCGTCCAGAGGCTTCCATTCCATTCCGCGCCCGTGCATCAATCCTTCCAGATCAGTCAGGCGCAGGCCTCTTCGGCTGACAGCCAGAAGCGTTGCCGCTTCCAGCATGGATGCGCCGCCGATCTGTCGGGATGCGTGATCCAGAATATAGGCGGACATGTCCTCCAGCCCCTTGGGACATGCGTCAATCAGGCGCATCTGATAGGCGGTGATGGCGTTCATTCCATCGCCTGTAGCGGCAATGTGCCGGAAATCTTCGTAGCTCATCATCAGCAGCCGCTGCAGCACCAGGCTCAGATACAGGGGAAGACGGGCGCTTTCCTTGCCGGCCAGGTGTTCAATGGCTGCAGCTGCCAGTTCGCGGTGGCGGGTACGCAGGATTCCCCGGATGACCTGTCTGCGCTCCGGAAGTGAGAGGTCTCCCACATCGATCTGACGAAAATCCATGACCTCCGTGTCCATGGATGTCGTACTCACGACGAAGCGGATGCGTCCGTCCTTCCGACGCGGAATGAAAGCGAGTTCCCGGGCAATATCGTCCTGAATCAGCTGATCCAGACCATCGATCAGGAAGGCGAGTTCCGGCAAACCGGACGCTTCATACTGCTCCAGCAGTCGGTCGATATGCTCCAGCCAGACTGCGGGGCTGGATCTGTGTTTTCCGGCTGTGTCGGCAAAATGGGGCAAGCAGAGCAAACGCTCCAATTCCCATACCATATACCGCAGCACGTCAAAGCCCGAGCTGCAAAGAGGCGTATATCCGCAGAATACCGGCACTGCAACCTGTCCTGCCTGCCGCATCTCATCGCCGATGCGGCTGAGCAGAGTGCTCTTTCCGCTGCCGGATGCGCCCCGCAGAAGAATTCTGGCCCCTGCGCTGCGCATATGCTCAAGGCAAGCTGAAAGCAGCCCATCTCTTGAAAGGAACTGAGCTCTCTTGCCTTCCAGCAAATTCCAATGTTTTTTCTGATCCAGTGCATACGCATCCAGCCGGGCGTTTTCCTCCCATTCCCTGTGAAGCAGCGCACACAGATCCTCTGTCACCATGCCGGCAAAAGCGGTCATGCTCTGCGCATATCCCTCGCCCAAACGAACGTGATAGGTGCGGACATGGGCTCCCGGGCGAGACAGAATCCGGGTCTTGAGCGCTTCCAGCCGCTGACGGTGCTGCGCTGTTTCGGCCTGATAGACCGCATCGCAGGAGCCATCGATTTCCCGGAAGTAGAACAGTGTACGGTCCAGATCGGCTGCGGACAGCGCGCCGTATTCCACCTCCAGCGCGGTTACGCTGATATCCGCATCCGACAGGGAAAAGCCGTCCTTGTCGTGTACAGCTCCCTTGATCAACTCCCTGCCGGGAATCCATCCATACCGGTAGCCTAGAATGACGATCATATACGGTCTGCACCGGTCTATCTCGTCCAGACAGACGTCAAGCACTTTCCGGGCGCTGCCCTCTTCGCTCATCTCCGACGTATCCACGCCCCACCGCAGATCGCATGTTGCGACAGATTCGCCGTATTTCTCCGCCATCGCATTCACTGTGGGGGTTACTTTTGTTCGGATCGCATCCCTTTCTCCATGCATATCTTGAAAGGTACTTGATACAAATACAGACCTCAGCATGCTTTGCCTCCTTGTGTATCGAGTCACTATTGCAGAACCTCGTATGTTGTCTGGAATACTACATTCATAGTAGAATTAAATGATGTATTGCTGATTCCCCTTGTGTAATTGACAATTACTTTTACAGTTGTATTCATTTTCATACAATCACAGCTGAATTTGATATATATTTATTGTATTTTGAAATACGAAAGATGTCAACCAGTGTCGTAGTATCTTTGTGCATGTGGAGATCTATTAAAAATGTGATGAACTGCATCAAAGACGGCAAAAACTGCCTTCTGCTCAGTAAACGCGCCCAGCATGTGCAAATTCTGACCAATTCCAATCTCTTGGCATGGAACTCTGGCTCAATATGTCGGTCGGCTGCATCGCCTGCACGAAGAGAAACGCCAAGTCCGCGTCTACGATTACATCGATAACCACGCTGTCATGCTGGAGAAAATGTACCGCAAACGCCTCAAGGGCTACGCCGGTATCGGCTACAGCGTTGCCGCCGATCAGCCGGATGCAGTCCTCGGCAACGATATTATTTATGACCATATCACGTTTCAGAAGCGATTTCTGCATGATGTCGTTGATTCGAAAGAATCTGTGGTGATTGTCAGTCCCTATGTCACCATCAAGCACGTCTTTTTCTGGGAGTTCATCTTAGTGGCAAGCTTATATTCTGGACAATTCCCCTTAACCCGGGACGTTTTTCTATAATCGTCCAGAGCGGGTGCATTCTATCAGTATCCAAGGAATAATTCTCTCAAATTCCTCTCCCTAAAACGCAGAAAGACCGGCAGGGAGCATTCCCAAACCGGCCATATCAACATATTCAGCAGTCAAACTGCGACTTTTTATCCGGAATTGTCACTATTACCCTCTATTTTCAACCGTTTCTGTGCATATATACAAAAAAAGAATCACGCAGACATTGTATTAACATCTGCGTGATTGCATGCCGCTCAACGCGCTTCACCGATTCCTCATCGTACACCTGCATGGTGGCGATGTATACTCTTTTTCCTTAGGCAGCGAGGCGACCAGCTTTTCTGCCCATGTGGATTTTCCGCAGCCGCTGCCGCCCGTGATCAATACGATCATTTCTTTCCCTCCTGCGGCGTGTATACGTCCATGCCCAGATCATCGAAGGTGTGCGGCCCGTGATAAACGCGCAGCGCCATGTCCAGAAGCGGTAGCAGCGCCGCCGCGCCGGTTCCTTCACCCAGCGCCATATCGGCATGAATGATGGGCTTGAGTTCCAGCTCATCCATAATGCGCAGCGCGGCGGGTTCGCGGCTCATATGAGAAGGAAGCATAAAATCCTTTGCCTCTGGGCAGATGCGCGCGGCCACCAGCGCGGCAACCGCAGAAATCACGCCGTCAATGATAACCGGCACACGGTGCTCCACGCCGCCCAGAAACGCACCCGCCATACCGGCGATTTCCAGGCCGCCCACCTTGGCCAGCACATCAACCGGATCATTGGCATCAGGGCGATTCACAGACAGCGCCCGCTCAATTGCATTCCGCTTGCGTACAAGTCCCGCATCAGACAAACCTGCGCCGCGTCCGGTCAATCCCTCAGGCGAGAATTCCAGCAGCGCACAGGACATAGCTGTAGAAGCAGTGGTATTTCCGATGCCCATCTCGCCGGTCAAAATGATCTGATAGCCCTTTTCCTTCATTTCTCCCACCAGATCAATACCGGCCTGCAGAGCACTCTGCGCCTGTTCGCAAGTCATAGCAGGCTGTTTTGCCATATTCGCAGTACCTTCTGCAATTCTCCGATCAAGCGTTCCGGGAACTGGGTTCAGCATGCCCATATCCACCGCATACACGTCTGCATTAGAGAAACCCGCCATGAGGTTAATATTGGCCGTTCCTTCGGCAATGGACTGCGCCACCAGTTGGGTCACCTCGCTGCCCGACTGGGAAACGCCCTCCGCCACCACACCGTGATCGGCACAGAAAACCAGCGCGCACCGCTTATCGATGCGAACATTTGCCGTTTCATGGATTCCAGCGATTTTGACAATCATATCTTCCAGCAACCCCAATGAATGCAGCGGTTTGGCGACATGATCCCATTTCCACTGCGCCTGTTCTCTTGCGTTCATACATCCTCCTCGTCCGAGCGTCGAACGACGCCCATGATCTCGCTGTATCGGCTAATCACCTTCATATAATTGTCCTTGTGATGCGGAAAGGTGCAGTCCGTACAGGCCTTATTGCCCTTTTCGTTGTACCGGCAGTTCCCGCCGCACTTTCTGCCCAGTGCATACAGCGGGCAATAGCAGAACAGGCAGTTGAATTCTTCTTCATTGATCCCCTTGTGGCATGGGAAATACTTGCATTCCCGGTTCTGGAAAAACTGATGATGGAGGTTCTCATTTTCCGTGTTCACGCAAAAGCCTCCTCTCATAACATCGGAGAACAAACCGCTCAGCAAGCGCCGGATTGCTTCGGAAATACAGATGCGGATAGCCCGCATACAGGGTATCCGTTGCATAAGCGCACTGCCAGCTGCGCCCGGAAGTCTTTTTGCCTGTCAGATCGTTCCCGGGCAGAACCGCGTCCCAATGATGAAACTCATGTCCACGCACAATATCTCCTTTTGAGAAGAGCAGACTGTCTTTATCTGCTGAAAGCTCCGCATATCCGAACCGCACCAGCCTCTTCATATCCCTGCACCCAGTATGGATTACTCCGACCATTTCCGAATCCGCGATGCGGTCTGTCAGATACATGAAGCCGCCGCACTCGGCAATGGTCGGAAGTCCGTCCTGCACAGCGTTTTTCACCGATTCCCGCATGGAGATGTTCTGTGAAAGCTGTTCGGTATACAGTTCCGGATAGCCGCCGCCCAGATACAATCCATCGCACTCTGGCAGTTCCTTGTCTTCTAACGGCGAGAAGGGAATGAGCGTCGCGCCCAGTTCCTCCAGCAATTCCAGATTGTCCCGATAATAGAAGCAGAACGCCTTATCCTTTGCCACGGCAATGCGCACACTGGCGATCTTGCTTGCAACGGGAATATCCGCTTCCATCGCAGGCTGTGCTTTCATCAGGTCGATCAGTCTATCCAATTCGATGCTCTTTTCGGCCTGCGCTGCCAGCGTCTGCATCTTTTCCTGCAAATCGGATACTTCCTGCGCGGTTACAAGGCCCAGATGGCGGCTTTCCAAACTACATGCTTCGTTGGTCGGCATATAACCGTAAACATGCACGCTGCATTCCTGCTCGATGACTGCTTTCAGCTGCGGATACGTCATGGGCGACACCCGGTTCAGAATAACGCCCGCAATGCCGCTGGGACTACGCATGGCCTGAAACCCCTTGACGACTGCGGCGGTGGACAGCGCCATCCCCTGTCCGTTCACGATCAGAATTGCGGGAGCTTCAAGCGTCTGCGCCACATGCCAGCTGGAGGATTCCGCTGACTGCATGGATAAACCGTCATAGTAGCCCATCACGCCCTCGATAACGTTCAGCTCAGCCGAATGTTTCAGAAAAAGTCCCCGGGCAAGTTCTTCGCCCGCAAAGTACAGATCAAGATTGGTGCTGGGCGTACCGATGATCTCCGAATGGAACATGGGGTCGATATAATCGGGCCCACACTTGAAAGAAGCAACATCCAGCCCGCGATTTTTGAGTGCCTGCAGAATCGCACAGACCACAGTAGTCTTGCCGCATCCGCTGCCCGTTCCGGCAATCAGGATTCTTCCAGCCTTCTTAATCATTGTCCCACCGTCCGCAGGGCACTTCCTCGCCGCGCACAATCTTATACACAGATTCCATATCGATATTCTGCCGAACAATAGTCGCTAGCCGATC
Organism: Clostridia bacterium; assembly: GCA_017410445.1. Lineage (GTDB taxonomy): Bacteria > Bacillota > Clostridia > Christensenellales > Aristaeellaceae > RGIG2066. The sequence continues at coordinate 18,112 of JAFQQU010000297.1, read as the reverse complement.
AAACTCCCGGTCGCGGAACTGTTGGATGGTCAGCACTTCTTCGTCATTTACATCCATGCCCTTCTGCACGCGGATGCGATTGATCAGCGCGCGCCAGAAAGAACCTGTATCAAAAATGCCGTGCAAATACGAGCCGATGATATTGCCCTGTTTGTTGGTGATGCCATCAATTTCCTCGCGGCCATTGAGCCTAAGGAACGGCACGCAGTGTTCGCCAAAGGTGTTCACGCCCGAATGAATCTCATATCCGTCCAACAGAATGCCGTTCAGCTCCTGCATCCATCCTTCCTTGCAGTCAATCACGCCGTTTGCCTGCACGGTGGTCTTGTCCTTGTTGAAGGTGACGGAGAAGTCCAGCAGCCCCAGCCCCGCCATTTCGGGAATGCGGGATTCGGTGTGCAGCGGATCGTGAAGCGACTGCCCCAGCATCTGATAGCCGCCGCAAATACCGATGACCATGCCGCCCTTGCGGCTGTGACGGATGATCTCGTCCGCCAGACCGTGCTGCTTGAGCCAGTTCAGATCTTCAATGGTGTTTTTCGTGCCGGGCAGGATGATGATGTCCGCATCCTGCAGTTCCGAAGCGCGGGTAGCGTAATACACCGAAACGTCCGCCTCATTGCCCAGCAGATTGAAGTCCGTGAAGTTGGAAATATGCGGAAGCCGCACGATGGCGGTGCGGATCTGCCCTTTTCCACTGCGCTGGGTGAAGCGCTCGGTCACGCTGTCTTCATCTTCCATGTCAATGTCCATCCACGGGATGACGCCGATCACCGGGATGTTCAGCAAATCCTCAATCATCTTCAGACCCGGTTCGAGGATTTTTACGTCGCCTCTGAATTTATTGATGACAATACCCTTGATGCGCTTCTGTTCTTCTTCGTCCAGCAGTTTGACCGTGCCGTAGAGCGATGCGAATACGCCGCCCGGATTGATATCGCCGATCAGGATCACCGGCGCATCCGCCGTCTTCGCCATGGACATATTAACGATATCGCCCTTCTTCAGATTAATCTCGGCCGGACTGCCCGCGCCTTCAATGACGACGACATCTACGTCCTTTTCCAGATCATCGTAGATCTCTCTGATCATCTCGCGCAGCTGAGGCTTGAACTTGTCATATTCCATGGCTGACATGGTACCGATGGGCTTGCCGCCCACGATGACCTGCGATCTTCTGTCGGAAGTCGGCTTGAGCAGTACCGGATTCATGCGCACGGAAGGCTCAAGGCCTGCCGCCTCCGCCTGCGTGACCTGCGCCCGCCCCATTTCAAGCCCTTCCTTGGTGGCAAAGGAGTTGAGCGCCATGTTCTGAGATTTGAACGGCGCGACGGAATAACCGTCCTGCTTCATGATGCGCAGTACCGCCGCGCACAGCATGGATTTGCCCACCGATGAAGCTGTTCCCATGAACATCAGAGATTTTCCGCGCATATCATTTCCTCCCGTATCGCTTCGATCAATCTATCATTTGAACTTTCATCCTTGACTGCAAGGCGCAGATGGCAGCCGTTGTTCACACCCTCGAAATTCATGCATTGCCGGACGAGAATCCCTCTTTCTTTCAGCTTTTCAATAAGTCGATGCACCGGATTTCCAAAGTCAGCCAGCACAAATGCCGCTTCGGACGGATACACGTAAACGCCCAGTCCTTCCAAACCTTTTCTGAGATGTTCCCGGCGACAGGCATTCACTTCGCAGTAAGCCTGCACATCCACTTTGTACTTCGGAAGCGCACAGAGCACTGCTTCCGCAAAGCAGCTCACTTCCCATGTGAGTTGATATTTGCCGATTTCGACCAGCACCTGCGGCTGAGCGCACAGATACCCCAACCGCACGCCGGGGATGCCGAGAATCTTCGTCATGGAACCGGTGACCAGCAGCCGTTCGTGTTTTTGGGTCAGACCGACCGCCGAATGATCCGGACAGTATTCGATGAACGCTTCATCCACCACCAGCCAGCCGTGCTTTTCTTCAACAAGCATCAGCAGCTTCTCGATCTGCTCAACTGTAAATGCGCAGCCGATGGGATTGAGCGGATTGCACAGCCATACCGTACAGCCTTCAAACAAGCGTCCTTTCGCCTGTTCTACCGGGTCGCCAATGATATGCCTGCCTGTCAGAAGCGGAATATTGCCGATGGTCTTTCCCCGGTTTTCGCTGAGCATAGAATATTCCGCAAAGCATGGCGTGAACTGCAACATACCCGTGCCGGGAAGGTGCGTCGCCAGATTAATCGCCGAGATTCCGCCCGCCGTGGGCAAAACGTATTCCGCCGGTAAATCAAGATAAGCAGACAGCGACTGCCTCGCGCGCTTCATTTCCTGATCCGGATAATAAGAAAGCTTGTCCATCGCACCCATGAGCGCATCCTTCACCCAATCGGGCGCACCTTCCGGGCGGATATTCGCCGAATAGTCCAGCCACTGCGCCGGAGAATTACCCTGCCATACATTGCCGCCGTGTATCATATCATTCTCTCCGATCAGATCATCCAGAGGATCAGTCCGGCAATCGCCGCAATGCCTGCCATCATGACAGCCGAAGCATACAGCAGCTTGTTTGCCCGGAGAATATCGTCCTTTTCAACCGGCCTGTCATGATCGCCGATGGTCGGCTTTTCAACCACTTTTCCAAAATAGGTATGCGTGCCGCCCAGCTGAATGTGCATCGCGCCCGCCGCCGCCGATTCGCTCCACGCGCAGTTGGGACTCAGATGGTTTGCATGATCGCGCTTCATGATGCGCAGCGCATTCTTTCCGTCCATTCCGGTGAAAAATGCGCCGATACACATAAGGAATCCGCAGATACGGGCAGGGATATAGTTCAGTACATCGTCAAACTTGGCGCTGGACCAGCCGATATCCCGATACTTTTCATCGAGATACCCCACCATAGAATCCAGTGTGCTGGCCGCCTTGAAGCCCATCGCCAGCACCGGGCCGCCGATCAACAGATAAAGCATCGGCGATATCACGCCGTCAGTCGTATTCTCCGCGACCGTTTCAATGGTCGCACAGGTGATTTCTTCCTCAGACAACTCCGTCGTATCCCGCCCGACGATGCGCGCCACCTGTGTGCGACCTTTTTCTACCGAAACGCCAAGCGCACGATAAACGCCCTTCGCCTCCACCGCAAGACACTTTGCCGAAAGGCACCACCACGACACAACGCACATTCCTGCAAACAGCGCCGCCTGATGAACCAGCGCAAGAACGCCCAGCACCGCCGCCGTGCAAATCATGGAAATCAGAACCGTCGAAGCCGTCAGCACAAGCGCAGAAAACCTTAGATTTCCGCCTCTTTTACGCAATTTCTTTTCCATGAACGAGATCCATTTTCCGATCCAGATGACCGGATGCGTCCAGCCCTCCGGATCACCAATGATCAGATCGAGCGCAAACCCTACCATCATCGCCGCAACATTCATTTCCACAAAACCCATACTCATCTGCCCCTCACTTTCATCCAAGCAAAAGAAAAACGCCTGCTTCCATCGAAAGCAGACGCACACCGAGCCAATTCTACAACAAACAAGACCCGCAGGCTCATGGTCATCAGGCCTTCTTCGGAAGCCATCCACCAATCATTTTCAGCAGGTTTCCTGACTTGCGGATCATTGTCCGGCTGCGCCTTCTCATGCCTCTTGGCACAATGGCATATGCAGCCTTTCTTCCCGCTTACAGTGACCGGATCGCCCAGGACTCGCACCTGATTCCCTTTTACCCCCGCATAGTTGCCCAAACGGCATTGAACCTGCGAGGCACTGAAAACTGACAGATATTTAATTGTGATTAAATTATATCGCATCTCGCAGTCAGCGTCAATTGCTTATCTCAATTAACCCAGCATCTTTTATTTACAAGTGAATTCCCACACTAAACGCCACCTCAAACGCCACTGTGGCGTTTACTTTGGGAATTCACTAGCAGAAGACTGCCGTTCTTCCGCGAAGGCGTTTTGTTGACAGTGCCGATCTTCCTGTGGTAGAATAAAAATGCGGCGCATGCGGATTCTTTCACTATGAATTGATGAAGGAACGCCCGCGGCCGCGCTATGTTTTTCAAGGGATTCGCCCTGACTGCTCCATTGAACCGAAGCATTCTCTGCCGCGCCGGCAGCACACATTTCGTCAGCGGCATTGGCCGCAGGAGGTAGTCATATGCAAAGATTCGTTCAGGAGATCCGCAAGCATTCCCGGGAATACGGCAGCATCCCCTTCTGGAGCTGGAACGACAAGCTCGATCCCGAGGAACTCTGCAGGCAGATTCACGTCATGCACAAGCTCAAGATGAACGGCTTCTTCATGCACGCCCGCGGCGGCCTGGAGACCGAATATCTGAGCGAGGAATGGTTCGACTGCATCAAGGCCTGCATCAAGGAAGCCGAAAAGCTCGATATGGAAGCCTGGTGCTATGATGAAAACGGCTGGCCGAGCGGCTTTGCCGGCGGCATCCTCCTGAAGGACAAGGCCAACTGGGCCACCTTCCTGAAGATCGAAACCTCCGGGGATTTCCCTGCCGACGAGCACCTTCTGGGCGCTTACGTCATCAGCGGCGGCAAATGCCGCAGAGTGACCGCGCCTGAGGAGGGCGTATCCGAATATACCGCCATCATTCAGGGATGGGACGAATCCTACGTCGATACCATGGACCCCTCCATCACGCAGAAATTCATTCAGGCAACCCATGAGGAATACAAAAAGCGCGTGGGCTTCGGAAAGCACATGCCCGGCTTCTTCGTGGACGAGCCGCAGTATTACCGCTGGGCGACGCCCTGGTCCGATACCATGCCGGCACAGTTCATGAACCGGTACGGCTATGACGTTCTGGACCTGCTGCCCGCGCTGTTCGTCGATTTTGAGGGCGCTGAGGAATTCCGCTGGGATTACTACCGCCTGTGCCACGAGCTGTTCACGAAGGGCTTTATCAAAGAGGTTTATGACTGGTGCGAAAAGAACGGCTGCCAGCTGACCGGCCATGCCGTTGAGGAGAGCAATCTGCACGGCCAGATGTGGTGCTGCGGCGGCGTCATGCCCTTCTACGCCTATGAGCACATCCCGGGCATTGACTATCTGGGCCGCGCGCTGGCTACCGATATCGCCGGCCGCCAGCTGGGCTCGGTCTGCGCGCAGCTGGGCAAGAAAAAGGCGCTGTCCGAGATGTTCGCCTGCTGCGGCTGGGACGTAAGCGCCAACGAGCTCAAGCGCATCGCAGACCTGCAGTATGCAAACGGCGTCAACCTGATGTGCCAGCATCTGTATCCCTATTCCATCCGCGGTCAGCGCAAGGGCGATCATCCCGGATTCTATTCCGAGCATCTGCCCTGGCAGGAATACATGGCCGAATTCAACGAGTATTTCAACAATCTGGGCTATATCCTCTCCCGCGGCAGGGAGCAGGCGCGCGTGCTGGTCGTGCACCCCATCCACAGCGCTTACCTCACCTACAAGCGCAAGGAGGATGCGGAGTCCATCAAGCAGCTGCAGACCGATCTGTACGCCCTCAACAGCGCGCTTTCCGACAACCAGATTCCCTATCATTTCGGCGACGAATGCATGATGGCCGATATGGCAAAGGTCTCGGGCGCAAGCATTGAAGTGGGCCTGTGCAGCTATGATCATGTGATCGTTCCCGCGATGGATTCGCTGGACCGCTGCACCGCTGAAATGCTCCGCAAATACATGGAAAACGGCGGCAAGGTCTGGCTGTTCGGCCAGGCGCCCACCCGCATCGACGGACGGAAGGCCGATCTCTCCTGGCTTAAGTCCACCTGCTCCTTCGAGGATATCCGCGCCACCGCCGAAACCATGATTTCCTGCGGCGGCAAAAATGTGCCTCAGCTGCGTCAGATGACCCGCTGTACCGAGCACGGCCGTGTGGTTTATGTCACCAACCTGACCGGCGATCTTCTCGAGAATGTATCCGTCTCGCTGCGCGGCGCAAAGAGCCTGTGCGCGCTGGATCTGAATACGCTGGAGGTGCGCGCGCTTGAATGCCGCGCCGAAAACGGAGCCTGCACCGTTCAGCTCACCTTTGAGGACTCTCAGGCCTACCTGCTGGTCGAAGCGGAAACGGACGCGCAGCTGCTGCCCGCGCCCGCCTGCGGCAAGGAAGCCATTCCGCTGAACAACGGCTTCCGGCTGGTGAACGCGCCCGAAAACATGATCAATCTGGACTACGCCGAGCTGTCCTACGACGGCGTCGTCTATGAAAAGCCGCGTCCGATCATTCTGATCCGCGACATGCTGCTGAGAAAGCGCTACCGCGGCGATCTGTATCTGCGCTACAGCTTCACCGTCGACAGCCTGCCCCAGTCGATCCGGGCTGCGTTCGAGCCCTCCCGCTACAAGAGCGTGACCGTCAACGGAACGCCCATCGAGATCAACGGACCGTGGTGGCTGGACCGCAGCTTCACCACCGCCGACGTCGCGCCCTACGTGAAGCCAGGCCGCAACGAAATCGTTCTGCACATCGACTACTATCAGCGCGATTACGTATTCTACGTACTGTATGGCGGCGTATCGGAATCGCTGCGCAACTGCCTGTGCTTCGATACGGAAATCGAGAGCATCTACCTCACGGGCGGCTTCCGCATCAACATCGACAAAGAACATCTGAAGCCGGATGTTAAGAACTCCTTCTGCTACGACGGAGAATTCACCATCGCCCCGCAGACCGAAAAAATCGACCTGACCAATATCGTCGCCGACGGCTATCCCTTCTTCAGCGGCAGCATCGAAGCGGAAACGGTCTATGATTACCGCCCGGGCATGCCTACCGAGCTGTTCGTCAACGGCCGCTATTCCGCCTGCGAGATCACCGTCAACGGCGTCAGGGCCGATACGCTCCTGTTCCGCCGCCATGCAGATCTCACGCCTTATCTTACCGAAGGTGAAAACCGGATTGCGCTGAAGCTGACCAATTCGCCCCGCAACCTGCTGGGCCCGCATCACTTCATCGATCCGGAGCCCTACGGAGTCAGCCCGGTGACCTTCTCGCTGGAAAACATGTGGAAGGACGAGCAGTGCCGGCTGTTCCGCGAGAGATATTCCTTCGTCCGCTTCGGAATCGACCTCTGATCAACTGTACGGACAGCGGCCCGTTCGCCGTTCTTTCATGAACAGGGCCCGGAAACCCAAATCCCGCCCGGAGAAACCCAATGCAATAATACCCTGTCTGTCAGGCAGCGGTATAATATAAACAAAGGAGTGTTCCCTATGGCAAGAATCGTTAAAGTCGGCATCATCGGTTGCGGCGGCATCGCCAATAACAAGCACATGCCCTCCCTGTCCAAGGTTGAAAACGTCCGCATGGTTGCTTTCTGCGACCTGATTCCCGAGCGCGCGCAGAAGGCAAAGGAAAAGTTCGGCACCCCCGATGCCTTTGTCTGCACCGATTACAAAGAGCTTCTGGCCATCGAAGACATCGAAGTGGTTCATGTTCTGACCCCCAACCGGGAGCATGCCGAAATCACCATCGACGCCCTCCACGCCGGCAAGCATGTCATGTGTGAGAAGCCCATGGCCAAGACGGCCGAAGGCGCCCGCAGGATGTGCGCCGCCGCCCGCGAGACCGGCAAGAAGCTCGCCATCGGCTATCAGCACCGCATGAAGCCCCAGGCTCAGTATGCCCGCGAGTACATCGAGAGCGGCGCGCTGGGCGAGATTTACTATGCCAACTGCTACGCCATTCGCCGCCGCGGCACCCCCAACTGGGGCGTATTCCTGGATGAAGAAGCTCAGGGCGGCGGTCCGATCATCGATATCGCCACTCACTCTCTGGACCTGACCCTGTATCTGATGAACAACTACGAGCCCGAGATGGTCGTCGGCAAGACCCACAAGAAACTGGAGCATCCCGAAGCCGGCAACATCTGGGGCGACAACGGCGTCAGCACCACTCCGCTGGAAGAGGCCGCCTGCGCCTTCATCCGCATGAAGAACGGCGCCACCATCATGCTGGAGACCAGCTGGGCCCTGAACACCGACGAACCCATTCAGGAAGGCAGCTGCGTACTGTGCGGCAGCAAGGCCGGCCTGTCCCTGAAGAACAACAAACTGCGCATCAACAAGGTCGAGCTGGGCCGCCAGATCGTCTCCGACGTCGACTGCTCCGCGGGCGGCGTTGCCTTCTACGACGGTGCTTCCCTGAGCCCCGCTGAGGCCGAAGCCAGAGCGTGGATTGACGCAATCGTCAATGACACCGAGCAGATCGTCAAGCCCGAGCAGGCCATGGTGGTTTCCGAAATTCTGGAAGCCATTTACGTCTCCTCCAAGACCGGAAAGCCGGTATTCTTCGACTAAGCCGCGGCGCATGATCCGAAAAAACGGATCAATCCGTCAGGCGCATATTCATAAACCTTCCTGCAGAACCGCTGTCAATTTCACGATTGGCAGCGGTTTTTTTGCCGCATCCGCCCATCAGACGCATGCCCTATGGCAAACAGAACACGCCGGGCATTGATTCATCCGCCCGAATCGTGTATAATCAACTCAATTCAATGTCCTGAACCGGTCTTCCGGAAAAGCAGACGCCGCGCCGGATAAATGCGTATGGCCGGCTGCTGCCGCAGGACTGACAAGAGGTGAGAAACGATGCTGATTATGCCGCTTTCCATTGCCGCCATGCCGGAGGGCAGCGACAGGGAATATATGGAAAACATCTACCGGCAGCATTGCCGGCTGATGTACGCGACGGCATGGAAATATCTGAACGATCATGCGCGCGTGGACGACGTGGTGTCGGACGGCTGTCTGGCGCTCATCGGGAAAATCGATACCCTCCGCACGCTGTCCGAGCGTCCGCTTCGCGCCTATATCGTCAATACCATACGCAATACGGCGCTCAACCGGCTGCTCATGGACAAGCGCGCCCGGCAGCGCTTTGAAGACCTGCCGGACGAAGACCTCATCTCCGTGCCCGGCCAGATGGACACCGAGCAGAAAATCCTGCTTCAGGAGGAGCTGGACCGGGTATGGGCGGCTGTGAATATGCTGCCCGAGAAGGAAAGAATGGTCATGCAGCTGAAATACGACCTCTGCCTCGGCAACGACGAAATCGCCGACAAGACCGGTCTGGCCGTGAGCAGCGTGGACAAATACATCCGCCGCGCGAGGGAAAAGGTGCGCCGGTTGGTCTATAAGGAACAGATAAAATAAAAATCTGCATTTTTCCGGAAATTCTGTCCGGAAACCGGTTCTTCGGTTGTTTAGTAAGATGAGTGACGGCATGGGGGCTTCATTCAGCCGGATGCGTTCACATCTTCCGCGCGCATTTGACGGCCGCATTTCCCCGCCGGACGACGATCTTCATACGGAGGACTGAAAAATGATTCTGATTCCCTGTTCTGTTCAGGCCATGCCCGAGGGCGGCGACAAGAGCTATATGGAATGGCTGTATTGCGAATACCGCCGCCTGATGTATGCAATGGCGTGGAAATTCGCCCGCGAGCCGGAGGATGCATGCGATATCGTATCGGAAAGCTGCCTGCGTCTGATCGAGAAAATCCAGCTGCTGAAGACGCTTGAAACCCCGCAGCTGAAAAGCTATGTCTGCATGACGGTGCGCAACACCGCCATCACCTATCTCACCCGCACGGACCGGGGCATGATCGCCATGGACCTCGCGAGCGAAGACAGCCTGCCCATCATCGGATGCGAAAGCCCCGAGGAACAGATCATCCTCCAGGACGAGCTGGACCGGGTATGGACGGCCATCAGTCAGCTGCCCGATATGGAGCAGAGCATCATGCGGATGAAATATGATCTGGGGCTTTCCCACAACGAAATCGCCGAGCGCACCGGCCTGTCGCCGAACAACGTATCCAAGCGCATCTGCCGCGCCCGCAACCACCTGAAAACCCGCCTGTACGCCGCGGAGAAAGGAAGCCTATGAGCATGAAACCCATTCCGACGGACGCCGGAGAGCTGACGAACGAGCTTCTCGACGAGCATCTGGACGGCATGCTGCGCCTTGCCTACCGCCGCGAAGCCGAACGGAAAATCGAGGAGATCATCGAGGACAGCAAGCGCCCCTTCACGCCTGAAGAAGACGCGCAGCTTGAGCTTGCCTACCGGCAGTTCCTCGTAAAATACGAAGAGCACCTGCGCGCGCAGAAGAAAGCCCGCCGCAGAGCGCGCATCAGAAGGGCCGTCCGCCGCGCAATCCGCGTCGTCTCCTGCCTGATACTGATTTTGGCGGTGATTATTCCGGTCGCGCTTCCGTATGCGGTGGCGAAAAACGAGCGCGTGCGCAGCGCGGTGCTGGAGATGCTCATCGAGCACGGAGACGGCAATGTGACGCTCAGCATGCGGGAGGTGCAGGACGAAGAGTTTGACGTTCCCGCAGACTGGAAGGGCGAATATTTCCCGGCGTATATTCCGGAGGGCTACAAGATCTGCCTCATCAGTCAGTACACTGCGATCATAGAATTCAAGAATTCTGACGGATTGAACATCTCGTTTAACGAGCTGACGGAGAACACCTACGTTTCCACTGATTCCGAAAACTCTGTTGTGACGAATGAACTCATCAACGGCGCCACTGCAACCATTCTCAGGAAAGCGCAGCCCGATTATAAAGGAACACCAAGACCCGACTGGTACACCGTCATCTGGCAGAAGGACGACAAATATTTCATGCTATGGACCAGTGAACCGCTCGAAGAAACCCTCAAAATCGCCCGGAGCGTGCGGAAAATTGTTCCTCCTTATCCCTACGTCAAGCCGCTTGACGAACAGACCGACGCCGGCGGCCAGCCGTGAGAAAGGAGGAACCGGATATGACCCCTGCTCAGACAAGGACCCTTGAGGACGAGCATCTTGACCTGATGCTGCGCCTCGCCTACCGCCGCGCAGCCGGAGAAGAAATCTGTCAGCTGATCGATGAAAGCGCCCGTCCCCTCACCGCCTGCGAGGAAGAACAGCTTAAGACGGGCTATGCGCTGTTCCTTCAGAAGCTGGCCGCGCAGGCAGGCGCCAAAAAGCCCGCCCGCAAGCGCCGCCGGTTCGCCTATCTCATAGAGGCCGCGGCCTGCATCGTACTGGCGCTCGGCATCTCCATGTCGGTCGCCGTGGCGAACGTGGACGTCATCCGCAGCAAACTGCTGGAGCTGATCATCGAGCTGAACGACGATCACGCCGCAGTCAGTCTCCAGCCGGTTGAGGACGCTGTGTTTGAGGTGCCCGCAGGGTATATGGGCGATTACTACCTTACCCTTGTGCCAGATGGATATGAACTGAATTTTGTCAGCATGATTTATCCAGAGGTGCGATATGTAAACGCCCAAAAACAGATAATCTGCTTCGGGGAGGCATTCACGCACGACACAGTGTCTATCTCTGCTGAAAACGCCATCTATTCTACCGTCAGCATCAACGGCATAGAAGCCATAGTAATCGAGGAACCTCCCCGCTTCATAGACGGAGAACGGTTTCGCTCGTATTCGTTCGATGTAATATGGTCCATCGATGATCGATTCTTCTATCTGACCTGTCAGGAATCCAAAGAACTGGCCATAGAGCTCGCCTCCAGCGTCCGGAAAATCGTCCGATGAAGACAAAAAACCGTCCGCCGCAATGCTCCATGCACTGCGGCGGACGATCTATATTCGTATGAACGATTACTTGACGGGAGCCATCTCGATACGGCCGCTGCCGTCGACGGTGCCGTAGTCAAGCTTCATGCCGGCGTACTTGGCCAGCAGCGGGGAGTTGGCCGCCTCGATTACGCCGCCCTCGAAGGCCTGAACGTAATTGGCCAGAACCATGTAGTCCTCCATGACGTAGTCCAGTACGTTGACCGCGCCGTCGAACATGGCGAAGCCGTCGCCCAGATCACGCAGGGTGTAGTTGTAACCGGCCAGGTTGTAATTGGCGGTCAGGTCCAGGGGCTCGTAAGCGCCGATTTCCTTGTTGTAAACCATGACGCTGTGTACGCGGTAGCCGGCGGTCGGGCCGCTTACCCAAACGCCCTTGTCGTCGGCAACCAGAGACTGCGGATAGGCGCTGTCAATCTTATAGGTAATGCCGGAAACATGCAGGAAGCCGCCGATTTCCTCGCCGGTGCCAACGCCGCGCGCGCCCCACTCCAGAGCGTCCAGCAGCTGCTGACCGGTGATGGTCTGCAGGCACGCAACGTTTCCGAAGGTGTGGATGTTCTTGCAGACCTTGTAGGAGATCTCGCCGGTAACGGCCTTGTTGCGTACGCCGCCGCCGTTCATGATGGCAACGTCAACATCCAGATCCATGCTGTCGAACAGCCAGTACAGCGCGTCGGCAGCGAAGTCGCCGGTGTTGGTTTCCTGACTGCGGACCAGACGCTTGCCATCGGCAGTGTAGTTGTCCAGCGTCAGCGCGGTGGAGCCGATGACCTGACCCAGCTGCTCGTCGATGGCGGTCATCCAGCCGTCCTTGATGGAAGCAACGGCTTCGTCGGATATCCACTTCTCGCCGGCATACATATCGGATACCAGCTCTTAGCCGATGACCTTGGTAATGTCCTTGCCCTCGGCGTCCTTAGTGGTCTCGGTCAGCTCGTTGACCTCGATCATATCAACGGTAATCGCGCCGGTCTCGGCGTCGATGACCATCATGCCGATGCGGTCGAAATATTCGCCGGTCTGAGCCAGAACAACGGCGTTGCCGTCCTTATCCGCAACTTCTTCACCCTCGATCAGGGTGTGGGAATGGCCGTCGATGAAGGCGTCCAGACCGGAAACCTGAGCAATGGTCTCCTTGCTGGTCCAGGGGGCGGAGGCTTCGTCTACGCCCAGATGGCCCAGAGCGATGATGGTGGTCGCGCCTTCGGCCTTGGCCGCGTCTACCGCGTCCTGAACGTCGGCATACAGCAGAGCGCCGTCTTCGCCGCCGGCAATTCCGTAGATGTACGCGCCGGTCTCATCCTGGAAGTAGGCAGGCGTGGACTTGGTGAAGGTCTCGGGGGTGGTGATGCCGATGAAGGCGATCTTCTGCGCGCCGCACTCGAAGATCTTGTAGCTGTCCAGCACGTTCTCATTGCGGACGAAGTAGTCCTCATGATAGAAGTTGCAGGAAACATAGGGGTACTCGGCCCACTCGATGACGTTCATGCAGCCTTCCATGCCGTAGTCAAACTCATGGTTGCCCAGCGTGGCGACGTCGTAGCCCGCGGCGTTCATGAGCTTGATGATGGTCTCGCCCTTATCCATGGAACCGTACGCGGTGCCCTGAATATGGTCGCCGGCGTCGGCCAGCAGCACGTTGGCATACTGCTTCTTCAGCTCGGCCTTGACGCCCGTAATGACGTCGTAGCTGATGGGGTTGTCGATGTAGGTGTGGACGTCGTTGGTGAACAGGATGACGACGTCGTCGGACAGGCCCGCTTCCGCAGAGGCGAAGGGCGCCATGACGGAGAGCAGGAGAACCAGGGTAAGCACCAGGGAAAGAATCTTGCGCATGGGAATTCCTCCTTTCGGTATACCAATATTTTACACAATCCGACCGGATTATGGAAGATACTTCGCTGTCCAATTCAAAATATTACATATAACGAATCCGCTTACCTGCCCTTTTTCATGCGGAATATCTCCTCCGCGGCGATTCTCGCCCGTGTAACCACCGCGCCGTCCTTCGGGAAGCAGATATACAGCGCATTCTTGTCGCCGATGCTGATCATGTCGCCCAGCTCATACCAGAAATAGTCCACATTCAGGCTGTGACTTGAGGTGATGTTCTGTTCATAATGAAGCACCCCATCGCAGCCGGTCAGAACATACTTGCCGTCTTCAAAGCGGAACCGCCCCTCGCCGACCTTATAGAGCGACTTGTGATCCACCAACACGCCGATATCCACCTCGGAATCGAACGTAAACCCGCCCCGTTCGATCTCCCCTCTCACCTGCTCGCGCTGCCAGTCGAACCAGTCCGGGATATGGGCGAAGCGGGTGTTTCCGTCGAGCGCGCGAAGCTGGCCGTTATCCATCAGCTTATGCTGCTTTCCGCACGCGCCGCAGGTCAGATAAACGCCCTTGCCCTCCATCTTTCCGACCGCGCCGCACTCGGGACAGTGATACAGCACGCGATGGAGTCCGTCCGCGCGGAAGGGCTCGGCAATGGAGATATTGTTGTCCCGCTGCCAGGCGAACTGATCGAAGCGGAAGGCGCTTTCGATCCGCTCATCCAGCTCGCTGAGCGGAAGATTCTCGATCTCTTCAGGCGTCAGGATGCATTTTACCTCGGCGCTCACAGGCACCCTGCGCAGCTGAAGGCCGTTGTACAGCGGGTCGCGGGCAAAGGCTCCGTAGGTCGTAACCGTGACCACCGGCACCTTCAGCCGCTTCACGATCACGCCCAGATGCTTCGGCAGCACCGACGCGCGGCCGTCCAGCGAATAGACGGCCTCCGGGAACATGAGAACGCTGGACTTCAGCTTGGTCAGGGCATAGCTCATATCGCGGATCAGCTGAAGATCGCTGATGAACTTCTGCGTCTCGATGCAGCCGATCAGGCGCATGAGCCACGGCTTGCCCAGATAGCCGTCGGTCGTGGCGACAATGGACAAAGGCCTCGGGAAGAAGATGCTGTAGGCCACTTTAAGATCGGTGAAGCTTGAATGGTTCATGAGAATCAGACAGGGCTTATCTTTGATCTCCTCCAGCCGCTCGCCGGTGTAGGTGAACCTGGTCTTCATCAGCGACGGAATCGACAGAAAGCGGATGAGCGCGCGGAAGAACATGTGCGGCTTCATCGGGTCGTGATGCCTGGGCCGTTTCAGGCTCAGAACCTTTTCAAGCGGCATGCTGCGGACGGATATTTTCAATGGTATTCCCCCTTCTCCCTCTAAGACGGCTGATTTATGCGTTTTCATCCATTATACGATACGCTTTACCCAAAGTAAAGCCAGCCGTCAATTTTCCGCCGGATTTGACACGCAAATCCTCGCTCCGGTTGACACAATCCGCCGGACGGGGATATAATAAGGCCTGTACCATTCAGCAGGAAAGGAAGCGCACGCCCATGATTTCCTACCGCCTTGCAAAGCTCAAAAACAAGTTCTGTCAGTGCGACGAATGCATTGATTCCTCTCAGGAAGAGGATGAAACCGGCTTCTGGGCGGTCTGCATGAGATGCGGACTGCCGGTTGAAGACAGCTTTGTGATGGAGGGCGGGGACTACCTTCAGAGCATGATGCTGGGAGACGAATAAAAGACAGATAGAATGACCGCCGCGCCCGATCTCTTCCGGGCGCGGCGGTTTCGTTATGTTCCGGGCGCAATTACGCAAGCTCCATAGAAAAGCCTCTGAACCTCGACTCTCCGTCCACCGCATACAGACCGGCCATGGTTCCGGTGAAGCTGACAGTGCGCGTAATTTCGGTCGCAAGGCCCGCCCATGCCGCTTCGCCGACGGGCGCATATTCCTGCCCGTCCGCGCTGTACCAGAACCTGTAGCTCTGATTGCCGGTCGTGATGCGCAGGAAAGCAGCGTTTCCTTCAAAAGGAATATGCACGTCGCTGTCGAAGCCGTGCTGGCGGCGGCAGAGAACGATCTCTCCCTCCCGCAGCGAGAGCGCATAGTAATAATCCATATTGTAATACAGCACAAGACCCGCTTCCCGCGCGCCGTCCCGCGTGAGGGATACGTCGAACTGCACCTCCGCCCCGGTCTGCCGGGTCAAAAGCAGCGTGGGCGAATCCTGATCATTCAGGCTGACCTGCGTGCCCGCAAGAACCAGCTCGCCGCCTCCGCTCCTGTAATTCTCCCTGTGCGGATTCCGCACCCAGACCCAGCCGGGTTTGATCTCGTCTGAAGTGAAATCGTCCGCAAAATCAAACGACGCCTTTTCCGGCTCGCCGGGCAGCGGGCCGTCCATCTCAGGCGCGATTCTTCCGCCGTTTCCGACGACCGGCCAGCCCTCGTCATTCCAGACGACCGGCGAGAGGAAGGTCTCCCGGCCCAGATGATGCAGCATGTTGATAAACGGCCTGGTTCCGAGGCAGGCCAGCCAGCTGTTTCCGTTCTGATCGTCGAACAGCTCGGCGTGACCCGTGCACTGAATGGGCGAAAGGCCGTCGTCGCGGTGCGTGAGAATCGGATTGTGCGGGCAGGCCTCGTCGTACGGGCCGAGCGGGGAACGTCCGCGGAAGAGTGTGACCATGTGGCCGTATTCGGTGCCGCCCTCGGCGGTCATGAGGTAGTAATACTCTCCTCGCTTGTAGATATGCGGGGCCTCGCAGTAGCGTCCGCCGCTGCCCGCGGTTAGGAACACGCCCGGAGAGAGCATTTCTCCCGTAATGGGATCAATCCGGCAGCCGACGATGCCCGCCCGGCCGTCAAGGCCTGCGTTCGAGCAGAAATAGCAGGCGCCGTCGTCGTCCCAGAAGAGCGACGGGTCGATGCCGCCCTGAGCGACATACGCCGGTTCGGACCATTCGCCCGCCGGGTCTTTGGCATGGACGATGAAGTTTCCGCCGGCGGAGCAGTTGGTGGTGGTCATATAGAAGAGGCCGTCATGCCAGCGGATGGTGGGCGCGTAAATGCCGGCGGACGGAGAAGCCTTTTCAAGGGGAAGCTGGCTGTCCTTCGTCAGACAGTGGCCGACGAGCGTCCAGTTGACCAGATTTTTGCTGTGATACACCGGAACGCCCGGAAAAAACTCAAATGTGGAGGTGACCAGATAGAAATCCTCGCCGACCCGGCATACGCTCGGATCGGGATTGAAGCCGCGGATTACGGGGTTTGCGTATTTCATAGGGCATGCGCCTCCTGTTCTGAATCCGTCAGGGCCGCACATCCGGCCCTGCTTGAATTATATCATCCCCGCACCCCGGTGTAAAGGAAGGAAATAATGCTTGAAAGAAGCGCTCCGAGCGTGTATAATGTTGGCATAACCATATAAAAAAATCGGGAGGCAAATCAACATGACTCAGCAGGTTCAGGGTTTTCTGAATTTCATCGACAACGCGCCCAGCACGTTCCACGCGGTAGACGCAATGATCACCGAGCTCAAGGCCAAGGGCTTCGAGCGTCTTTATGAGCACGAGGAGTGGAAGCTGGTTCCCGGCGGCAAGTATTATGTAACGCGCAATCTGTCCTCCATCATGGCCTTCACCGTGCCGAAGGACGGCTTCACCCATTTCCAGATCGTCGCCAGCCACTCAGACTCCCCCACCTTCAAGCTCAAGCCCACCTGCGAGAACTCCGTATGCGAGAAGTTCGTTCGCCTGAACATCGAAAAATACGGCGGAATGGTTCTGCACACCTGGCTGGACCGTCCCCTGTCCATCGCCGGCCGCGTCGTCATCCGCGAAGGCGGCAAGCTGACCACCAAGCTGGTTGATCTGGACAAGACCATCATGATCCCCAACGTAGCCGCTCACCTGAACCGTCAGCTGAACGACGGCTTCAAGTATAACCCCCAGGTAGACATGCAGCCCATGTACGGCGACATCACCGCCAAGGGCAAGCTGATGGAAGACGTAGCCGCCGCCGCCGGCGTTGAGGCCGACAAGATCGTTACCTGCGACCTGTCCCTCTACTGCAGCCAGCCCGGCATCGTATGGGGCCGCGACGACGTATACTTCTCCTGCTCCCGCATCGACGACCTCGAGTGCGCCTACACCTCCCTCATGGGCTTCATCGACGCCGAACCCGTAGGCCATGTGAACGTCTGCGCGGTATTCGACAACGAAGAGGTCGGCAGCACCTCCAAGCAGGGCGCCGCTTCCACCTTCCTGACCGATGTGCTCATGCGCACCGCCGCCGCTTTCGGCATGACCGACGCGCAGACCCGCGCCGCCATCGTCTCCAGCTTCATGGTATCTGCGGACAACGCGCATTCCGTGCATCCCAACCATCCCGAGATGTACGACGTTCAGAACCGCACCTTCATGAACGAGGGCGTCGTCATCAAGCACTCCCCCAACCAGAAGTACACCTCCGACGCCATCTCCGACGCGGTCTTCTCCATGATCTGCGAGCGCGCAGGCGTTCCGGTGCAGCACTTCTCTAACCGCTCCGACATGGTCGGCGGTTCCACCCTGGGCAACATCGCCAACACCCACGCCTCCATGAACACCGTTGACATCGGCCTGCCCCAGCTAGCCATGCATTCCTGCTACGAAACCGCCGGCT
>JAFQQU010000296.1 GCA_017410445.1 Clostridia bacterium | reverse complement strand
AGCAGATGCCCCTGCCGGCCGATCAGGTTGAGGACGCCATCCCCTTCATGAAGGAGAACACCATGGCGACCATCCGCTTCTTCAAGGGCAAGAGCTTCTCTGTCGAGGCTCCCAACTTTGTTGAACTGCAGGTTACCCACACCGAGCCCGGCTTCAAGGGCGACACCGCTTCCAACACCACCAAGCCCGCGACCGTCGAGACCGGCTTCACTCTGCAGGTTCCGCTGTTCGTCGAAATCGGCGACATGCTGCGTATCGACACCCGCACCGGCGAGTACATGTCCCGCAGCTGATTTCTGCTGCAAATAGGAAAGATTCCTGAATGAGCTTTCCGCATAAGGAGGGTATTATGAGTCATCTGAATGAAAAAGTTTCCTATCTGCGCGGCCTGATGGAAGGCATGAAGCTGGACACGACCACGAACGAAGGCCTGCTGCTGAGCAAGATCGTTGATGTGCTGGACAGCATCGCTTGTGATATCGCTGATCTGGCGGATGCGCATGAGGAACTGAACGAATACGTCGACAGCATCGATCAGGATCTGTCCGAGCTCGAAGAGGTTTTCGAAGACGAGCTGGAAGATGATTATGAGGACGAGGATGACGACGAGGACGAGGAAGACGACGAAGACGAAGATGACGACGAGGAAGACGACTTCGAAGAGTGCGACGGAAACTGCGAAGGCTGCTCCGGCTGCGACGACGAAGACGTTGAGTACGACGGCGATATCTTTGTAGAGTGCATGTGCCCGGAATGCAAGGGTACCTTCTACGTCAAAGAAGAAGAACTTGATGACGAAGCCTTCCATATCTGCCCCCGCTGCGGCGTGCGCGTTCATGTAGTGCCGGACTTTGAAGCCGACATTCCTGTAGCTGCGCTGGCCGAAGACGAGGGAGAGGTCAATTAACCCATTTCTCAGGCCGGACGAAAGATATTCGCCCGGCCTGGTTGTTTATTGGTAAACGGAGGCATGCTATGAAAGAGGGCGCAAGGGTTCTGCTGGCTTACTGTGATCCGGTGGTTCTTGCGGCCGGGGAACGGACTCTGTATGCGGCGGGCTTTGAAGTAGTGGGACTCTGCGACAACGGACCGGACACGCTCCGGATGATCCGGGAAATGGAACCGGATGTGGTTCTGATGAGTCTGTATCTGAGAGAGAAGAACGCCCTGTATGTGCTCGAACGGCTCGGCGAAATGCCGCTTGGCAGTATGCCTGCAGTTGCTGTTGCGATATCGGATAATCAAACGGACTATTTATGCAGAGCGGAAGAACTGGGCTCGTTTGCCGCGATTCCGCTGCCGGCTCTTCCTGCGGATATGGTGGAGGCGGTGCGCGCGGCACAGCCGCTGGACCGGATGATTCCCTGCTTTGCAAAGGAGCAGGTCATCCGGGATATACTCGACAGAATGTCGATCGACCGCAGGCTGAAAGGATATGAGTATTTTGTGACGGCAATCGGCATTGCCTGCCGCAGCCATACCTTCTTTCGGGCGATGACTACTGTTGTGTATCCTGAGACGGCGAAACTCCACGGGACGACCCAATCAAGGCTGGAGCGCTGCATGCGTACGGCCATCGATTCGGCTTGGACCCGCGGAGATCTTGAGCGCCAGTATGCTTACTTCGGAAACACGATCGACGTGGACCGGGGGAAGCCGACAAACAGCGAATTTATTGCGCGCATAACCGAAGCGCTGCGATTGGAGGCAATGTAGGATGAAGAGGATGAAACGGGTAATATTGGTTGTTCTGGATGGTGCGGGCATCGGTGCGCTGCCTGACGCGAAAAAATACGGAGATGCAGGTGCGAATACGCTCGGACATGTGCTGGAACAGGCGCGTCCGTCCCTTCCGAATCTTACGTCAATGGGCCTCGGAAACATCGCGGGCTGGCCTGATTATATCGATGAGGAGCCGATCGGCTGCTATGGCCGGATGGCGGAGAAATCTCCGGGCAAGGACACCACGACCGGACACTGGGAACTGGCTGGCCTTCAGCTGACCAGACCATTCCCGACGTATCCGAACGGATTCCCGCAGGAAGTCATCGACGCCTTTGAGCGGGAGACCGGTATGGAAGTCATCGGCAACAAGCCGGCGTCCGGCACACAGATTATCGAGGAGCTGGGACCGGAGCATCTGAGAACCGGCAAGCTCATTGTCTATACGTCTGCGGACAGCGTATTCCAGATTGCGGCGCATGAAAGCGTCGTTCCGCCGCTCACTCTGTGGGATATCTGCCGTCAGGCCAGACGCGTTCTGGTCGGCGAGCATGCGGTCGGCCGTGTCATTGCCCGTCCCTTCACGGGCGAACCGGGCAGCTTTGTCCGTACCGATAACCGCAAGGACTTCTCGGTCGATCCGCTGGGCGAGACCATGCTGGATGTTCTGAAGGCGGCCGGCATGAACGTAGTCGGCGTCGGTAAGATTGAGGACATCTTCAATCACCGCGGCCTGACCAGCTCCGACCATGCGGCTGGCAACCCGGCGTGTATCAATTCGATGATTGAATATCTGAAAAAGGACAGCAGGCGCGGCCTGATCTTCGTCAATCTGGTGGATACCGATATGAAATACGGCCATCGGAACGACGTCGAAGGCTTCGCGGCTTCGCTGGAGGAGTTCGATCAGAGACTGCCTGAGATCATCCGTCTGCTGAATGAGGATGATCTGCTCATCATCACTGCCGATCACGGCTGCGACCCGGCCCATCCGAGCACCGATCATACGCGCGAATATGTACCGCTGCTGGTCTGGGGTCTGGGCATTGAAGAGGGCGTTCAGCTGGGCACCCGGTCGACGTTCGCGGACGTCGCGAAGACTACACTGGATGCGCTGGGCGTCAAGAACAAGCTGCCGGGCGAGTCGTTCTATGCTGAGCTCAATCCGATGGACTGATTGGAGGGGACACGATGGATGCATATCTGAATGCAATCCGCGAAGCGGCGGACTATATCCGCGCACGGATCAGTGATCTGCCTGAAATCGGTCTGGTGCTGGGTTCCGGATGGGGTGATTTTGCGGAGCATGTTGAAGACGCTGTACATATCCCGTATACCGAGGTGCCGGGATTCCCGAAAACAGGGGTCGCCGGACATGCCGGAGAATGGGTGATCGGCAGGATTGCCGGTAAGACCGTCGCTGTTATGAGCGGACGCTTCCACTATTATGAAGGCCATGATATGAAGACTGTTACGCTGCCGGTTCGCGTCATGCAGCTGCTGGGCGTTAAGACGCTGATCCTGACGAATGCAGCGGGCGGCGTCAACGGTGAATATGAAGTCGGCGATCTGATGCTGATCAGCGATCACATCAGCATGACCGGAGCAAGCCCTCTGTTCGGGCCGAATATTGACGAACTGGGTCCGCGATTCCCGGATATGACGCATGTATACGACAGAGACCTCCGCTTCCTAGCTCATCTGGTGGCCAACGGACAGCACTTCCGGCTTCGTGAAGGCGTCTATGCGCAGATGCCTGGTCCGTGCTATGAAACCCCTGCCGAAATCCGCATGCTGCGCGTGCTCGGCGCGGACGCCGTAGGTATGTCCACGGTGCCCGAGGCCGTTGCGGCGCGCCATGGCGGCATCAAGGTGATGGGCATTTCATGCATCACAAATATGGCGGCCGGCGTACTGGATGCGCCGCTTTCTCACGGCGAGGTCATGGAAGCAAGCCGAAAGGCTGCGGGCCGCGTCAAGGCATTCCTGGAGGAAATGATCCGCCGGATCTGACGGCTCCTGCATATCGTTCTCTCCCGCAGGATAATCTAGTAATAAGATTGTGCGGGAGGGATTTCTTATGCTCGGGAGACTCGGCAGAATATCTGCGGCGGTGGTGATTTCGTTTATGTTGACGGTCGGCCCGGTCCGGGCAGACGGTTTGTCAGTGGGGCCTGTGGAGGATAAGGCGCCGTTTGAGATTGATTGCGCGTCTGCGCTGCTGGTTGAACCGGACAGCGGTCAGATCATCTTTGAGATGAACGCGGACGAGAAGCGCGCGGTTGCCAGCGTGACGAAAATTATGTCGATTCTTCTGGCAATCGAGGCGATTGAGGAGGGGCGCATTTCACTGGAAGACAGCGTTGTCATCAGCGCTAATGCGGCGGGGATGGGCGGCTCTCAGGTGCTTCTGGACGCGGGCGAGATCCAGACGGTGGATGTTCTTCTAAAGAGCATGATCGTCGGCAGTGCGAACGACGCCACGGTTGCTATGGCTGAACACATATCCGGCTCGGTACAGGTGTTCGTCGACCGGATGAACAGCCGGGCAAAAGAACTCAGTATGGGAGACACTCATTTTGTGAATACCACCGGTCTTCCTGCGGAAGGGCACCATACTACTGCCCGGGATACGGCCCGGATGATGATCGAATTGGCCAGACACGATCTCTATTATCATTATTCGACGGTCTGGCTGGACGATGTGATTCACAACAGCGGACGCAGCACTTCACTGACCAATACCAACCGGCTGATCCGCCTGTATGAGGGCTGCGACGGAGGCAAAACCGGATCGACCAATGAAGCCGGATACTGCATGGCTGCGACGGCCCGAAGGGGAGATATGAGGCTGATTGCCGTGGTGCTTGGCGCAGATACCGGCAAGGAAAGGTTCAATATTGCTTCCGAGATGATGGATTACGGATTTGCCAACTACAGGCGGTATCCGGTGACGGAGAAGGGAGCCCGGGTACGGGGAGAATTACCTGTTACGGGAGGCAGCGGGGATTCGATTCCACTGGAGCTGGATGACGACCTGACGCTGCTTCTTAAGCGCGGCGATGAGGAAGCGGTTAAGCTGCAGGCGAATCTTCCTGAATATGCCGTCGCGCCGGTT
Source organism: Clostridia bacterium (assembly GCA_017410445.1). Classification (GTDB taxonomy): domain Bacteria; phylum Bacillota; class Clostridia; order Christensenellales; family Aristaeellaceae; genus RGIG2066. The sequence continues at coordinate 2,275 of JAFQQU010000296.1, read as the reverse complement.
GAAAAGGGCGAGCTGATCGGCAGCGTTGACGTATTGGTGAGAGATAAACTGGTAGGCAGGGCGCATGTCGTCGCAGCTGAAAGCATGGGGCGCAGAAGATTTACAGACGGGCTTTCCGAGGTGCTGAAACGCTGGTGTTTTCAGTAACGACTCCGGTCTGTTGTGCTTCGAATTTAAACAACAGGCTAAATCGGCGTGATACCTATTGCAGGAAATCGGTAAAGAGGGTACAATGGACGAGTTGAGGATTGTCCTGCCCGAGAACGGGAAGGACAGAGTAAGCATATTGGCGGCAGTTTCCGGAGGAGCGGATTCCGTTGCGCTTCTTGCCTTACTGAAGGAAGCGGCAAAGACTAATCCGCTGATTCTGACAGCTGCACATTTCGAACACGGCATCCGCGCAGAGGCTTCGCGTGCGGACGCCGCGTTTGTGCACGCTTTATGCGAAAGCTGGGGGATCCCGCTGATTGCGGAAAGCGCCGATGTTCCCCGGCTGGCCCGGGAATGGAACATGGGGCTTGAGGAAGCTGCACGTGCCGCCAGATACGGATTTCTGAGAAGAGCGCGCGTTTCTGCGGACGCCGATTACATTGCGCTGGCGCATCACAGGGATGATCAGGTCGAGACGGTGCTGATGCACCTGTTTCGCGGAAGCGGACTGCGAGGGATGGTCGGGATGAAGCGGATCGAAGGGGATTTGTACCGCCCGCTGCTCGATTATCCGAAAGAGACTCTGGTCTCTTATCTGCGCGGACGCGGCATTCGGTGGTGTGAAGACGCCACGAACGAGGTTCCTGACAACCCGAGAAATGCGCTGCGGCTGAATGTGATTCCGGAGATTGAAAAGATATATCCGGGGGCGGACAGCGCCGTTGCACGGTTCAGCGGGATTGCCGGGGAAGAGGATTCGTTTCTTGAACGCATGACGGACGAGTTTCTTTCAGACAGAGCTCTGAAGCTGCCGTTCGGGTGGATGCTTGAGCTGAGATCGATTGCTGCGCAGTGCGAAAGCCGGCGCGCGATTATCCTGCGGGCGATCAGAAAGCTGACCGGGCTCGATTATGAATCGGTCAGAAGAATATTCTGCATCTGGATAAATCCGGATTCCGCGCGGTCCGTGAGCCTCGAAGGCGGATGGCGTGCGGAAAGAGGCAGGCAGGGGCTGTATCTGATGAACGGCGGATGGAATGGAATAGATGAAATTCCGCTGCCGGAATCCGGGGAGAGGGCGCTTCCGGGAGAACTCGGAAGGGTAACTGTCCGCAAAGGATACGGAACGGCAGTATATGATAATCCGTTCTGTCAGGAACTGGACGCGGAGGCGCTTCGAGGCGCTGTCATCCGGACCAGACGGGACGGGGATATGATTTGTCCGCTCGGCGCGCCGGGCAGACAGAAGCTGTCGGACTATTTTACGAATAAGCGAGTCGATCGGCCGGTCAGGGATTTGGTTCCGCTGATTGCCAGAGAGAACGAGATTCTGTGGGCGATGGGCATCGGCATTTCGGAGAAGGCGAAACTGACAATGGGATCAACGGCTGCCCGCATCGAACTGACGGGATGGCCGCTACAAAAGTTTGGAGGTAAGGACAATGCATAAGGATTTAGATAAGGTACTGATCAGTGAAGAGGAAATCCGCGCAAAAGTTAAGGAACTGGCTGCGAAGATCACGGAGGATTTCAAAGGCGAGCAGCTGACGGTTGTCTGCATTCTGAAGGGCTCCACCGTATTCTTTGCGGATCTGGTTCGCGAAATTCAGCTGGACACCGTATTTGACTTCATGATCGTAAAGAGTTACGGCGGCGGCACCGAATCCAGCGGCAATGTACGTTTTGTCAAGGATCTGGACGAGTCGATCACCGGCAAGAACGTTCTGATCGTTGAGGATATCATCGACAGCGGCCTGACGCTGACCTTCCTCAAAAACAACCTGATCACCCGCGGCGCCAAGGCGCTGAAGATCTGCACGCTGCTCGACAAGCCCGAGCGCCGCAAGGCCGGCGCGACCATCACGGTCGATTACTGCGGCTTCACCATTCCGAACGAGTTCGTCGTCGGCTACGGTCTGGATTACAACGAGAGCTACCGGAATCTGCCGTATGTAGGTATCCTGAAGCCGGAAATTTACACAAATGTCTGATGGCGGCGTTTGAAAATACGGATACGGGATGCTATAATCTTCAGATAGGAATAAACAATTGCGAAAGCGAGGAATGCTAATTTGGATAAAAAGCGATTGATGAGGTTTCTCCAGGGCCCGCTGATGTATCTGGT
>JAFQQU010000295.1 GCA_017410445.1 Clostridia bacterium | reverse complement strand
GTTTTCAAGGATCGCTCGTTGTCATTTGCTCTCGCGCCTGACAACGTTGATTATTATACCCCCTTTCCCCCTTTTTGTCAACACCTTTTTTTATCTTTTTTCCTTCCTATATATATGCACGTTTTCTGCACCTTTCGAAATCACTTTTTTCAAGAAAATCCGGATTTTTGAAAATCGCTCGCAGAACATTGTTTCACGCACATATCCCCCTTCGGATCACTGGGGACTTGACAGATTCCCTCCTTTGTGGTACAGTAGATATCGTTGTTGTGCGCCTGTAGCTCAGCAGGATAGAGCGTTCGCCTCCTAAGCGAAAGGCCATGGGTTCGAATCCCGTCAGGCGTGCCAAATACCCCGTTATCATTCTCAAGGGATGGTGACGGGGTATTTTTCATGTATGCCGGGATGATTGATCCCATATTGACGCGCGCAGCAAGTCAGCGGGTTCGGCCTGCCGCCATCCCTTCAGGCGTGCTGAAATACCGTCCGGTTCATCTGATCCGGACGAGCTTTGTCTCCCCCTGGCAATCAGGCCATTCCTCGTTGCCCGCGGCCGGCAATTATGCCAGAATATTATCGGTACACCACAAACACGGAGGTATATACTATATGAAACGCCGTCTTCTCCCGCTGCTCTTCTTCCTTCTTCTCATTCTCCCCGCCTGTGCTGCATCTGCCGACGGAATCACCCTCACAATCGAAGCGTCCACAACCCAGACCTATATGGGAGAGACTTCCACCACGGAATACTTCTGCGACAGCGTCCGCATCCTCGAAAACGGCTTCTACGAAGTACAGGGCGGCAAAATCGAAGACGGCGTCGACCGCGTCGAGGACACGACCATCTACTTTACCGACGGCGCGCAGGAAACCGTGTATCTCACCGACGGCGTCATTTCCAGAACCGTCCGCCGGGAAGCAAACGGCGCTGTTTCGGAACTGATCCTCACCCCGCACGGTCTGCTTGAAGAGATGTTCCTTTTTGATCCCGGCGAACCCGTATTCTTCCTGCACGTCAGAACGGAGTACACCGAGCTGAACGTTTCCGATTATCTGGATAAATAGACAGACACAGTCCGTCCCTGTCCGGGCGGCGCACATATATAGAAAGCCGGGCTGCGCATCACAGCCCGGCTCATTTCATTCCCCGCCGCATTCCTCAATCAGCCTGTATACCTTTTCGGACCAGTCCCAGATATCCCGGCAGTCGCTTCCGACATAGATCACCCTGTCCGCAAGGTCTTCTGGAATATGTGGCTCAAGCGCAGGCCTGAGCTGCTCCGGAATCACAATCCGGAAAACCCAGTCTCTGAGGACAATCTCATCCCTGACCTTCAGAGGCAGAAATCCGTCCCGAACAGCGTTCGGATGCGCTGCCAGCCGTTCATACCGGAAATAAAACCGCACGCCCGGCCGAAAACCCGCGCTCAGGTCGTTCTCATCCGGGGCGCGCTCCAGCATACGCTCCATGACCAGCCGGTCTCCCGCCTGACAATTACCCCACGCAAACATGATATATTCGAAATAGTCCGCCGGGTCATGGGCGGCATTCCTGCTCTCGTTCATCAGCACCTCGACGGGCACCCGCCGTGCATTGAGCGCGGACAAAAGGCTTCCGCACCGGAAAATCTTCACGGCATTCTCGCAGGATGTCGTATGGCACACATACTCCGTGACGCAGCCCTTTCGCTGCGGACAGGCGGTGCATTCGGTGATCAGCTTTGGACGCGGCACGGACAGGAACTCCTCTTTATGTTCAATGCCGCGGAGCACGGCCTGCAGCGCGCCTTCGTCGTCGCATTCGATATCGCACCGCCTGCCATGCATCCTTTCATATTCAATAAACTCAATGATATTCCGGATTTCCCAATCGGAAACCCTCGGGTAATCGGAGAGCTTCTTATAGAATACGCCGTCCCACACCTCCGTGCAGTCAAAATCGCCTATTCTGATCAGCATACAGCCACCTCCGGATTCGTATTTTCCGCTCACAGGACCATTTTATCACAGGCCGTTCACCCGCGCAAGAACGTTCGTTTTTCCATTTCATAACCTCTTCACGCCGCTGTTTTGTCTAAATTTCTACCTATTATATAATATATGCAGTCAATGTATTCACTGCATGCGGATGTGATGACTGTGTTATCTGCCCGGACACACCGCGCTGCGCGCCGATTCCCGCCTGTTCCTCCTGCCCGAAAACCGAGAGCGCCCTTCCCGCTTCGTTTCCTTCAGCCGTTCCCGCTGCGGACAGTATTTCCTCCTCACGCATCGCCCGCCGTCCATCCGGGACCCGGGGGACGCCTTTTGTCGTATTTATACAAACAGCCCGTTTGCATGCGCATATTCCCCGCCCATTTTCCGCCGTTTTCTGCTCCGGATGATTGCCGCTTTTATGTTGCAAACGCGTTAACCGCACCCGTCCAAACATACTCCTCGCCGCCCTTTCGCAGCTCCCGCCGCACAAAGGAAAATCGCCTCATTCTCCCCCGCCCGCGCGGATCAACGCCCGGTTTGTCTGAGTTTCTTCCTATTATTATATGGTATTCTATGGAAACTCTCCCGTTTCCGCCCGCACGCGCATCTTCCGTGCTTTTCCAGCGTGCTGCGTTTCCGCTTTTCCGTTAATTCCACGTTTATCCTCAGCTTCCCAAATACGGAAAAAACGTGTCATTCCGCATTATGCAATTGTTACGTATTTATTGATTTTAGGAGCGACCTATAGACTTTGTGCACTGTTTGTAGTATAATCTTTTTACGCAATCAGGTATCATTTCCGGCAGTTCTTCTAATTTATATTTAGCATTTTGCACAGGCAGTCCCGCCGTGCGGAATGCGGACGGCGTCCGGCAATATCATATCTGACTCATACGAAAGAGCGACGAGAATTGGCCGCCTGCTGGTGAATGCTCGGGACTCTCTTTATTGCGCGTTCAGGGGAATGTTAAGCGGTTTCCCTGCTGTCAAAAGGAGCTTTTCCTACTATGAAAGCGATCTATCCCCTGGTGGTCAGGGCCTGCGAAAAGGCTCTTGAAGGATATCTCCCGACCATCTGCACGGACCCTGAAAATCTCTACCGCGGCACGCTGGACAATCAGTTCAACTGGCTGATGGAACCGGGAACCGGTTCCGGCCTGAGCGGAAGATGCTGCACGCTGTATTCCTGCAAGGAAAGCAAATATTACCGGGATCCCGCGCTGCTGACCTATGTCGAAAACGCATGCGACATGATCCTGCGCACCGCCCATCCGGACGGAACAAACGACTTCCTCGCAACCAACTACTACACTCCCGCCACCTTCGAGCTCATCGAGTTCTGCCGCGGCTATAAAAACTTCGTTTCCCATATGGAAAAAACGGAGCGCGAAATCGCCGTTCAGGGCAAGATGAAGCAGGCTATCGGGCACTGGGCGAACGGCTGCCTGAACGGCGGCTTCCATACGCCCAACCACCGCTGGGTGGAAAGCGCGGCCATGGCGATGTGCTACAACATCCTCGGCTGGCCCGCGCTCATGAACAAGATCAATTCCTACCTCTCCGAAGGCATCGACTGCGACGAATACGGCGAATTCACCGAGCGCTCGATGGGTACATACAATCCCGTCAACGTCAACGCCATGCTGATCATGGCCGAGGAGCTGAACAAGCCCGAGCTGCTCGAATACGCCCGCCGCAATATGGACCTCACCTTCCACTATCTCGAGGCCGACGGAACCATCTTCACCCGCAACTCCCGCCGTCAGGACAGCGGTCAGGACCGCGTCTTCCCCTGCCACATCTGGTTTCACCTGTATCTGTGGGCGGGCGACCTGTTCGGCGACAGCAGATACCTGAAGTTCGCCTGTCAGATGGTGCAGGACGCCATCGACAACGGACTGGGCGCGCCGGCCTATCTGTGGCTGTATCTGGAGCGCCCGCAGCTCAAGGAGCTCGATCCGGATCTTACCGGAGCAGAACTTCCCTCGAGCTACCATGCTTTCTATCCGAACTCGCGCATCCTGCGCGTTCGCAAGGGAGATTTCAGCTACACGCTGCTCTCCCGCAATCCGGATTTCATGCACGTCAAGTTCGGTTCAAAGACGATGACCCTCCGTATGTGCTCCTCGTTCTTCGCGGTAGCGCAGTTTGAGCCGGAGACCATCGAAAAGACCGAAACCGGATACCGCATGAGCTTCCGCGGCCACGGCGAGTACAAGGGCCTGTTCCCCGAGCCGCCGGCCAGTCCCGACTGGGACCGGATGGATCACTCGCTCCGGCCCGTGATCCACAGCTGCGATCTGGATTACACCCTCGATATCACCGACCTCGAGGACGGCGTGTCCCTGCACATCCGCGTGGACAACACGCCGCGCGTCCCCTTCAAGCTCGAGTTTGTTCTGCCGGCCGGCGTCAAGCTGGAGACCGATCAGGTTGTCCTCACGACGACGGAAAACGGCGAGCTGACGATCAAGCAGGGCGACATGAGCGTCGAGGATACCTCCCGCGCCTGCGTGGTCACGGTCCGCGGCCTGTTCGCGGAGCATACCTACCACAGAAACATGCGCGGCAGCGTTCCGCCCCGGGCGGGCAGCTTCACCGTTTACTCGACCGGCTTCTCGCCGATTGACCGCACCGTGGAGCTGAGGTTCTCAAAGCGCAGCCATTCAAAGCCCATCCACGAACCGGTGTAAGGCGGCTGCACATTCCTTCCTTTGCTTTTTAAAGCGCTCCGGCGTTTTATTAAGAGGTACGTCCCACCAAAAGATAGGAGGTAGTTCCCATGGTTAACTCGTCCCGTTACACGTCCAAAGCGGCGATGCGGGCAAGGAAACAGGAAGAACTGGTCAAGCGCATTAAGCGTTATTGGCAGCTCTATCTGCTCGTCCTTCCCCCGATCGTCACCACCTTCATCTGGCATTACATCCCGCTGTACGGCGTAGTAATTGCTTTCAAGGACTTCACCCCCAAGCTTGGTATTCTCGGTTCCCCGTGGGCCGGTTTCCATCACTTCACTGACTTCTTCAAGGATCCCTACTTCTTCGAGATTCTGTGGAACACCATCCGAATCTCTCTGTACGGCTTCTGCATGTTCCCCTTCCCGATCATCTTTGCTCTGATGATCAACGAGCTGACCAATGCGAAGTTCAAGAAGTTCGTTCAGATGATTTCCTACCTGCCCCACTTCATCTCCACCGTTGTTATCTGCTCCATGATCCACATGTTCTTCAATGTTGACAATGGTCTGGTTAACAACATCCTGATGGCCATCGGCGTCATCGACAAGCCCGTAGGCTGGCTGTACAGCAAGGTCGCGTTCGACCATCTGTACACTCTGTCCGGTCTGTGGCAGGGCATCGGCTGGGGCACCATCATCTACCTGGCCAACCTGGCGAACGTATCTCCCGACCTGATCGAGGCGGCCCGTATTGACGGCGCTACCCGCTGGCAGGTCGTCTGGAACATCAACATCCCGACAATCCTGCCCACCGTCATCATCATGCTGATCCTGCGTGTCGGCGGCATCCTGGGCGTTGGCTTCGAGAAGGTCTTCCTGCTCCAGACCAACCTGAACATGTCCGTATCCCGCGTTATCTCCACCTACACCTACGAGCGTACGCTGGGCGCCGGCGGTACCACCGCTTACTGGGACTACTCCGCCGCTATCGGTCTGTTCAACACCTTCATCAACCTGGCCCTGATCATGATCACCAATACCATCTCCCGCAAGGTCGGCGAGACCTCGCTGTTCTAAGCTGAGAGGAAGGAGGAAAACGCCAATGAGTTCTGTAACTGTTGATGCCAAAGGCCGCAAGAAGAAGAGCACTGCGATCAAGCGTTCGTTCGGTGACGTCGTATTTGACGTTATCAACATTACCCTGATCTGCATCATGCTCGTTCTCTTCATCTACCCCATCTGGTACACCATCGCCGTATCCTTCGCCGAGCCTGCGGAGGCCGCTGCCGGCACCGTATACTTCTGGCCGAAGAAGACCACCATTGACGCGTACGCCAAGGTATTCGAGACCAAGTCCATCTGGATTTCCTACGCGAACACCGCGCTGTACACCGTCGCTCACACCCTGTATGTTCTGGCGCTGACCATCCCCTCGGCTTATGCTCTGTCCAAGAAGCAGCTGCCGGGCCGCGTCGCCATTACCTACTACTTCTTCGTAACCATGTTCCTCTCCGGCGGTCTGATCCCCAGCTACATGCTGAACAAGTCCCTGGGCCTTGTTAACAGCCGCTGGATCATGATCCTGGGTATGGGTGTTTCCTACTCCAACCTGGTTATCACCCGTTCCTACTTCCAGACCTCCATCCCCAACGAAGTTTACGAGTCCGCTTACATCGACGGCGCTACCGAGTTCCAGACCTTCATCAAGATCGCGATGCCTCTGGCCGGCGCCATCATCGCTGTTCAGACTCTGTACGCTGCCACCGGTACCTGGAACTCCTGGTACTCTGCGTTCATCTACATCACCGACCAGAACAAGTGGCCGCTGCAGCTCCGTCTGCGTGAGATCCTGATTCAGGGTCAGACCCAGTCTCTGGACTTCCAGCTGATGACCACCGAAGAGCAGGAAGAGATTCAGCGTCAGGCTTTCATGGTTTACACCATGAAGTACGCCATCATCTTCATCGCTTCCGCTCCGATGATCGCGATGTATCCGTTCGTTCAGAAGCACTTCGTCAAGGGCGTCATGATCGGCTCCGTAAAGGGCTAATCCTGACAAACTGAACACTCCATCAAGGGATTACCGCTTCGTGCCTCTCGTCAGGCACGAAGCGTGTCATCTAAAGGCTTTATGCCTGCCCATGCTCGTACTCTACCCCTTGAGTCGTTGTATCGGTCAATCAGATTCTCTGACACACACAACAACTAAGAAAGAAGGAACGATTCACCATGAAGAAGTTTCTTAGCCTGATCGTCGCTCTGGTTCTGTGCCTGAGCACTGTGGCTTTCGCCGCTCCGATGATCACTGAGCCCGCCTGGGAAGGCGAGACCATCAAGTCCGACATCGTTGTTTACATGCGCTCCAACCAGGGCGTTAAGGAAGATATCTGGTGGTGGGATTTCTGCCGCGAGTACTTCAAGATCAACTTCACCGTAACTCAGACCACCTCCGCTTCGGACTATAAGTCCATCGCCTTCATGGGCGGCGAGATGCCTGATGTTTTCTATCAGCTCTTCATGTCCTCCAACCAGCAGACCGAGATGGGCGACCTGAACGGCTTCCTGCTCGAGCTGCAGGACTACATCACCCCCGAGCTGATGCCCAACCTGTGCCGTATCTTTGACGCCAACCCCGGCTACAAAGAGAAGCTGATGACCCAGACTGGCTGCATCTACGGCCTGGGCTCCTTCAACAAGGCTGAGGACTCCAACATCAAGTTCTACATCAACCAGCGCTGGCTGGACGAGGCCAACCTGGCCATGCCCGAGACCCTGGAGCAGTTCGAAGAAGTTCTGGCTGCCTTCAAGACCCGCACCGGCAAGGACGGCACCCCCGTCACTCCCATGGGCGGCGACTACGGCAACTGCCCCCGCTACCTGGCTTACGCTCTGGGCTGGGTTCCGAACTCCGCTTCCTACCTGACCTCCATCGCTCTGTACGGCGAGGAGCTGAACCCCGAGTTCATCTATGGTAACAAGGAAATGTTCCCCATCTTCATGCAGTACATGAAGAAGTGGATCGACGCCGGTTACTTCTCCCTGAACCTGTTCGCTTCTCAGGTTGCTGGCGACGAAGCCAACGCCCTGAAGGCCAACGACGCCGTAGGTTTCGAGCAGAACTACTCCAACGTTCTGAACCAGGACGAGTGGAAGGCTGTTAAGTTCCTGACCTCCGAGTACAACCCCACCGTTCGCATCGGCCGTACCTACAACGCCATGAACAACCAGAGCTTCTCTATGGCTTCTGACGTTGAAGAGTCCAAGATCGAGCGCCTGATCAAGTGGGCCGACTGGCACTATGACTACAACAACTATCAGCTGTCCCATCGCGGTCCCTCTGCTGAGGACACCGAGTGGCTGTGCGATCTGAAGTCCGGCTGGACTCCCATCAAGAACGCCGCTGACAAGTGGGACTACACCTGCGCTGAGGTTGAGGATGGCACCTGCGGTTCCTTCGGCGATTACCAGAACAAGTACGTTCAGGGCATCATCGGCGGTTACTTCGGACTGGGCTACGACATGTTCGGCGAGTCCCGCTGGAACGAGAACCCGGCTTCCTACCCGCACGGTGAGGACGTCAACGTCCTGCCCTACCTGGTAGATCCGTATCCGCAGATCACCTTCCTGTCCCTGCAGGATGTTGAGAAGACCTCCGCTCTGTCCGCCGCCATCAACACCTACGTAAACGAGCAGTACGCTGCCTTCGTTACCGGCGTTCAGGAGATCAACGAGGCCAATCTGGAAGCTTACTTCGCGCAGCTGGACAAGCTGGGCTTCCAGGAGTATCAGCAGATCTACGTTGACTACTACAACGAGTTCGTTCGCGGCAAGTAATTGCGCCGCTGCGTAAGCAGCAATCTTAGAGTAAGAGCATAAAGACCGCTGGGAAAAGGGGCCCGGCGGTCTTTTTTTGCGCACTTCGAGGGGACGATTGCTCAAAAACATGTTTATCTTGCGATTATCATAAATTTTGTTGTAACGCCCGTTTACCTGTGCTATAATTCGTTTCAGGATGAACGGATTCCGCTTCATCCTTCCGGAATACCGCACAATCCACTGCATCACGGAAAGGAACGAGATTATGAGCTTCACATATACTCCCTTCGACTACGCGAAGGCCCGGCAGACGACCGAACGGATCAGGGATTTCTATGAGAAGAAGGAAACCGGCGTGCAGATTCACGTCAAGTCCTGCGCGTCCCTCGCGACGCCCAAACTGGCGCCGCTGAATTCTTTTTCCTTCCCGGAGGATCTTCACAAATATCTGGACGCCCGCGCCCACAACGACTATCTCTTTGCCCGCTTCCATGAGACCATCGAGGACGACTTCATTCCCTCGACCTCTCCGTGGTACGGCATCGCCGAGCACACCGCGTTCCTCGGCGGCAAGGTCGATTTCACCGAGACCACGACCTTCCAGCATCAGATCTGCGAGGAGCTGGAGGGCTGGCGCGATCTGAAGCTCGACCGGAACAATTTCTGGATTCATCTGGTGGCGGACGGCATCAAGTATCTGCATGAGAAGTGGGAGGAGTTCATCCCGGTCCGCATGCGCGGCGCGGACGGCCCCTCCGACATCGCCAACGCCATCCGCGGAAACGACCTGTTCTACGACATCTACGACGATCCCGACGAGCTGGCCGAGATGATGAAGTTCTGCGCTCAAGCGGTCAACTTCACGCTTGATCTGCAGCGCGAAAACGCCACTCAGATTGGCGGCGGCTGCATCAACGGCTTCGGCATCTGGACGCCCGGCAAGCATGTCGGCCACATCTCCGAGGACTTCTCGACCATGATCTCCCGCGAGGTCTACGAGGAGCATTTCTTAAGCGCGCTCGAGGACTGCGTGAAGGACTCAGATTCCTCCATGCTACACGTGCATTCGCTCGGCGAGCGCATGATCCCCGTATTCGCCGGCGTCGACAAGATCAGCATCATGGAGCTGTCCAGCGATCCCAACTGCGCCCGCGCGGTCGAGGTCTACCGCAAGTACCGCGAGGAGCTGAAGAAGAAGACCATCGTCATCGCGCCCACGTATGAAGAGCTGCTCGGCATGGGCGACCTGTTCGAGAGCAACAAGACCATCATCTGGTACTACGCTGAAAACGAGGACGACGCCAAGCGCGCCCTCGCCGCCGTCGAAAAGTATCGCTAACGGACAGCGTCCGCGGGCATGGCCTGCCGGGCAGCTGATCCCGACACGACCGACAAAGATCGGTCGGCCGCGTCGGCGTTTGTCTGGATTCCTATCATCCTGCGGTCACGGTATAAGAAGCGAACAGCATACAACACGACCCGTCCGGCCATAAATCGGAGCCGGACGGGTCTTCGTTTATCCTCAGCCGCTTCGTGTCGGTGCATTGAAAGCCGATTTCTCCTGTGATATAATGATCCTATCACAGGCGGGAACCGTCCGCATGAATGTTCGGGCGATCCCGGCAAACGAGTCAGAAAGAGGGGAACAGCATGAAACTCATCGACCGGATGAAGGCCCCGGTATACGACCGGCTGATCGCGCTGGGCAGAGGCAAGCTGGCGGAGATGTACAGCCGGTGCTTCGAAAGCACATGGGAGACCACGCTGCAGCGCTCGGAGGGTACGGTATTTCTGGTCACCGGAGATATCCCGGCCATGTGGCTCAGGGATTCGTCCGCGCAGGTCTATCATTATCTGCCGTTCGCCCGGGAGTATCAGGAGGTCGGCGACGCCGTCTGCCAGCTTATGAAGCGGCAGTTCATGTATATCAACCTCGATCCCTACGCAAACGCGTTCAACCGCGAGCCCAACGGCGCCTGCTGGGAGCACGACGACACCAACTTTGCGCCCGACGCGGAACCGTGGATCTGGGAGCGCAAATATGAGATCGATTCGCTGTGCTATCCCATCCGGCTGGCGCACGGCTTCTGGAAGCACACCGGCCGCACCGACTGGCTGGACGACTCGTTCATCAAAGCCGCCGGGGCCATCCTGACCGTCTGGGAGACCGAGCAGCATCATGCGGAGAAATCGGACTACTACTTCAACCGCACCAACTGTCCCGTCTCTGACACGCTGCCCTGCGGCGGACGCGGAAACCCGGTCGCATACACCGGCATGACGTGGAGCGGATTCCGCCCGAGCGACGACGCCTGCCGCTACGGATACCTGATTCCCGCAAACTTCTTCGCCGTCCGCGCGCTTGAAATGCTCATGGAAATGCTCTCTTCCATCCGCCCGGACGAAAGCCTGATCGCCCGCGCGCAAAATCTGCATGATGAGATCAAACAGGGCCTTGAGCGTCACGCCGTGGTCGAGCATCCCGAATTCGGCAGCGTATACGCCTACGAGGCGGACGGAATGGGGAATTATCACCTCATGGATGACGCCAATGTGCCGAGTCTTCTGTCCCTTCCGTACCTCGGCTGCGTCCCGGCAGACGACCCGGTCTATCTCAACACCCGCAAAATGCTCTTGAGCCCGGTCAACCCGTATTATTACGAGGGAACCGCCGCCAGAGGCATCGGCAGCCCGCACACCCCGCCCGGATACGTCTGGCCGATTTCCCTGTGCATTCAGGGCCTGACCTCGACGGACCCGGAGGAAATCCTCGCTCTGGCCGACACGCTCACCGCCATCGACGCGGACACCTTCCTCATGCACGAGGGCGTGGACGTGAACAACCCCGCAAATTTCACCCGCGAGTGGTTCGCATGGGCCAATTCGATCTTCAGCGAGTTCATCGAAAAAGCGGTGCAATATATGCAATGATCATCAAAAGGACGCCGGATTGCCCGACGTCCTTTTCCTTATACATACTCCCTGAAATACGCCATTCTCGCCGTCATCTTCTCCGGCTCGCGCTCGCTGAGGTCGATGATTCTGCCGCCTCTCAGGCTGTCCTCGCCGTAGGCCGAGTAGCCCGCCGAGCCGACCGAACACATCCGGATTCCGCAGTATTCCGCATCGCAGGTGTTGATGTGCGTGTGGCCGGTACAGACGCATTTCACATCGCCGCGCTGAACGAGCGTCGCAAAAATGCCGCTGTTGAGCGCGCCGAGGCCGTACTGCTCGTCGGTATTGCCGGACACGCCCAGCTCGTCCGGGTACCTGCGCATATAGTCGAACTCCCACGGGGAGACGTGCATGGCCATCACGCCGGGCAGCTTTCTCCCGGCCTCCTTTTCCAGCTCCGCCGATTTCATCCAGTACCACATCTGCTGCTCAAAGCGCACGATGTCCCAGATGCTGGCCGGCAGCGGCAGGCCCTTCAAAAGCGCCTCGTCCCGGAGGCCCGGGCGCAGCTCCTCAATTGCATGGCCCGTATCAAGGCCCCAGACGGCGCACACCGGCGCGTCGGACGCGGAGGCGAGGATGGGGAGGCAGAAGTTGGTCCAGCCGGGAACGCCGGGCTGAGCGGCTGTGAGGCAGCCGGGGAAGGACTGCCAGATGCGCAGCTGTTCGTCCATGGGCACGTCGGCGTCATAATCGTGATTGCCGTTGACATGGGCGAAGGGGACAGCGCGCGAAACCAGTGGCTCCAGCATCCGCCCGAGGTATTTACCGAGGTCGTCCGCAGAGTGAATGGCCGGGCCGTTGCAGTTGTCGCCGCACAGGACGACCAGATCGGGCTTCTCCGCGTCCAGCACGGCGTTCACGCCGGAGAGCGTCCTCGGGTCGAACTCCTCATATGTCTCCTGAAAATCGGAAAGAAAGAGGATTCTGAACGTCCCGTCCGGCCGGAAGGTCAGTTTGTTTTCGCAAATCGGCATGGAGAAACCCTCCTTTTTCATCTCATGGATCACATACTGCGCAGCGGCGTCCGCTCATCAGCCGTGCTGCTGTCCGCCAGCAGATCGATAAACTCCTCTTCGTTCATCGGCGTTCTGTTTTTCAGTATGCGGGAATAAACCTCCTGAATGCCGTTCTCCTCGTCAAACGCCCGAAAACAGTCAACAATATCCACCAGCTCGGTCTTCACCGGCTCGCCGTACACATTGATATATTCATCACCGCACAGGCCCAGCGCGTGAGCTTCCGCCTTTTCATAGGCAGCGTCAAAGGATTCGGCCTTCAGCAGCACAATGGACTCCTCATAGAAAACCCGGCCGCCTGCCCTTATGCGATAAATGATCTTCAGTCCATACTCATTCATGCGCTCAGCCTCCTTTTTTCCATTATACCACAAAAGCGCGTCCCATGCCATCGGCACAGGGCGCGCTCTTCATATTCACATCAGGTTTCCATCGGCTCGAGCTTCTCGGGCATCTTGATATCCAGCTGGGGAAGCTCATTAAGGCTTTCGATGCCGAAATGCTGGAGAAATTTCTCGGTCGTCCGGTATTCGATCGGCCGGCCCAGCGATTCCCGGCGTCCGGCCTCCTCGATAAGGCCCTTGTTGAGCAGCGAGGTGACCGAATAATCGCACTTCACGCCGCGCACGGCCTCTATCTCGCCCTTGGTGACCGGCTGGCGGTAGGCGACGATGGAGAGTGTCTCCATGGCGGCCTGCGAGAGAGACTGCTTCTGGACGGGCTGAAGAAGCCGCTCGATATACGGCGCATATTCGGGCCGGGTGGAGAGCTGCACGCTCTCTCCGAAGCGATTGAGCCTCATGCCGCGCTGACCGCGGTCGTATTCGTCCTTGAGCTGATCGAGCGCGGGGATGAGCTCGGACACGGTGAGGTCGAGCACATGCGCAAGGTCGGTCAGATTCACCGGCTCGCCCGCGACGAACAGGACGGCCTCGATGATGCAGGTCAGTTTCTTCTGTTCCATGTACATCTCCCTGAATGACTAATGATGTTCCACCCTTCGCCGCATCAGCGGCCGCCCTCTGCTCCGGGGGTAGCTTGAAGGGGCTGGCGGCATGCGCGGCGGG
>JAFQQU010000294.1 GCA_017410445.1 Clostridia bacterium | reverse complement strand
GGTAAACACCGGCTGGAACGGCACCGGCAAGCGCATCACCATCAAGGACACCCGCGGCATCATCGACGCCATCCTGAGCGGCGATATCCTGAAGGCGCCCACCAAGAAGATCCCGATGTTCAATCTGGAAGTTCCCACCGAGCTGCCCGGCGTCAATCCGCAGATCCTGGATCCGCGCGATACCTATGCTGACGTCACCGAGTGGGAGACCAAGGCGAAGGATCTGGCCGGCCGCTTCGTGAAGAACTTCACCAAGTACACTGGCAACGAAGCCGGCAAGGCTCTGGTTGCTGCTGGCCCCGAGGCTGAATAATCAGAATCAGCGATTGATTGATCTGTACCCGGCGGATGATTCTGCCGGGTACTTTTCTGTAGAATAGTGAAAGAGGAAAACGGCATGAAGATGGACGGGTTTTCGGCGCGCAGGACCAGAACGGTCGGTCAGTGGTTCCGCGTATACCGGCTGTATGAAAGATCGTTTCCTGATTCGGAACGGAAGCCGTTCCCAATGATCGTGAAAATGCATCTGAAGAAAAAGACAGATGTCTGGTATTTTACGCTGAACGGGCGGTTTGCCGGCTTTGCTTCGACCATCAATTCGGACGAGCTGATTCTGATTGACTATCTCGCGGTTTCGGAAAAGCTGCGCGGGCAGGGCGCTGGATCGAAGGCGATTGAAGCCCTGAAGGAGAGCTATCCGGATAAGGGACTCTATGTCGAAATAGAGAGTCCCTACGAGCCGGGAGAAGATCAGAAGGAGCGGATCAGGCGGAAAAGGTTCTATGAACGCTGCGGAATGAAGCCGATGAACGTCATGGCGAATGTGTTCGGAGTGAAAATGGAGCTGCTGACGTGGAACTGCGAGGTGGACTTTGAGCGGTATCATTCGTTTTACCGCGATGAGTACAGCCCGTGGGCGGCTGATCACATTATCGAAGCCGAGCATCCCGAGAAATAGAAAACTGCTTTGAACGGAAGCACAGAAGAGAGCTCTCGTTCAGAGCAGTTGTTTTTGTATTGTCCTGCATCTCCGACAGAACAGGAAATGAACCTCAACAAAAATTGAGGTTTTTTTGAGGCAGAATTGAGGTTGACAGGATATAATGAAGGCATAAATTGGTTATATAGGCAGTGTTTCAGGACGGAGGGAGCGCTGCCCGTGAGCCGATATCATAATCAATCGCAGTTATGCCTGTTTGAGGGGGATACTCATGGTAAAAATTATCGCGGACAGCACGTGTGATCTGACGAAAGAACTGATCGAACGGTATGATGTGGAGATTGCTCCGCTGCATATCGTTCTGGATGATAAGGAATATCTGGACGGCGTTGACATTACGCCCGATGAGATTTATGCATGGTCCGATCAGACGAAGACGACGCCCAAAACGGCGGCGGTTTCGATCGAGAGAATCACGGATCTCTTCAAAGCGTATATTGATCAGGGCATGGACGTCGTCTGCTTCTCGATTTCGGACGACATGTCCACGACCGGCAACGTCATGCGCATGGCAGCCGAGGAGCTGAACGCAGCGGACAGAATCCGTATTGTCAATTCCAAGAGTCTGAGTACCGGCATTGGCTTGATGGTCATTGAAGCGGCCGAAATGGCCAAAGCCGGCAAGAGCGTACATGAGATTGCTGATTATGTCGAAGCGCTGCGGGAACATGTTCGGGCGAGCTTTGTCGTGGACACGCTGACCTTCCTTCATCGCGGCGGACGCTGCGGCGGTCTGGCGGCGATGCTGGGCGGCGCGCTGAAGCTGCATCCGAGAATTGCTGTTGAGGATGGAAAAATGGCGCCGGGCAAGAAGTATCGCGGAAAGATGTCCGTTGTCATCAGGCATTATGTCGAAGAAATGGAAGAGGCGCTGAAGACGGCGAAGAAGGAGCGCGTGTTCATCACGCATTCCGGATGTCCGCAGCAGGATATCGACGCAGTGAAGGACTATTTGTCCGGTCTGAACCGATTCGATGAAATTCTGATCACCCGCGCGGGCGGCGTCATTTCGAGCCACTGCGGCCCGGGAACGCTGGGCGTCCTGTTCATTGCAGAATAAAGGGATGTGTTTTGCAGCTTCCTCTCCGGAACCGGGGAGGAAGTTTCTGTATGCGGGCTGATCTTACTATTGGAGATCAGAGCGTGGTGTGATATAATGAATGAAAGGCTGAGGCCGTGTCTGCGGAAAGGGGTCTTGCTGGGTGTTTAAAATACTGGTAGTTGAGGATGACCTGGATCTTCAGGGGCTTTTCTGCCGTGCGCTGAAGCGGAATCAATATGAGGCTGCCGCTGCGGACAATGCATATGCGGCGCTGGATATGCTAGATAAGGGCAATTATGACCTGATTATTTCGGACGTCATGATGCCCGGAATGGACGGATTTGAGTTTGTCCGGCAGCTGCGGGCGGCCATGATGGACATGCCGGTGCTGTTCATTACGGCAAAGGGAGATATCATGGATAAGCAGAGCGGCTTCATGGCGGGCGGCGACGACTATATGGTCAAGCCGATAGACATCAATGAAATGCTGCTGAGAGTCACGGCGCTGCTGCGAAGGGCAAAGAGTGTGAGCGAGAAAAAGCTGCACTTCGGCGGGACGCTGCTGGAATATGAAAAATGGACCGTGACCGATGCGGGCGGAACGCAAATTCTTCCTCAGAAGGAGTTTCTGCTGCTGTACAAGCTGCTTTCCTATCCCGGACAGATTTTCACCCGGCAGCAGATTCTGAACGATATCTGGGGCATGGAGGAATACGTCGATTCGCACACGCTGGACGTCCACATCAGCCGCCTGCGGGAGCGGTTCAGAACGAATCCGGATTTTGAGATCGTCACAATCCGGGGACTGGGTTATCGGGTGATGAAGCGATGAAACAGACGGAAACGGCGAAAAAGAAGCGCAAAAGACGCAAAACATACCGGATTCGGTTTATTATCACGGTCAGCGTATTCGTGGTGATCGGTCTGTTTGCGCTGTTTGTCATGGGGGTTTTGTTTGTTGCGGAGTATTACGGCTATTCGCTGGCAAATATGCCGAGCCCGTGGCTTCCGACGTTCCTTCTGTGTCTGTTCTGCATGCTGATATCGGCCGGCGCGCATTATCTGGTGGTCATGCAGATTTTCAACCCGCTGGAGCGGCTGAGCGAGGGCTCAAGGCGGATTGCCAAAGGCTATTTTGACGTCCGGCTGGACTATACGGGCGCGGTTGACGAGCTGAAGACGACCATAGACAATTTCAATCAGATGGCCAAGGAACTGAGCTCGGTTGAGATGATGAGAAACGACTTCATTGCGAATGTGTCGCATGAGTTCAAGACGCCGCTGTCGTCGATCAACGGGTATCTGACGCTGCTGCAGGATCCGGAGTTGTCTGAAGAGGAGCGCAGAGAGTATATCCAGAAGACATTTCTCAATATCGACCGACTGAATGATCTGACCGAGAACATTCTGAGGCTGTCGAAGCTTGAAAATCAGCAGTATATGGAAGACCCGGTGAATTACCGGCTGGATGAACAGATCCGGCAGGCGGTGGTTATG
>JAFQQU010000293.1 GCA_017410445.1 Clostridia bacterium | reverse complement strand
GGAACAGATTCTCCGTCCCGATGCCGCTGTTCAGGAAAAGGACCTTATATCGCTGCGCGGAGAAGGGCGAATCCGGATTGAATCGCTTGAAGGAGAAACCAAGAAAAAAAGGATTGCACTGAAGATATTCCGTTATGGTTCTTCATGAATATTTAATGTATCTGAATCGCAGGAATATTTGAATATCGCGTCGAATGACTGACTTATGGACTCAGGCGGATTCTCTGTTATCTGCCGCTATGAAAGGATGAGTATCATGGCTATTACCGTTAAGGATATCAATGAGAAGATTTTTACTAAGCAGGTCCGCGGCTACAGCATCGAGGAAGTTGATGATTTTCTCGATGAACTGGCTGCTCAGATGGAAACCATTATCCGTGAGAATTGCGCTCTGATGCAGCAGCTTGAAGAAGCCAAGGCTGCCGCCGTTAAGGAACCTGTTGTAGTTATTAAGGAAGCGGAGGCTTCTGCTCCGGTTGTGGAATCCGAGCCTGTTCAGGTCGCTGCTCCCGTACAGCAGCCCATGCTGGCAGACGAGCCGCAGTATTTCAAGAACCTTGAAACCACTCTGCGCGAAACTCTTCTCAACGCTCAGCGCATCGCTGACGAGACGGTTGCCGAAGCCCGTAAAAAGGCGAATTCCATGGTGGCCAATGCTGAGGAGCAGGCCGCTGCCATCACTTCTGCCGCTAAGGTCGAAGCGGAATCCGTCCGCGCCGAAGCTGACGAAACCCGCAAGGCTGCCGCTGATTACCGCGCCCGCTTCCTGCGTCTGATCGAGGATCAGGTGCATGTTCTGAAGGCGGACGGTTCCCTGTTCGAATAAGAATCCATTTAGACATAAGGAAAAAGCAATGGAGAGGGCTTCAATGTCCTCTCCATCTTTATAGATGCGCATATCACATTTCCTGTCGGGCAGAATAGAGGTATATTTTGCCGACGGGAGAGAAGAGAATGATTAAAGAACCCATGACGAGGCTTGAGCGAAGTCTGACGCGCATCATTGCCTCTATGGAGAGGATTCATCTTGAGGAATACCTCAGATATGTAGATGACAGGAAAAAGCAGTTTAAAGTGAATTTCATGGCCGGTCTCGCCAGAGGTTTCGGTGCTGCGGTGGGATTTTCGATTCTTGGCGCAGTGATTATTGCGATCCTTCAAAGACTGGTTACGACGAATATACCGCTTATCGGCGGATTCCTGGCCGATATAGTCCGGATGATCATGAATCGTATTTAAGGAGCTTTCATGAAGACCCATTGGAAAAAGCTGGCCGGTTGGCTGGCAATATCTATAATTATCGTTGTGCTCGATCAAATAAGTAAACTGTGGGCTGTGAATATATTGAAACCGCTGGGCTCGCTGCAGCTGATTCCCGGAATCATTGGCTTTCGATATGCTGAAAACACAGGCGCGGCTTTTTCTGCTTTCTCTGAGTCAACTGTGCTGCTGAGTCTTGTCTCTGCTGCGGTATGCCTGATTGTAGCCGGAGTTATGGTTCGGTATTCAGGGGCAAAAGCACACTTTATGCTTCCGCTTTCGATGGTGCTTGCCGGCGGCGTCGGAAATCTGATTGACCGGTTGACTCTCGGATATGTCGTGGACTTTTTTGAATTGCAGTTTATGCGTTTCGCGATATTCAACATTGCGGATATCAGCATTACCATTGGCGCCGCGCTTCTGTTTATCGTGTTGCTGTTCGGAGGTGAGAAAAATGCCGGGCTGGAAAATTGAAGAAGGGTCGGCAGGAGTGCGATTGGATGTATTTCTCGCCGAAGTCGTTGATCTCACACGATCGCGGACTGAAAAACTCATTCGGGACGGTCGGGCAGAAGTAGACGGAAAGCGGGTCACAAAACCCGGAACAACACTCAAAGCGGGGCAGTGGGTTGAACTGCAGATTCCTGAGGTGAAATCTGTTGAACTCATGCCGCAGGATTTGCCGATCCGGGTGATCTATCAGGACAGTGATCTTGCGGTTGTTTACAAACCGTCTGGAATGGTCGTGCATCCCGCTGCCGGCAACCCTGATGGCACCATGGTAAATGCGCTGATGATGAAACTCGACGGACTGAGCGGAATCGGCGGCGAAATGCGTCCGGGAATCGTTCACCGGATCGACAAGGATACTTCAGGCCTGCTGTTCGTCGCCAAGAATGATAAAAGCCACTTGTTTCTCTCGGAACAGATCAAGGAACACACTGTTCAGCGCGCATATCTCTCGATTCTGATCGGTCGATTGAAAGAACCCGAAGGCGATGTGCATGGGCCGATCGGGCGTCATCCGGTTGATCGAAAGAAAATGGCTATCGTTCCCAATGGCAAGGAAGCGCATACGCATTACCGTGTTCTGGAGGAGCTGAGAGGCGCGACTCTGATCGAAGCGCGGTTGACCACGGGGCGTACGCATCAGATCCGCGTACACATGGCTTCTCTCGGACATCCTGTGCTGGGTGATCCGGTCTATGGACCGAAAAAATCTCCCTATCCGGTGGAGGGAGGACAGCTTCTTCACGCCTTCCGCTTAGGCTTTATCCATCCGACAACGGGGGAAACCATGCTTTTTGAAGCCCCGCCGGAGGACAGATTTGAGTATTGGCGAAAGAAGCTGAAACAGTGAACTGAATGATACGAAAGGAGCCTGCATTATGAATATTGCTTTTATCGGCGTCGGCAACATCAGCGGTATCTATCTGAAGAATATCACGCGCCGGTTCACCGAGATGAAAATCGTCGGTCTCTGTGACCTGATTCCTGAAAAGGCTCAGAAGGCGGCCTCTGAATACGGTATCAACAAAGTATACCGCGATATGTATGAAGCATTTGCCGATCCGGACGTCGATATCATTCTTAATATCACACGGCCTTATCAGCATTATGAAGTAACGCGGCAGGCATTGCTTGCCGGTAAGCATGTATATTCCGAAAAGCCGCTGGGCGCATCTGTTGACGAAGGCCGAGAACTGGTCGCACTTGCCAAGGAGAAGGGACTT
>JAFQQU010000292.1 GCA_017410445.1 Clostridia bacterium | reverse complement strand
CGAGAAGCTGGAATCCATCGCCTACTCCTTCGACGGCGTGGAAACCTGCTATGCCATCCAGTCCGGCCGCGAGGTTCGCATCATCGTCAAGCCGGAGGATGTCAACGACGCCGGTACGCTCATCCTGGCCAAGGAAGTCGTCAAGCGCATTGAGAACGAAATGGAATATCCCGGACAGATCAAGGTCAGCGTGATCCGCGAGACGCGCGCCGTGGATTTCGCCAAGTAATGAAGACAAACAGGGGAGAGCTTTGCGCTTTCCCCTGTTTTGCACAAATCTGACGCAATGAAAGGGGAATGAAAGGTGAGCGGTATTTTCTTTGTTGAGCCCGGCTATGTTCCCGGCCCGGTAAACCCGATCACCGGACGAAATTATGAGCACGGCTGGATCTGTCTCCGGCTGACGGACGAAGCGGAATACGAGGTGTTCTGCAGCGGCCGCGAGCTCTACTGTGCAGCCATCAGCAAGCAGAATCCGGGCTGGAAGTACCGGGTGATGGACTTTGTGGAGTATTCGCTCGGACAGGGGAAGGACGTCATCTTCTCCGGCGAGCGCGCGGATTACGAGGCGGCGCGCAAGGCCTACGCGGGCCATCATCACAAGGACCGCACGCTGCGTCCGCATGAGATGCGCGTGCTCGTTCACAGCGCTACGCCGGACGGATATCCGAGCATCGTGCGCATGGGCGCGCTGAAGTCGAGAAAGCTGCTGATTCAGGAAGGCGTTATCTCCGAGAAGAAGCCGTCCATTGGCCGCAAACTGTGCGCCGCGGAGGACTTTGAGGATTACGTCATGCTCAGCCAGAACGGCGTGGACGGCGAGCTGGTCATCGCCAGCAAGCAGCTGGGCCGGATTGAATCCAGCCCGGACGTTCCGTACCGCCCGGGCGCGAGATTCTACTTCGACGCCGAAGCCATCGCGCTGGACGGCCTGCTGGTCAGAGACGGCCTGCATCTGAAGGTTGAACGCAAGCTCCCCCTGGCGGCCTACCTGCTCTGGACGGCGACGCCGGAGAATGTAGATCCTGCGGAAACCGAATGGACGCCCGGAAAGTTCGCCGAGAAGGCGGATAAGTCGTTTGAGGCGTGGTTCGGCGAGGTATAAACAGCGCTTGACATGCTGATGACGCCGGGCTATAATGGAGTTATCCTAGGAAAAGGAGATAAGAAAATGACCAACATCCGTATCTGAATTGTATAGGGGCTGCCGCTGCTTAGGGAGAGGTATGCCCATGTTCAGGACGGAGATACATCTTACCTTATAGAGGCGAGCTGTGGTTTCATCCGCAGTTCGTCTTTTTATATTTGTGGTTCCGGCCTGAACGGCGACGCTTGGAGGAGGGATATCCATGTCAGTTATTCAGGTTCAGAACCTTTCGTTTACCTACCCGGGAGATTATACCCCTGTGTTTACAGATTTGACTTTTTCAATGGGCACTGACTGGCGTCTGGGCTTGGTTGGACGCAATGGACGGGGCAAAACGACGCTGATGCGCCTGCTGTCCGGCGAACTGACAGGTAGCGGCCAGATTGTCAGCTCAGTGAAATTCGATATGTTTCCAATAGTGGTTGAAGAGGACAGGAGCGCGCTTGCATGCATGAGAAGCGCGGTTGCTCCGTTTGATCTTTGGGAGGAGCAGATGAGCGCGCTGCTTGCCGATGGCACAGATGAGGCGTTGGTACGCTGGGGAGAAATCGAGCAGGAATATGCGGCTCTGGATGGATATATCATTGACGAACAAATATGCCGGGAAGCGGAACGCATGAATATCGAT
This sequence comes from Clostridia bacterium, assembly GCA_017410445.1. Taxonomy (GTDB): domain Bacteria; phylum Bacillota; class Clostridia; order Christensenellales; family Aristaeellaceae; genus RGIG2066. The sequence goes on along the minus strand of JAFQQU010000292.1, from coordinate 2,935 downwards.
CATCATGAATTACTGCGTCCCATGCGGTCGTTCAGCCCGGGAGAAAGGACGCGGCTGCTGCTTGCAGCGCTTTTCATCCGCAAGAATCGGTTTCTCCTCATTGACGAGCCGACGAACCATCTGGATGCTGCTGGACGCGAGGTTGTAGCTCGGTATCTTCGCAATAAACAGGGATTTATCGTCGTGTCGCACGACAGATGGTTTTTGGATCAGACGATCGATCATGTGATGGCACTGCAGAAGAGCGGCGTTCACATTGAACAGGGAACCTACAGCAGCTACCGGGAGAATAAGGAGCTGCGTGACCAGTTTGAGATCGAGGAAAACGAGCGGCTGGAGAAAGATATTTGGCGGCTTAAGGAAACTGCGCGGGAAAAAGCTGCATGGAGCGATCGGGTAGAGGCGACCAAAATTGGACAAGGCCTGACGGATCGCGGCAGGATTGGGCATCTGGCGGCGAAGATGATGAAACGCTCTCTGGCCATACAAACCCGTATTGATCGGCAAATAGAAGAGAAGGAAGCGCTATTGCACGATCTGGAGTATGCGTCGGCACTGACGCTTCATCCGATGGAACATCCTGCCAAGGTGCTGATGAGATTTCAGAATGTATCCGCCGGATACGACGGAAAAGCGGTTTTTCGGCACAAGAGCTTTGAAATCGAGCAGGGAGACCGCCTGATGATCGCCGGACCGAATGGAGCAGGCAAAAGCACGATGATCAGGCTGATGCTCGGTCAGATGGAACCGATGGAAGGGTGTTTAGTCTGTGCAAGCAACCTGGTTATTTCCTATATGCCGCAGCGGGCAGATGAACTGCATGGAACGGTGTTCGAACTGGCCGAAAGGGAAGGGCTGAAGAAGGAGTACTTTATGATGATCCTCCGCAAGCTTGGTTTTCCGCGATCAATGTTTGAACGGGACATGAGCGGTTTCTCCATGGGGCAGCGCAAGAAGGTGCTGCTGGCAGCGTCCATATCCAAACCGGCGCATATGTATATTTGGGATGAACCTCTGAACTATATTGATCTTGAATCTCGTGAGCAGATTGAAAATATGCTTGCAGATTCGCAGGCTACGATGATCTTTGTTGAGCATGACCATGCGTTTGCTGCCAATATCGCTCAGAAAACCGTCAGACTGCCGTAGTGTTGCAAAAGTAAAGTCCGCTTTCGTGTAAGGTGAAAGCGGACTTGGTTTTTTATGGGATGTTATCAGGCATAAACGAGACTTGTTTGACGCTTATTTCAGCTCCACATTGAACGGCAGCGTGCCCTTGGCCTCGATTTTGCCGGAGAGCACCTCGATGGCGTGCTCCTGAGAGGCGGGAATCATGTAGCCGAAGATTCTGCGCGGGACATGGTTGAGCGTCTTCAGGGCGAAGGGATTGCCGAAATGCGCGACGGCGGCCACCTTGCCGGAATGAATCAGGCTGTTGATGACGGCTTCCACGCGGCGGGTGAGGCAGTCGGTGCCGAGGTAGGGAAGCGTGGTGCAGAAGGTGATGAACACGACTTCCTTATATTTGGTCGCGGCGGTGAGCACGCGGTCGTTGTCGCTCTGACCGGGGAATTCGGGCAGCAGCTCGATGCGGGAGGAGGGGAATTCATCCCTGATCTTGCGGACGATGTTCTCCGGATGATACCAGTTTACCGCGCTGACCTCGGGATTGGGCGCTTCGGGCGTAAAGTCGTTGGGGGTCAGGACGATGAAGAGGCGGTCCTGCCCGGGCAGAGCGGCGGAAACGCCTTCGTCGGTCACGGCGGTGATGCAGTCCTTCGCGACGGCGGCCAGCAGCACTTCGTCGGCCTCGGTGAAGGGCTTCGGGTTTTCAGGCTTCTCCGCGACAAAGGCCTGCGCGGTCAGCACGCGGCGAACGGCTTCGTTCAGGCGCTCCTCGGAGAAGACGCCGTCGCGGCAGTTCTGAAGCAGCATGTTGTAGCAGTCGCGCACGGGCGTGCGGTAGCTGGGGAGAATGATGTCGTTGCCGGCGGCGACGGCCATGCCGTAGACCTTCTCCTCGGTGTATTTCTGCAGAATGCCCATCATGGCGAAGGAATCGGTGAAGCATACGCCGTCGTAGCCCATGTTTCGGATGAGGTCGATGACTTTTTTGGACAGGGAGGCCGGATAGTCCGGGTCAATCTGCCGCATTACCTTGTGGCCGGTCATGATGCAGGGCATCAGGTCCTTCTCCATGAGGTATTTGTAGGGAACGAAATCGAACGAAGCGAGCTGTTCTGCGGTGAGGTTTGAATAGCCCTCGGTCATGTGGGTGTCGAAGGGGCAGTCGAGTCCGCCGGGATAATGCTTGCCGGTGGAGAGATAGTGATTCTCTTTATATACCTCGGCAATCAGCTCGGCGGCCCTGGCGACCTTCATCGGGTCGTCCGAAAAATGGCGGTATACCCGGATCGGGCCGTCGCAGTGCAGAACGTCGATGACCGGGCCCCAGTTTCCGTTGAAGCCGGCCTTCTGAGCGTCGCGCACGACGCCGCGCGCAAACGCCCGGTAATACTCGGGATCGCTGCAGGCGGCCAGAGACATCAGCGGAATCTGCGGAAGCTCGGTGGTGGGGAATCCGGTTTCTGCGTCGTTGAACACAAGGAGAGGATAATCGGCCTCGGCGAGAATTCTCTCGACAAGCGCTTTGTTCTGTGCGGGAAGCTGGATGCAGCCCAGCGCATGATTGCGGATCAGCTCAATGGCGAATTCGGTATCGTCCTCCTTGCCGAAGCAGCGGGCGCAGAATATCATGCCGACCTTCTGCTCGACGGTCATGTTCTCGATGGACAGGGTTTTGAGTTTCACGCCGTATTCCTCCCTTGTTAACTGAATGTATATTCATTGTAACATGGCCGGTTTTCAAAATCAACAGTTAAAGAAAAAGGTTGCAAACGCAATGAATTGCTTGCGTTTGCAACCTTTTTGGCGT
>JAFQQU010000291.1 GCA_017410445.1 Clostridia bacterium | reverse complement strand
GCGATCGATGAGGCGCAGATGGCGGCGAACCTCCGCGCGGTGGACAAGTTCATTGCGCAGACCGAGGTTCCGGTGTATCTCATGCTCATCCCGACGGCGGCGGAAATCTGGCGGGATAAGCTGCCCGAAGGCGCGCCGTCCGCCGGACAGAAAGAGCTGCTTTCGTCGCTTCCGGAGCGGACGCAGGCGCAGGTCGTCAACGCGTATGCCGCGCTTGAGGCCCATAAAGAAGAAGCGATCTACTACCGCACCGACCATCACTGGACCAGCCTCGGCGCATGCTATGGAGCGGACGCGCTGCTGAAGGCGATGGGAAAGGACGGCGTGTCGCCCGATATGTGGAAGGCCGAAACGGTCAGCGACGCGTTTTACGGAACGCTCTGGTCGAGCTCCGGCGCGCGCTATGTTTTCCCCGATACGATCGAGATTTACGTGCCGGAGGAGGGAATTGAGGTCTCTTCCTACGAAGGCGGCGAATGGAGAGAGGGCGCGCTGTATAACCGGGAAAAGCTGAAGGGGAAGGATCAGTATTCGATGTTCATGGGCGGCAATCAGCCGCTGGCGGTTGTAAAGACCGGGAATGAAGGCGAGAAGCTGCTCCTCATCCGCGATTCCTATGCCGACAGCGAGGTTCCCTTCCTGACCGACGCGTTTTCCGAGATTCACCTGATCGATCTGCGATATTACCGGCAGGATATCGCGGGATATGTCCGGGAAAACGGCATCGACCGGGCGGTGGTTTCCTACAGCCTCAAGAATTTTGCGACCGACAAGAATGTGTACTTTTTGGGCGTAAATATGTCAAAATAAGGAAGAGGCTGGGAGATTGCGATCCGGTGTGATATACTGTTTTCAGTTTTTTTAGAAAGACAGGGAAACGGCAGTGAGAATACGGAAGAAAAAAGGGCAGATGCGTCCGGCGCTGATTGCGCTGATCGACGCTGCTCTGATCGCCCTCGGGCTGATTGTGTTTGCTCTGTACGATCATGTGTGGCCGAGGCCGCTGGAGGCGGAGGTCTCCGGAAGCACGCTGGAAATGATGGAGCGGCTGGAGGAGGCAAAGGCTGCGAAGGCGGCCGAAGAGGCGGCGGAACTGGAGCGGCTGACCATCGGCGAACAGTTTGCGGATAAGTTCACCGACGGCGAGCCCTTCTGGGAGGGAAATACCTACACGGGCAGAAACCTCAGCGTCACCTTCTTTACCGGGCAGATGAACGCCAGCGTATACTATGTTCAGGATATTTACCTGAGAGATATCGACTGCCTGAAAACGGCGTTCGGTCAGGATACCTACGGAAAGGGCTACACCGAGGACTTCCTCTCCATGGCGCAGCGGAACAACGCGGTCGGCGCGATCAACGGAGACTTCTATTATATGGGTTCGCTCAGCGTGATCGTGAGAAACGGCACGCTGTACCGGGATTCGGTCGACCCGATGGAATCGGTGCTGGCGCTGTTCGAGGACGGCACGATGGAGGTCTATGAAAACGGGCAGTTCACCGTCGCGGACCTGATCGGCAAGGGCGTTCTTCAGACGTGGAGCTTCGGGCCGTCGCTGCTGGACCATAACGGAAAGGCTGTTACCGAATTCACGAGAAAGAATCCCGAGGCCAATCCGCGTACGGTCATCGGCATGGTCGAACCAGGCCATTATATGTTCATCGTCGTGGACGGCCGTCAGGACGGATATTCCGAGGGCATGACCTATGTTGAGCTGGCGCAGCTGAGCGAGCAGCTGGGGCTGACCGTGTCCTATAATCTGGACGGCGGCGGAACCACCCGGATGATCTTCGGGGACAGCGTGGTCAGCAGCCCGTCCGAGGGGCGCGAGCTGAGCGATATCGTGTATGTCGCGGACGTATACTGACAAGGCGCGGGAGGTAAGCGGATGAAAAGAGCAGTCGGAATCCTGCCGCATGTATCCATCGTCATGTCGGGCATGATGATCGTGTTTTTCCTGATCGACCGGGTCAATATCGCTATGGGCTTCATGAGCAACGAATTTCACAAGTGGCTGAGCTTTTTTCTGGCGCTGTTCTGCATGGGATATTCGGTGCTGCTGATCGCATATCTCCGCTATGCGGAGCGGGAAAATGAAAAGCGTGCGGTCAGGGACAGGAGGTCTGCGCGGGCCGGAAGCGCGGCGGTAAAACCGGCCGGGCGAATGAGCAATAACCGGTAAGAAAAACACAGAGAAGTGTCACAGGGCTGTCGCATTTGCGGCAGCCTTTTCTGTTGACAGGATGAGTAAATATAGGTAAAATGTAAGTATTATGCGGAGCTGTGTTTGTGCAGGCTCCGGGTTTGGGGAGGATTGAATAATGAAGAAATTGATTTCCCTGATTCTGATGATGATGGTCGTGTGCCTGCCGGCGTATGCGCTGGAAAAGGCCGCTTCCGCGCCGGACTGGGATGCGCTGGAGAGATACGCGGCGTTTGAAGAGAAGGGCACGGTGTGGTCCGTTCGCTCCAATCAGACCGAAGCGGCGCTTGCGCGCATCGGCAGCGAAATCGCGCCCTATACCGGATATGCCTGCTTCGGCCTTGAGCTGACCGGCGACCGGGAGACCGGCGTGGCCGTGCCCGTGCTGACGTTCTACTATGCCGGCAGCCTGCAGCTGAACGGCCGCTATGCTTCCGTTGCGGTCAATGGACAGAGATATGACATCGCGCTCTGCAGCGAGCCGGTTCAGCTGGGCAAGAACAAGGCTGAGAAGCTGACCGCGCCGCTGGACAGAGACGGCCTCGCGCTCATGCACGAAATCCTGAACGCCGAGGAAGTCGCCATCGCGCTGGTGGGCGATTCCACCTTCCGCATGGAGCCCGAAAAGAAGTCGAGCTATGCTTCCGCCCGCGAGGAGCTGTCCGCCCGTTCGCTGGATGGCATTGCGGACATGCTGCGCGAGTTTGAGGCGATGCCTTCTTATAATCTGTGGGATTTGAACGAGGACTGGTGGGTCCGCACGCGCGGCGTCGAGCCCGGGATGCAGATCACTGCTCTTCCGGAAGAAGAGGAGCTTGAGATCGCCGGCGTCAAGCTGGAAGAGCCGCTGTTCATGCTCTCCCGCGGCGATACGGGAGACAAGGTACGCGAGCTTCAGGAGCTGCTGATTGACGCCGGATACCTTCAGGGCACGGCGGACGGCGGATACGGCGAAGGCACGGTTCGCGCGGTTCGCGCGGCGCAGAAATGGCTGGGCCTGGCCGGAACCGGCAATGCGGACGAGACGCTCATCAGTATTCTGACCAGCGAAGCGCCCGTTCTGGACGGCACGGCCGCCGATACCATGGCGGTTTCCACGGTCGAAAAGCACATCGCCGAGGGCCTGTGCGAGCTGACGGTTGAAAGATACTGGACGGCGGACGCCGTTGAATCCGCCGGCGGAGACCGCAGATCGGTTTCCGATAAGGACGATACCCTGATCATCTATGAGGGCACGGTGAAGAACCTGTCCACTGAGAAGCTGGACTTCTACTGGCAGCTGAGCGCGACCGTTAAGCTCGGCGAATACGAGTATCCCTGCGTGCTGGTCTGCGAGCGCAACGAGGGCGCGTCGCTGGCGTCGGCGCTGCCGCCGCTCGGCGAAGCCCGGCTGCTGATCTATGCCGAGATTCCCGAGACGATTGCCGGAGAGACCGGCTGGAAGCTCGAGCTCGAGGCCGAGGATACTGTTTTCCTGTTCGAATAAAAACGAAGATTTTCGGGAGGGGTATAAGAGATGGAACTTAAAATGAAGCTGCTCAGCGCGCTGGATAAGGTGTTTCTGGACGCCGAACCGGTGGAGCGCCCGGAAAACGGCGTTGTTTCCGGCTTCCGCAACGAAGTGATCTCCTTTCAGGCGGCGTATTCGCTGACGGACGAATCGGTTGCCTATGTTGAGGTTGAGGTTGTTTCCCCGATCAAGGAGTGGGTGCGCGTACGCAGCGTAAAGCACGTTCCGGTGCGCTTCCCGGTCTATATGGACAGCACCAGCAATTACCTGAGAACCACGCCCGGCCTGTATCCGGACCTGCTGAGCGATCTGCATCCGCATGGCCTGCGCGCCTACTGGAATCAGTGGGATTCGCTGTGGATTGACGTCGAGCCGGACGCGAACACCCCTGCCGGCGTTCATGAGGTTGAGATCCGCCTGCTGAACGTAAACGGCGAGCTCAAGGCCAGCAAGACCGCCAAGGTCGAGATCATCGATGCGTTCCTGCCCGAGCAGAAGCTGATCCATACCAAGTGGTTCCATTCCGACGGCCTGATGAACTACTACCGCGTCGAGGCGTTCAGCGAAGAGTTCTGGCGCATTGCCGAGAACTTCCTGGCCAGCATGGTCAAGGGCGGCATGAACATGACCCTGATGCCCGTTCATACCCCGCCGCTGGATACCCGCGTCGGCACCGAGCGCCCGACCGTTCAGCTGGTTGACGTATACCTCAACAACGGCGAGTACAGCTTCGGCTTCACCAACCTGCGCAGGTGGGTTGAAATCTGCAAGAAGGTCGGCATGAAGTATTACGAAGTGGCCCATCTGTATACGCAGTGGGGCTGCGCTGCCTGCCCGAAGATCATGGCGACGGTGGACGGCGAATACAAGCGCATCTTCGGATGGGACGTTTCCTCTACCAGCGACGAGTATAAGGCCTTCCTGAACGCCTACATTCCCGCCCTGATCGAGGAGTTCAAGGCGCTGGGCATCGACAAGCAGGTATTCTTCCATGTCTCCGACGAGCCCAACAAGAAGCACCTCGAGGCCTATCTGGCCGTCAAGTCCCAGGTCATCGACCTGATCGGCGAATATCCGATCATGGACGCGCTGTCTGACTTCGAGTTCTATCAGGCAGGCGTCGTCAAGAAGCCCATCCCGGCGACCAACCACATCGAGCCCTTCCTCGAGGCGAAGGTTCCGGGCCTGTGGACCTATTACTGCTGCGGCCAGTATAAGGAAGTTTCCAATATGTTTATCTCCATGCCCTCCGCGCGCAACCGCATTCTGGGCGTGCAGCTGTACAAATATCAGATTGAAGGCTTCCTGCAGTGGGGCTTCAATTACTATAATTCCCAGTATTCCGATTACCCGATCAACCCCTATGCCGCGACCGACGGCGAAGGCTTCTCGCCCTCCGGCGACTGCTTCCAGGTCTATCCGCGCAATGACGGCATGCCGGAGGACTCCATCCGCAAGGAAGTCACCGCGCACGCCATGTACGACCTGCGCGCGTTTGACATGCTGGAGCAGCTGGCGGGCCGCGAGAAGGTGCTGGAGCTGATTAACGAGGATGCAGGCGAGGAGATCACCTTCAGCCGTTATCCGACCGGCGACAGCTATCTGCTGAACCTGCGCAGGCGCGTGAACAACGAAATCAAGGCGCGTCTGGGCTGATATCGGATGAATGAAAGACGGACGCATAGCAAAATGCGTCCGTTTTTTGGATGGATGGAGGAAGAATATGCTGGGAAGCACGGGATTTGATCTGTGGGCGGACGGATATGACGCGAGCGTCGGCCTGAGTGACGAGGAAAACACCTATCCGTTTGCGGGATACAAGAAGGCATTGGGCGAGATTTACGGCATTCTCCGGGACAAACAGGCCCGCAGCGTGCTGGATGTGGGCTGCGGAACGGGCGTGCTCGGCGCAAAGCTGTGCGCTGCCGGGCTGGACGTGACCGGCATAGATTTCTCCGACAAAATGCTGAAAATTGCGCGGGAGCGGATGCCTGAGGCGCGGCTGATCCGCTGGGATTTCGCAAAGGGACTTCCGGAAGATGTTAAAGCCGGAAAGTATGACGCAGTGGTCTGCACGTATGCCATGCATCATCTGCCGGACGATCAGAAGGGCATGCTGCTTCGGGAAATGACAAAATGCGTGCATTCCGGCGGACTGATTCTGGTCGGCGATATCGCTTTTGAGACGGCGGCGGACCGGGAAGACTGCCGCGCGTCGGCCGCCGGCTGGGACGAGGACGAATTCTACATGGCGATGGATGAAATGAATGATTACATGGTCGGCAGCGCATACAGCTATTATCAGGTGTCGATGTGCGCCGGCGTGCTGGTGACCGTGGTATAACGGAGGATGGAAAAATGATTGTCAGAAGACTGACCCGGGAAGATCTGCCCGCAATGGACCGCATCCATTCGATTTCCTTTCATTTTCCGCTGAATGTGGAGGAATCGGAGAAGAAGGCCGAAAAGGCGTCCGAGGAATGGCTCCGGCAGTGCTGGGGCTGCTTTGCGGATGACGGGGAAATGATGGCCGTCGTCATCAACAACGACTTTCAGGTGCTCTTTGACGGGCAGTTTGTGAAGATGGGCGGCATTGGCGGCGTATCGACGCTGCCCGAATACCGCTATGGCGGCGCAGTGAAGGAGACGCTCCGCGCCATCCTGACGGACGCGCGGGAAAACGGCGAGGTATTCTCCTCCCTGTATCCGTTTTCCCATGAATTCTACCGCAAGGCGGGCTACGAGCAGTTCCTCCCGCTGATCGAGTATCATTTTGAGCCTGATCTGCTGAGCGGCTACAGGCATACCGGCTGGACGCGCCGGATGAAGCCCGACGGCGACCTGACCGAGATGAAGGAGATCTATCGGGCGTTCGCCAAAAGGTACAACATGATGTTTGACCGCGCTGACGGACGCTACCGGATCGGTAATCCCTTCAAGGACGAGCAGTTCACCATGCTGCTGGGCGATGAGCGCGGCGCGCGTGCATTCATGTATTACCGGACCGACAAGGGCGGCGAGGGAAATGTGCTGAATGTGAGGGATATCGCGTTCAAGGATGAAGAGGGATTCAGAATGTGCCTCGGATACCTCGGAAGGATGGCGGCGGACTACAAGTTCATCAAGATCATGCTGCCCGAGGATATTCCCCTGAGGATGCTGGTTCCCCGGCCTTACGATGTGACGGTGAGCATGAGGGAGCAGCCCATGGCGCGGATTACGAATGTTCAGAAGGCGCTGGAGCTGATGAAGAAGCCGGAGGATGCGGCCTTTACGGTAAAGGTTGAGGATGAGTTCCTGCCGGAAAACAGCGGAACGTATAAGGTGAGCGCGCAGGGCGTCTGCCGGACGGAGGAGGAGGCCGATATCGAGGTATCCTCGCGTGCGCTGACGCTGCTGGTTCTGGGGACGCTGGATCTCATGCAGGCCGAATTCCGGAAGGACGTGAAGGTTCTGAATAACCGGGAAGCACTCGGGAAGACGTTTGTCCGAAAGCCCATGTTCATGGCGGATTATTTTTGATTCAGAGAACGTAAAACGGAACGACGGGGGAGGAAGCAGAGATGTATCAGTTTGACCGGGAAGCGTATAACAGGAAGATGGAGTGGTTCGTTCATGACCGGTTCGGCATGTTCATTCACTGGGGCATTTACGCCATTCCGTCGCGCGGCGAGTGGGTCCGCAGCACCGAAAGACTGACGGTTGAGGAATATCAGCCGTACTTTGACGAGTTCAATCCCATCGATTACGACCCGAAGGTATGGGCGAAGGCGGCGAAGGACGCCGGCATGAAGTACGCGGTGCTCACGGCCAAGCATCACGACGGCTTCTGCCTGTTCGACAGCAAGCTGACCGACTACAAGGCCACCAATACCCCGGCAGGCCGCGATCTGGTCCGCGAATATCTGGATGCGTTCCGTGCCGAGGGCATCAAGGTGGGCCTGTATTATTCGATCATCGACTGGCACCATCCGGATTTCCCGCACTATGGCGACAAGCAGCATCCCATGCGCTCCAACGAGGCGTATAAGGACTACAAATACAACTTCGACAACTACCTTGAGTATATGCACGGTCAGGTCGAGGAGCTGTGCCGCGATTACGGCAAGATCGACATCTTCTGGTTTGACTTCTCCTACGACGATATGCGCGGCGAGAAATGGCAGGCGACCAAGCTGGTGCGCATGATCCGCTCCTACCTGCCGGACGTCATCATCGACAACCGCCTCGAGGTCAGCGGCGACGGATTCGGCTCCATCGTGACCGACACGCCCACCGAATACTCCGGCGATTTCGTCAGCCCCGAGCAGATCATTCCCCCGGCGGGCATTCTGGATGAGAAGGGCCGCCCGGTCGTATGGGAAGCCTGCATCACCATGAACAATCACTGGGGCCACTGCGCGGCCGACAAGAACTTCAAAAACAGCGAGATGCTGATCAAGAAGCTGGTTGAATGCGTCAGCAAGGGCGGAAACCTGCTGCTCAACGTCGGCCCGGACGCGCGCGGCGTGATTCCCGAGGAATCGATGGAGATTCTCGCGGGCATCGGCAGATGGATGAAGAAGAACAGCGCCTCGATTTACGGCTGCGGCACGGCGGGCATCGATAAGCCGGAATACGGCCGGATCACGCGCAAGGGCAAGAAGCTGTATTACCACGTGACCGAGCCGCTGGTCGGCTTTGTTCCGCTGACCGGCGTCAGCGCGGACGACGTAAAGAAAATCCGCCTGCTGGCGACCGGCACCGAGCTGAAGATCGAGCGCAACTGGATCACCGGCAACTATCCGGACGTCGTGTTCGTCTCGCTGGGCGACAAGCCTGAGCTGCCGGACCCGGTGGATACCGTCATTGAGGTGGAATTGAAATGATGAAGAAAATGATGATCGGCCCGGTGGATGTCAGCGAATTTGCGCTGGGCGCGGGCAAGCGGGGCCCGAAGGAAATGGACGAGGCCTGCTTTGCCGTCATGGACCGGTATCTTGAATACGGCGGAACGACCTTTGACAGCGCGCGCATCTATGCCGCCGGTCAGGCGGACGAGGCGCTGGGCAGATGGCTGAGATCGAGAAAGATTGACCGGAGCAGCGTGCGGCTGGTGCTCAAGGGATGCCATCCGACGGACACGAAGCAGATGCATATCTCCCGCCTGTCGCCGGAGGAAATCAGGTTTGATCTGGAGGAGAGCCTGCGCGCGGTCGGAACGGAATATGCGGATCTGTATTTGCTGCACCGGGACAACCCGCGCCTGCCGGTGGATGAAATCATGATTGAGCTGGACAAGCTGGTGCGCGAGGGCAAGGCCCGGGCGGTCGGCTGCTCCAACTGGACGATCGGCCGCATTATCGAGGCCAATGAGTTTGCCGAAGCCAACGGCCTGACGCCGCTGTCGACCTGCCAGATTCACTTTTCACTGGCGCTGACCACTGCCGCGCAGAGCAAGGACGTAACCCATGTGCCCATGAACGACATCGAGTTCGGCTGGTATGAGGAGAGCGGCTTCCCGATCATGGGCTTCGGTCCGCAAGGCCGGGGATTCTTCCACCGCAAGCTGAACGGGCTGCCCGTCAGCGAAAACGATATGCGGTATTACGAGCGGATCCCTGAAAACCGCCGCCGCGCCGACCGGCTGGGCAGGCTGGCAAAGGAGAGCGGATATTCTCCGGCATCCCTTCTGCTGGCGTATTCCCGCGACAACCGGATCAACAGCGAGCCGCTGGCGGGCTTTTCGAGCATCGCGCAGATGGACGACGCATACGGCGCGCTGAACTTCACGCTATCTCCCGAGCAGATCCGCTTCCTTGAATCCGGCGAAGGGGAAATCTGACCGGACGAACCGAACAACACAAACCGGAGACGGAGCACAGGATGAAAGGGGACAGGAGCATGCGCTATATCGTACAGCCCGAAATCCGCATTTCCAGGATCAACCGAAATATCTACGGCAATTTCTCCGAGCATCTGGGCCGCTGCATTTACAACGGCATTTTTGTCGGCAAGGATTCGCCGATCGACAATGTGCGCGGCATGCGGTGCGACATCGTCGAGGCGCTTAAGCAGGCAAAGCTGCCCATCCTGCGCTGGCCGGGCGGCTGCTTTGCGGACGAATACCACTGGAAGGACGGCATCGGCCCGCTTCCGACGAGAAAAAAGATGATCAACACCCACTGGGGCGGCGTGGTCGAGGACAACAGCTTCGGCACGCATGAATTCTTCGACCTGTGCGAACAGATCGGCTGCGAGCCGTATGTCAACGGCAACGTCGGCAGCGGATCGGTTCAGGAGATGAGCGAGTGGGTTGAATACATGACCATGGACGGCACCTCTCCCATGGCCGATCTGCGCAAGGCCAACGGACGCGAGCAGGCATGGCCGCTCAAATATTTCGCGGTAGGCAACGAGAACTGGGGCTGCGGCGGAAATATGACGGCCGAGTTCTATGCGAATCAGTACAGAAGATATCAGACCTTTGTCAGAAACTACGGCGCGAGCCGGATTTACAAGGTGGCCTGCGGCCCGTCCGACGCGGATTACCGCTGGACGGACGTCCTGATGCGCGAGGCGGCGCACTGCATTGACGGCCTGTCGCTGCATCATTACACGGTGACCGGAACATGGGCGCACAAGGGCAGCGCGACCGATTTCACCGAAGCCGAATACTACAAGACCCTTGAGCGCGCATGGGATATGGAGACCATGGTGAGGACCCACGCCGGCATCATGGACCGCTACGACCCGGCCAGGCGAGTCGGGCTGATCGTTGACGAATGGGGCACCTGGTTCGACGTCGAGCCGGGCACCAATCCGGGCTTCCTCTATCAGCAGAACACCATGCGCGACGCCATGGTGGCTGCGCTCAACCTGAACATCTTCAATAAGCACTCCGATCGCGTGCACGGCGCGAACATCGCCCAGCTGATCAACGTTCTGCAGGCGCTGATTCTGACCGACGGCGAGAAGATGCTGAAGACTCCGACCTATCACGTCTTCGAGATGTACAAGACCCATCAGGACGGCGACCTCGTTCAGAGCGCCGCGGCGACCGGCAAGCTGGAGGGCGGCGTGCCGCAGGTGACAGAATCTGCCTCGGTTGATGCGGAGGGTAATGTCACCGTCACCATCGCCAACATGCACGCATCGAAGGCGGAGAAGATTGAGATGCGGCTGGACGGCGGCAGATACGAGCTCGTCGAGGCGCACACGCTGTCCGACGAGATCCATGCGCTCAATACATTCGATGAGCCCGACGCGGTATGCGCAAAGCGGTATACCGGCGCGGCCTGCACGTATGACGCGATGGGCACGGAGGTCACATTCGATCTTCCGGCCTGCACGCTGACCCTGCTCCGCTTCAGAAAAGTCTGATGAATATACACAAAAGGCGCTGCCGGAATGCACCGGCAGCGCCTTTTCTATGATGTTTCAGAGAATATTTCCGACCACTGCGTACATATACGAGCAGACGATCATCAGAAGCAGGGAGAGAGCCAGCAGGCTTCCGTATACCCATGTTTTCCGGGAGGCCCGGGAGAGCATGGGATACAGCGCATACATGCACAGAATCATGCGCGGTCCGGTCAGAAGCCATGTCGGCGCGAGCGTCATGGTGAGATAACACCAGGCATAGAGCCCGTCCGCCGGATAGACGTAGATGCTGATGACCAGAAGCAGCGCGACGGCCAGCAGAATCAGCGCGCTCTGCGGCAGCCATACGCCGGTCATCCATACGGCTGAATCATTCCGGAACATGGACTCGATGGAGTATCTGATCGTGTTGCCCAGCGAACCGAAGGTCTGATTCCACGATTCCGCCTGAACCCGGATAAAGGCCAGAGGATCGCCCATGGCCATGTAATTGACCAGCATGTATCCGAAGAAGCCCAGCGAGATGAGCAGCACCATCAGCGAATAGAGCACGAGGCGGGTGATGCAGCGGCTCTTGTGACGGGGCCAGAGATGAATGCTGTGTTCGTATTTCCAGACCTCGAGCATTACCGGGATGATGGTCAGAATGCCGGCCAGCCGGGTGAACGCGGCCATCATGCCCACGAAAACTGCGGCGATGAACTTCTGCCTGCGCGCCAGCAGAATGCTGAGCAGCGTCAGGAACAGGAAGAGCGATTCGGCATAAGGCACCGAGAAGAACACCGACAGCGGACAGAACATCAGCAGGTAAACGGCGCGGCGGGCGGCAAGCTGGCCCTGCTTTTCCTGCACCAGCATATGAAGCGCCCAGCCCGAGCCGATGAGGGCGAGATTGGAAAGCACGGTCGCCGCCAGCGCGGTGTTTCCGAGGAAAAAGAAGGAAAAGAGTTTTGTCAGCAGCGGATAGAAGGGCATCAGCACCATATAAGCCTGATTGTCCATCGTGTATCCGTAATCGGCGATGGAGAGATAGCCGATGGCGTCCCAGCGGATCCAGTGATTTTTGAAATCGGTGAAAAACGCGAGCAGGTTTCCATTCAGCCCGCAGCCGACCAGCGCGGCGGTAAAGATAATCAGCCTTGACATCAGCGCTGTGCACACCACCCAGGCGATCAGCTGAAGCTGATTGTGCAGCGCCCATTCCTTTTTGCGGAGCCTGCGCCTGAGGTTTCGGTTGGCCGTCGAGGAATCCTCGATCGGGTCCGGCAGGAGCGGCCGGCCGTCAATCAGCCGCCGGATGAGCGGCCCGAAGGCCAGCCCGGGGGCGAACGGCTCGGCGATGTATCTGATGAGCAGCACAAGCAGAGAAACTCCCATGGCGCCGATGGTCAGCCAGGAAGCGATCATTGCAAATGCCGATGCAAATCCGTTCATTTGTTTACAGCTCCATCCATTCGGGCTTGGTGACCCGGTCAATCAGGAAACCCGGCGTGCCGTCGTCCAGCGGCAGCAGCCCGGGGACCGCGGCGCTGTCCGCAAGGAGAGGCAGACCGCTCTCCCGGGAGACTGCCTTGAGGAGCGCATGGCCTTCCTCGACGGTTTTCCGGTCGGTCAGGTTTCCTAGGTTGGAATTGTTGATCAGCCCCGTGGGCTTCAGGCGGGCGCATTCGGAAACCCGGTTCATCATATCCATGATTTCCTGAACGCTGCCGGAGCGGGGCCGGAAGATATTGACGACATAGATCAGCTCATAGCCGTTTTCGATGAACTGGCGGTTATACCGGCCGAGCGCGAGCGCGCCTGCGTCGTCTCCGCCGACGTCAAACACCGTGTGCAGCTCCTTGTCCGGGAATACGGACAGGATTTCTGCCGGCAGCGCGGGGATATCGACCGCCGTCAGCGCAAATGTGGGCGCAAGCAGCCGGATACCGTTTGCATCCAGCCATGCGCCCTGTTCAGCACTGCGGAAAAACGGATTGACGATGTCCAGATCGACCAGCGCCGTTCTGTATCCCGCGCCGCGAATGGACCGGGCCATATTGAGCGCCAGCTCCGTTTTGCCGCTGCCGTAATGACCAACGAGGATTTTAATTCTGCTGCCGGTCGTCCACATTCGATGTATTCATCCTTTCGGAAATGCAGGTTCCAGCGCGGAATTATCTGCTTTTAGTGCGTTTTGTGCCCAGCTTGGGGCGGCCGTAGTAATGAGGCGTCTTTCCCTCGGGCGAGGCGGAGGCGTGCGCGTAAGGATCCTCACCGCTGTCCCATTCGGCCATGTCGTCCTCGGGCGAGGCGGCTTTGCGGGTGTAGGGATCAGCTTCTTCTTCCTCGGAGAAGGGATCGTCGAAATCCTCCTCCTCGGGAAGGACTTCCTCCTTCACGGGAGCCGGGCGGCGCTTCTTTTTGCGCTCGGGTACCTCTTCATAGATGATCTGCCGCTTGCGCGTCCAGATCCAGTAGGGCCGCCAGCGGATCATCCAGATGATCCAGTCGATGATGACGCCCGCGATGATCAGGGTAACGGCCAGCGACTTCCAGTTTTCGCCGAACCAGCCGAGGAAGCCGCCGGTGTTTCCGGTGGAATTGGTGATGCTCCAGAACCAGCTGGTCAGCCAGCGCATCCAGGAGAGCATCACCTCAACCAGAGATTCGATAAATTGATTCTGACCCAATGAAAACCTTCCTTTCGGAGCGGGTTATTCGATGGTCACGCTGACCGTCGGGGGATCAAGCTCAAATACGAGATCGGGATGATTGTCCACTGTGACCTCGATGGGCAGGACATGCTTGCCCGGAGCCAGACCTTCAAGATTGACGCGCGCCAGAATCTGATTGCGCATCAGGGTGTCAAAGACCGAGTGCAGGCCCGTGACCTTGACGTTGATGCTGTCCTGAGACAGGGTGGCGACCTGATCGGCGTCCTTGCCGGTGATCATGAGCGGTACGTTCTTGAAGGTGTAGGAATTGAGCTGTTCCTCGATGAGGATTGTGACGCGAACCTGCTCGCTGGAGTAGTGCTGAATGTTGTTCAGCTTGGGGAGCGTGACGGTGGTGGAGAAGCTCTGGCTTCTGCCGGTGATATTGATCGGGTTGAAGGAGAGCGAATCAAGCTCCGCCAGCAGCTCCTCTTCGCCTGCAACGGTGATTATATCGGGCTGAACTTCGACGCCGACTACCTTGTAGCCGTCGAGAATGACGCCGCTGGTTGCCGTGGCGATGTCGGTGGATACGCTCAGCTGCTTGACCGGGTAAATCTGAACGCCGACGGAGACGGAGGAGGAGGACTTGGAGAGCTGATGGGTAATGACGTTTCCGGAGGCGTCCAGCAGCTCGGGCGCGACCGTCCAGTTGTAGGAACTGTTCGCTCCGGTGACGTCCAGAGAGACGCGGGCGGAGGAAATGTTCTGAACGATCGAGGACGGGCCGGATACGGTCAGGCTGGAGGGGTTGGTCCGGGAAACGTTGTACCAGTATTTGCTGTTGTTCTTCGCGCCGACCAGCTCGACATTGACCGGAACATTGCGCTGATCCAGGGTTTCAACGTCGATCTCCAGGCGGGAGGGGGTGATCTGGACGACGGTGCCGTAATTGCTGACGCCGGTCAGTTCAACTTCCTGCCTTCCAGTCTGACGGATCTGAGAGAGATCCAGTTCCACGCGGACGGAATCTGCGGTGACGCGGGAGTAGTTTGCCTGAGGCACTTCAACGCGCACGCGGACGTCCTGCAGCGCGTCCAGATCGGTCAGCAGAGCCAGATCGCGGCTCTGAAGCACGGTCAGCCCGCTCGGGGTGATCTCAACGCCGGCGAGCGTCTTGTCCCGGGTGATGGTCGGGTCGCTGCTGATGATGTAGCTCCACATCAGCACGGCGGCTGCCAGAGAGAAGATTTTCCAGCCCAGATTCCGCGATACGGCATGCAGAAGGGCGCGCAGTACAGGCTTAATTTTCTCCTTCATGCTTCTTCTCCTTCCGCTTCAGAATGGAATTCATTTTGCCCCGCCCGGCGGCGGCGCTCGGATTGAAGACGTTCATCAGAAGATTGGTGAGGGTCTTGCTGTCCAGATAGCGGGTCAGCTTGCCTTCGTGCGCCATGGAGATGATGCCGGTTTCCTCGGAGACGATCAGGACGACGGCGTCCGTGCTCTCGGAGATGCCCAGCGCGGCGCGATGGCGGGTGCCCAGCTCTTTGCTGATGGAGGAGTTTTCGGAAAGGGGCAGGAAGCAGGCAGCGGCGGTGATGCGGCCGTTGTTCATGACGACCGCGCCGTCGTGAAGCGGCGTGTTGGGCTCGAAGATGTTTTCGATGAGGCCGCTGGAGATTTCGGCGTCCAGCACGGTGCCGCTGGCGACGATGTCCTTCAGGCCGGTCTGCTGCTCCATGACGATCAGCGCGCCCACCTTGCGGCGGGAGAGATTGGTCAGCGCGTGGACCATTTCTTCGGTGTTGTGCTCGGCCATTTTGGCGGTTTTGTCGTTCATGCCGTTGCCGAGAATGGTGGACATGAAGTTGGTGCGGCCCATCTGCTCCAGCGCGCGGCGAAGCTCGGGCTGGAAGAGCACGACCAGCATGATGGTACCGGTGCCGAGCACCTGTCTCAGCAGCCAGTTGATGGTATTCAGCTCCGCAATGTCGCTCAGCCACATGATGGCAACCAGAAAGATAAAGCCCTTGAGAACGGAATTCGCGCGCGTCTGGCGGACGACTTTGGTCGCGTAATAGATCAGCATGGCGACCAGCAGGATATCCAGAATGTTGCGCCCGCTCATGCTGACAAGCAGGCTGTTGGTCATCTGAGTCAGTTGCTGCCAGTAGTAGTTAATCTGAGACATAAACGATCCTCCTGCAGTATTCCCGGCGAGGCCGACTGCATAGAATCGGCTGCGCGCTTCCTTTACTACTATTATAATACAAAACAGCCGGAATGCAAAACAAAATTTGCGTTTTGATGAAAAAATATTCGGAGTTCTTTTTAAAGCTTCATATTATTTGACGGCGGATTCGTTGACATGCAATTATTGGATATGCTAGAATACATTTAACTGCGCCCGGGCGTCCGGCGGCGCCAAGTTTTGCGCAGACAGGAGTACGGTCATGAAGAGAAATATGATCAGGAGCATGCTGGTTCTGGCATGTCTCGTAATGGGGCTTCTGATGATTTCCGTGCCTGCATTGGCGGAGGCGGTCAATGAAGCGCCCGTGATCTTTCTGAACGGAGAGCCGGTGGAGAAGGTTATCATGAACCTCTCCGAGGGCAATCAGCTTCAGTTCACCTCTGATCAGAAGGTTGCGTGGAAGAGCAGCAAGCCCTACCGCGCCGAGATCGATCAGAGCGGTCTGCTGACCGCAGAATCGGCCAGCGAAATCATCATCAGCGCGACGAATGAAGACGGCAGGAAGACCACCTGCGAGATCATCATGACCCGCCTTGCGACCGGCGTCGTCATTACCGGCGCGGACGAGGTCGCCGCTGGGGAGCGCATCACGCTGAAGGCGCAGGTGCTGCCGTCCAACGTGAGCAAAAAGAAGGTTGACTGGAGCAGCTCGGATGAATCCGTCGCGACGGTCGATTCCTCCGGCCGGGTGCGCGCGAATGATGTAAGCGGCGTGAAGAGCGTCGTCATCACGGCGACGGCCAGAGACGGCAGCGGCGTTTCCGCGCAGCATACCGTAACGGTCAGGCCGGCTGCGGAGCGCGTAAGCATCTCCGAAGGCGGAAATGAGGTTGATGAGATCTATCTGGATATCTCCGCCAGCCCCTCCGCTCAGCTGAGCGCGGCGGTCTATCCGGCGGAAGCCAGCCAGCAGGTCGCCTGGTCCACCTCCAGCAGCAGCCGCGTGAAGGTGGATGAAAACGGCGTGATCACCGGCCTTAAGACCGGCACGGCCACCATCACCGCCACGGCCAAGGACGGCACCGGAAAAAAGACCGCTGTTAAGGTGCATGTCGTCCGCATGGTGACCGGCATTGAAATCCTCGGCTCGGACAGCGTGCTTGCCGGCCGCAGCATCGAGCTGGAAGCCAGGGTAACTCCGTCCAACGCCTCCGAGAAGGACGTCGTTTGGACGAGCTCCGATCCGTCCGTCCTGACGGTCAGCAAATACGGCGACGTCAAGGCGCAGAAGATCGAAGGCGTGCACACCGCGGTCATCACGGCGACGGCCAAGGACGGCAGCGGCGTCGTCGCGCAGAAGACCATCACCGTTACGCCCCGGATCGACGAAATGACGATCACGGTCGGCGGTCAGCCGGCGGGCGAGCGCATCTATCTGGATCTGAACAAGGGCATGATCGACCTCGACGCGCTGATTGAGCCGGCCGAAGCCTGCCAGAACGTAACGTGGAAGAGCGATTCCGCCAAGCGCGCGAAGGTGGATGAAAACGGCGTCGTGACCGCGCTCAAGACCGGCACGGCTGTTATCACCGCGTATGCTGCGGACGGCAGCAGCGTCAAGGCGTCGGTCCGCGTTACGGTCATCCGTGCGGTTGAATCGATTTCCGTGACCGGCGATACGCTGCTGGCCGGCGGCGAACGCGGCGAGCTGGAGGCGATCGTCTCGCCCAAGAACGCCACCGAGGACGAGGTCAGCTGGGTCAGCTCGAATCCTGATGTCCTCACCGTCAACAAATACGGCGATATCCGCGCCGCCGAAGTGACCTCCGCCCATCAGGTGACGGTCTATGCTAAGGCGAAGGACGGCAGCGGCGTCGTGGGCAGCACAGTCGTTACGGTACTGCCCCGGGCCAGCGAAGTCACCGTATACAGCGAAGGCAGACCGGTCAGCACGGTGGGCATTGATCTGGCCGGCAACACCAGGCTGCAGCTGACGGCCAAGGTCGGCCCCGAGGAGTCCCTGCAGCAGGTCAAGTGGACCACTTCCGACAAAAAGCGCGCTGCGGTGGACGAAAACGGCCTTGTAACCGGCCTTAAGAAGGGCACCGCGGTCATCACCGCGACGGCGACGGACGGCAGCGGCGTCCGCGCGAGGGTAACGGTGCATGTCGGCGTAATGGCCCGGCAGATCATCGTCTCCGGCCCCGCACAGGTCAGTTCCGGCAAGAAGATTGAGCTGAGCGCCCGCATCCTGCCGGCGAACGTCTCCGAGGACGAGGTCGCATGGAGCAGCTCGAACACGGCGGCTGCGAAGGTCAACAAGCGCGGCGAGGTCACCGGCGGCGTTGTGGACGTACCCACGCAGGTCACCATCACTGCGGCGGCGACCGACGGCAGCGGCGTGAAGGGAGAATACACGGTTACCGTCATTCCCGTTGTCCGCAGCATCTCCATTGCCAGAACCGACGGCAAGATGGCTGGTTCGCTCATTCTGGACACCGGCACCGGCACGGCGCAGCTGAGCGCGACGGCCTATCCGGCGGCGGCCAATCAGAAGATCCGCTGGCGCAGCTCGAATGAGAAGGTCGTCACAGTCGACGCGAACGGACGGGTCACTGCGCACGGCGCGGGCCGCACGACCATTGTTGCCGAGGCCACGGACGGCAGCGGCGTGGACGCGGTTCTGTGGGTCGGCGTAGGCAATCTGAGCGAGATCCCCTATTACTTTGAGGTGGACCGCACCAATCAGGTCGTCCGCGTATACGAGCGCGGCGCGGATAACACCTATTCCACGCTCATCAAGCGCATGATCTGCTCGAGCGGACGCTCCAGTTCGCCGGGCCTTGCGAGCGGCCTGTATTCGATGCACGGCGGCCGCATGATCTGGATGGACGGCGTCGCGATCTATGCGACCCGCATCAAGGGCTCCTATCTGTTCCATTCGGTCATCTATCATGAGCACAACATGGGCGCGCTGGACGCCGCGGCTTACGAGAAGCTGGGCTCTAAGGCCTCCGGCGGCTGCATCCGCCTGCTGGCCGGCGACGCCAAGTGGATTTATGACAACGTGCCCAAGGGATGCTTCGTCAGCATGATGGAGCCGCCGAGGGATATCAACGAATACGGCGCGGTCAGCAAGCCGCCGCTGGTCAGCGGAAACTGGGATCCCACCAATCCCAGCCCGAAGAATCCCGACTTTGACCCGACCTATACTTCCGATGTGAAGAAGTAAAGGCTGTTTCCGGCTTCTTCCGGGGAGCGGACACCGGCCCGATACGCAGAAAACACCTCCGAACGGATGATGTTCGGAGGTGTTTTGTATGCATATGCGGTTTTTGAAGCATATTTCCGGATTACAGCCGACTGTTCAGCCAGTCGAGCGCCTCTTTCAGGCAGAGGAAGGGATCACGATCCCATTTCTCCTGCTCGACGAAGGCATAGGGGATTTTGGCTTCGATGCAGGCTTCCGTCACGCCGCGCCAGTCGGTATCGCCCTGACCTGCGGGGACGAGAGAGCCGTCCTTTTCATCCTTGAAATGAACCATGCAGATGCGGGAGGCGTATTTCCGGATCCAGTCCGGCATGGAGAAGCCGCGCTTGTTGATGTGGTACAGGTCGAGACAGACGGCCAGTTCTGGCATGTTTTCAAGCAGGTATTCCACCGGATTCACACCTTCGATCGGCTCGAAATCCGCGCTGACCGGGTGCAGGCAGAGGGTCTGGCCGTATGCGTCCAGCTCATTTTGAAAGGCGCGCAGCTCGGAGATGTACATATCCAGCCCCGGGAGCGTTTTGAGCCGCTCGGGAATCCGGCTGACGCATATCCATTTTCCGCCGGTCTCGCGGTTGAGGGAAATGTAGTATTCCTTGTCCGCGCGGATGGTCTCATAGAAATCCTGCACGGACACGGACGCAAGCCCCGCTTCCCTGAGAGAATCCGCAATGGCGCGCACGGGAACGGCGCGGTCGATCCACTGCAGCTGTACCGCAGTGCAGCCCATGTCGCGAAGGCGCAGAAAGGCCTCGCGGACCTGACTTTCCGTCATAAGAACCGGTTTGAGGCTGGACACCTGAACGCCTGTGATCATGGATGATCCCTCCGTGCGACGATAATTATTTATCCTTCCGGGCCGGACGCAGGATGAGCTTTGCGGCAGGCTTTTCGATCAGATAGGTGACCAGCGCGCCCAGCGCAAGGGCGACGGCAAAGCAGAGCAGGGTGTAATGCAGCTGCCAGGGCTGCTCGCTCACCTGATTGGGCAGCTCGTTCACATAGGGCGGGATGCGCCATTCCTTCAGGCGCAGCGCGGCGTAAGCATGCCAGATGTATACGTTGAAGGAGATCATGGCCAGCCAGCGGACGGGCTTGCAGGAGATCAGCCGCACCAGCCAGTTGAAGGAGAAGCCCGCGCTGATCAGGAACAGGCAGCCGAGCAGCGACAGCTGGAAGCGGTAGACCATCTGGCCGATCTGAACGCCGGGCAGGCCGCCCTTGATATACATCTGCGCGTAGGTGATCCGGTAGACGCCGATGACGGACAGTACGGCTATGGCGGTTGCAATAAGGCTCTTCCAGCCGGACTTTCTGACGTATCTGCACAGGTTTACGTAGATCAGCGCGCCCATCATGCCGTTGGCGTACACGTCCAGCATGGCCGGCAGGCGGTTGAGATAGAGAGAGTAGTCGTTCAGCTGAAGCACGTAGATAAACCGGTAGGCGAAGGCCGCGGCCACCATGACCAGATAGGTCAGCATGGGCTTTTTCACGAATGCACGGCCAATCAGCGGCGCGATGAGGTAGAACTGAACTTCGACCGCCAGCGTCCAGAGCACGCTGTTGAGGCGGGTGCTGTGGTAGGAGAGGACGCTGAAGTTGTGGGTGAAGGTCAGATGGGAGAGGATGTCGGTCCACATGTGTTCTGCAGTGGAATACTGCTTCTGCGGGAGCGCAAAGCAGAACAGGATGATCACGATGCAGAACAGATAGCTCGGCACGATGCGTGCGACGCGCTTTTTGTAGTATTCGCCCAGCTTCGGGAGCTTCTCCTTTTCAACCCGGGCGCGGGCATAGGGCAGGAAGAGCAGAAATCCGCTCAGGAGCAGCAGCATGTCCACCATCATATAGCCCGTGCGGACGAAGGCGTTGAAGTTGATCGTGAAGGAGCCGATGGTAAACGCCGGGTTCAGCCAGGACTGCTGCCAGATGTGATACCAGGCGACGATCAGCGTGCAGAACACGCGCATCAGATCCGCCGAAGCGATGTATTTGGAATTTGCGTCGTAGGGTTTGGTCAGCCAAAGCCATGCCTTTCGCATAAGGCCACCTCTTCTTTCATTGATTAAGGAATTGAACTAATCTTATCATATTGTATGGGGAAATACAATCGGGAAATTGTCTCCTTTGGAACCAATTTTGCGGAACATGCGCCTGATTTGACAGATGGACTGCCGGGTGCTATACTGTGGGCAGTCAGTGAGGTGTTTATTATGCTGCCGGATGGATTTGTTTATCTGGACGAGGCCGTAGTGGGCGTTCTGTGGGACGCAAAATATGCCGGCGAGGACAATTTCGTGGGCGAACCAGTGGACGGATACCGCGTGAACCGGGTGGTCGGCACGAAGGAGCTGGGACAGGCGCTGGTCAGGGCGCAGGAAGCTGCGATGCGGGCTGGATATCGCCTGCTTCTCTGGGATGCGTACCGTCCGCAGCGGGCGGTGGATCATTTCGTCCGCTTCTGCGCGGCCCCGGAAACCGGAAAAACCAAGGAAAAGCACTATCCGAACGTCGATAAAGCCCAGCTGATTCCGCTGGGCTATATTGCCGCGCGCTCCGGTCACAGCCGCGGCTCCACCATCGACCTGACTCTGGCGGACAGCGAGGGCAGATCTGTCGATATGGGCGGGATTTTCGATTTTATGGATGAAAAATCCCATCACGGATGCCCCGATGTGACGGCCGCGCAGGCACAGAGGCGTGAACTGCTCAGGAGCATTATGCTCGGCTGCGGCTTTACGGATTATTCGAACGAATGGTGGCATTACCGGCTCAAGGACGAGCCCTATCCGGATACCTATTTTGATTTCCCGATTGAATAAATGAACAGCCCGCCCGCGCCGGCGAACGGCTCTTTCAGGAGCGTTTGCACTGCGCGGAAGCGGGCTGTATGCGGTCTGAGGAAGGATTAAATGGTCAGCTGCACGGGGATGCTGAATTCGTGGCCGTAGACATAATAGGTCAGGGTGGCGCTGCGGGCGTAGCTAGCGGCGCTGCGGTCGGTCAGAAGAACGACGGTGAGCAGCTTTTCGCTGAAGGCAGGCACGTCCTCGGTGGACGCCTTGACCAGAAGAACGTCGCCCTGCTGGGGCGTGAGGTCCAGCTGAAGCCATTCGGCGGGCAGCGCGTTCATGTTGCGCAGGCGGAGCGTATAGGTGACGAAGGAATACTGCTCCGCGGAGCCGGAAGCGTCCGAATAGACGATCAGATCGGACGAGCCGACGCGCGCGGTGGAGACGATGTTGTCGAACACCTGAACTCGGTCTGCGGCGGATTCGACCAGCCCGCTTTCGGGCAGCACCTGAAGCGCTGCGGCCCAGTAGACATATCCGCCGGCCAGCAGCACGATAAGGGTTACGACGGTCAGAAATTTGGCGATTGCTTTCATGGAAAAACACTCCCGATTGATGGAATCATTTTTTGCAGGTATCCTCAATGATATCATGGCCGGGTAAAACTGTCCATATCTTGGACGAAAAGATCCTGATTTTGTTCGAGCATTTTTTGAAAACCTAACAGAAAACTCCATGCCATTTGCGTTCCTTTGAGGTATGCTATATAATAGGGTTTGAATACGGACCAAGTTTGATACGCGGAGGAGGAAAAAGCATGCCGTCTAAAATGCTGCTCGTTGACGGAAACAGCCTGATGCACCGCGCTTTCCATGCGCTTCCCGTCATGACGAGCGAGACCGGCGAATATACCAACGCTTTGCACGGATTCATGATGATGCTGCTGCGCGTCATGGACGAGGAGAAGCCGGATCTGATCGCCGTGGCCTTTGACCGGCACGCGCCCACCTTCCGACACATAAAATACGATGAATACAAGGCCGGACGCGCCGCGACGCCGGACGAGCTGCGCGCGCAGTTCATCACCATCCGCGAGCTGCTGGCCGAGATGAACATTTCCATGCTGGAGATGGACGGCTACGAGGCGGACGATCTGCTGGGCAGCATGTCGCTTCTGTGCGAGGAGCAGGGGATCGACGCGCTCATCATCACGGGCGACCGCGACGCCTTCCAGCTGTCCGGCGAGCACACGACCGTGCTCTACACCAAGCAGGGCATCAAGGATACCGAACGGGTGACGCCCGCGTTCATCCGGGAGAAATACGGCGTCGAGCCGGTGCAGCTGATCGACGTCAAGGGCCTGATGGGCGATACGTCCGACAACATTCCCGGCATCGCGGGCATCGGCGAGAAGACCGCGCTCAAGCTGATCATCCAGTACGGATCGCTTGAAGAGGCGCTCGACAAAGCCGAGGCCGAGCAGAAGGGCAAGCTGCGCGAGCGGCTGATGAACGGACGGGAATCGGCGGCCTTTTCCAAATGGCTGGCGACGATCGACCGGCATGCGCCGCTGACCGTAAAGCCCGGGGACTGCCCGGTGAAGCGGCTGGGCGACGGGCTGAAGATGCTGAACCGGCTGCAGCTTAAGCAGGTGGCCGCGCGGCTTTCGATGATGGAGGATCAGGAAGCGGCGGAGGAGCCCGAAATCCGGACTAAAGAGATGGCCGAGGGCGAAAAGAAGCTGCTGGGCGCGGAGGAATTCCGCACGGAGATGGCGGATATTCAGGCAGACGTCTTAGCGCTGTCCATGGGCAGCCATATTTCGGTCGCGCTGTCCGACGGACGGCAGTTTGCGCTCAAGCTGGGCGGAGATCTGATTGAACCGGGCGTGGACGAGGCGCAGGCGGTGGAGATGATCAGGCCGGCGGCT
Source organism: Clostridia bacterium (assembly GCA_017410445.1). Lineage (GTDB taxonomy): Bacteria > Bacillota > Clostridia > Christensenellales > Aristaeellaceae > RGIG2066. Next base: position 8,192 of record JAFQQU010000291.1, on the reverse strand, counting down.
GAGCGGGCGGGCAAAGTGATCCTGCATGACCTCAAGACCTGGCGGAGGGCCGGGCTGACGGCGGAGAAGGAGATTTTCGACGTCATGCTGGCGGCGTATCTGATCAATCCGCAGAGAAAGGGCTTTTCGCAGAGCGCGCTGTGCGAGGAAGCCGGGGCGCATCCGGACGACGTGTTCGCGGCGGGCGCGCTGATGAAGCTTTCGGGCATTCAGGAGGAGCGGCTGAAAAAAGACGGCATGCTTTCCCTTCTGACCGGCCTTGAGCAGCCCTTTGCCACCGTGCTTGCGGGCATGGAGCAGGCGGGCTTTATGACCGATAAGGACGCGCTGACCCGGCTGGACGAAAAATTCACGGCGCGGATTTCCGAGCTGCTGGCCTCGGTCCGCGAGATTGCGGGCGATTCCTTTAACCCCAATTCGCCCAAGCAGCTGGGAACGCTGCTGTTTGAGACGCTCGGACTGCCCGGAGGCAAAAAAACCAAGACCGGATGGTCCACCAGCGCGGATATCCTTGAAAACATGGAGGATCAGCATCCGCTGATTCCGCTGATTCTGGAATACAGAAAATACACCAAGCTCAAGAGCACCTACATCGACGCGCTGCTCAGGCTGCGCGATGGGGAGGGACGCATCCACACCAGCTTTGATCAGGTGGCCACGGCGACCGGACGCATTTCCTCGCTGGAGCCCAATCTTCAGAATATTCCCGTGCGCACGCCGCTGGGCCGGGAAATCCGCAGCGCGTTTGTCGCGCAGGAGGGCTGGACGCTGGTGGACGCTGACTATTCTCAGATTGAGCTCAGGGTGCTGGCGCATATGTCGGGCGACGAGGTCATGTGTGAGGCCTTCCGGCTGAATCAGGACATTCACTCGCGCACCGCGGCCGAGGTGTACGGCGTGCCGATTGAAGAAGTGACCGGCGAGATGCGCTCGGCGGCCAAGGCGGTCAACTTCGGCATTGTATACGGCATTTCCGATTTCGGACTGGCGAAGAACATCGGCGTTTCCCGCGCGGAGGCGGCGCAGTTTATCGAGCGGTATCTGGGCCGGTATCCGAGGGTCAAGAAATTCATGGACGGCTGTGTGACTCAGGGCAACACCGAGGGCTTTGTCTCCACGCTGATGGGCCGGCGGCGGTATCTGCCGGAGCTGTCCGACAGGAGCTACAACATCCGCCAGTTCGGCGAGCGGGCCGCGATGAACAGCCCCATTCAGGGCACGGCGGCCGACATCATCAAGCTGGCGATGGTGCGCGTTCACGAGGCGCTGACCGGCGCGGGGCTGCGCGCGCGGCTGATTCTTCAGGTACACGACGAGCTGATCGTCGAGGCGCCGGAGGAAGAGGCGGCGCAGGTCGCAAAAATTCTGAAGGAAACGATGGAGAGCGTCATGGAGCTGTCCGTTCCGCTGACGGCCGAGGTCAACGCAGGCCGCAGCTGGTTCGACTGCAAGTAACGCCCGGAAATAGTGGATTTCTTTGTGAGAAGAAGCGAGCGGCTTCTTCGCGATTAAATAATAGGGAGCGAGTTCATGAGTACCGATAGAAAGCCCTACATCGTAGGCATCACCGGCGGCATTGCCTGCGGCAAGACCACCGCCACCGATCATCTTCAGTCGCTGGGCGCGATTGTGCTGGACGCGGACGTCGAGTCCCGTGCGGTCACCGCGCCGGACGGCATGGCGCTGCCGGCCATCCGGGAGCAGTTCGGCGACGAGGTCTTCAACGAGGACGGCACGCTGGATCGTCATGCGCTGGGCAGGATCGTATTTTCGGACATCGAGAAGCGTCATGCGCTGGAGGGAATCATTCATCCGATGATTCAGCACAAGATGCTGTCCGATCTTCAGGAGGCCGGAAGAGCCGGCGAGAAGATCGTCTTTCTGAGCGTTCCGCTGCTGTATGAGACCGGGATGGACGCGCTGTGCGACGAGACCTGGGTGCTGATGCTGGACCGCGAGACTCAGATCAAGCGCCTGATGGAGCGCGATTCGATCGATCTGGAAGCGGCGGAGAAGCGCATCGACAGCCAGATGGACGCCGAGGAGCGCGCTTCCAAGGCCAACGTCGTCATCCGCACCGGCCGCAGCATCGAGCAGACCCGATCCGAGCTGAGCGCGCTGTACCGCGACCTGAAGAAGCGGTTCGCGTGATGACCATGGAACGGAAGAAGAGCAGCATGAAGCGGTCGAAGAAGCGGCATGCCCGGAAGCGGAGGAGCAGAATCAGCCTGGTGACGCCGGTCATTCTGGCGGTGATTCTGATTGTCGTGGGATTGTACTATGTGAATAAGTACCATCAGCACATGGAATACGTCCGCTATCCGCTGCGCCACAGGGAAATCCTGATCGAGACGGCGCGGGAGCATGATCTGGAGCCGTGGCATGTGGCGGCGGTAGTCTGCTGCGAGTCGAGCTTCTGGGAGAACGCAGTATCGAGCGTCGGCGCGCGGGGCCTGATGCAGATCATGCCCGAGACCGGGGAATGGCTGGCCGGAAAGTTTGACGAGGAGGACAGCTATACGCCGGACGCGCTGTTTGATCCCGAGACCAATCTCAAATACGGCTGCTGGTATTTAAGCTGGCTGATGGACCGCTACGACGGAGACCGGACAGTGGTTACGGCGGCGTTCCATGCCGGACAGGGAAAGATCGATTCCTGGCTGGAGGATCCCGCAATCAGCCCGGACGGCGTGACGCTGCCGGTGGAGAACATTCCGTTCAAGGAAACACGAGCGTATGTGAAGCGAATTCTGGTCGCTTTTGAAAAATATCAGGAGCTCTATGATTTTGAGGAGGCCGACAAGGCGGCCTGACAGGGCATAATGAGGAAATAGGATTCATGAAAAAACATTTGAACGTCCGGATCAGGCTGTTTGCGCTGGCGCTGACGGTCATGCTGGTTCTGACCGGCTGCTCGGGCGGAAATCAGGCGCCCGCCCCGCAGATCAGAATTCCGGCTGCGACCGCGAAGCCTGAAAGCGGGTATGCTCCGGCGCAGGAGTATACGTCGGGCCAGACGAGGGTGACGCAGGGAACGGGCAGGCAGGCGGCCGATCTTTCCGTTGCGTATGTGGCGGCGGCGGGCAGCGATCTGCATCCGCTCCGGGGCAATTCGAGGGATCTGAGCAGCATCAACAGACTGGTGTTTGAGAGCGTTGTCGAACTGGACGAGACCCTTCAGCCGGTTCCGCTGCTGGCGGACCGGTGGGAATTCGACGGTGAGGCGTGGCTGTTTTATCTCAGGCAGGGCATCGTATTTCACGACGGTTCCCCGCTGACGGCGCACGACGTCGTCGCCTCGTTTATCGACATCCAGCTCAACGAGGCGACCAGCCCGTATGCCGACCGGATTCAGTATATTCAGGAAATGAGCGCGGTGGACGACTACACCGTGCGCGTCATCGGAAACGGCGTCAGTTACATGGTGCTGTATGCGATGGTGTTTCCGGTGGTTCAGCGCTGGTCGCTGGATTCGCAGCTGCCGCGCGGCACCGGGCCGTACTGGTATATCCGGTATGATTCTTATTCCATGCTGCGGCTGGAGAGCAATCCGCTCTGGTGGAAGCGTCAGCCGTATATTGAGAGCATCAACTGCATCCGGTTCGACGATACCGCGGACGCGCTGACCGCGCTTTCAACGGGCGAGGCGGACGTGCTGGCGACGCGGGAAGCCGCGGGCGCGCTGAGCCGCCAGCTGAGCGACCGGATGACGCTGGACTATGCGACGGTAACATGGGAATGCATGGTGCCCAACCTCCAGACCAGCATCATGGCGGAGGACGAGGTGCGCCGGGCGATCATGTTCGCCGTGGACCGGACGACGCTGGCCGACAACGTTTATCTGGGCATGGCGCAGGAGAGCGAGGTGCCCGTGATTCCGGGCACATGGCTCCATGAGACGCAGAGCACCCAGTTCAACTACAATCCCGAGCGGGCTTATCAGCTGCTGACCTCCTCCGGCTGGCATGATTCGGACGGCGACGGCATTCTCGACCGGATCAAGGACGGCATGTGGGAGGATCTTCATATCAAACTGGTCACCTACAACGAGCCGGGCATCGGCATCCGCGAGGAAGCGGCCAAGCAGATTGCGGAGCAGCTTGGGAGGATCGGCATGAAGGTGACGGTCGAATCGACGACCAAGAGCAAGGTCCGCCAGCACTTTGAGGACAATACCTTTGATCTGGCGCTGGTGGGCTTCAATCTGAGCGAGATGCCGGATCTTACGTTCCTGCTGGGCACCAAGAAAAACGGCAACTGCTCCGAATATTCCGACGCGACCATGGACGAGCTGCTGGCAAACGCTAAGGCGGCGAAGGATCCGGATGTCCTCAAGGGCATCATGAGCGACATCCAGATGAAGGTGGTTGCGGATCTTCCCGTGCTGGGTCTGTTCTTCAGGACCGGCACGCTGATCAGCAAGGTGAATCTGGGCGGCCTGACCGGCATACGCGAAACACATATGCTCAGAGGGCTTGAATTCTGTCAAATCGACTAATCGCGGACCGAGAATACGATAGGAAGAAGGAGAGACACGTGCAGAACACACAGGCAAAGTCTGATCTGGCTATTGAACTGCGTTCTCTGACCAAGACCTTCGGTGAAGTGGTTGCCAACAAGGATATCGACCTGACCGTGAAAAACGGCGAGATCCTTGCTCTGCTGGGCGAAAACGGATCGGGCAAGACCACGCTGATGAACATGCTGTCCGGTCTGTACCGTCCCGACAAGGGCCAGATCATTATCGACGGCAAGGAAGCGGCCATTCATTCCCCGCATGACGCGATTTCTCTGGGCATCGGCATGATCCATCAGCATTTCAAGCTGGTGGACGTTCTGACCGTACAGGAAAATATCGTCATGGGTACCAAATCCACCGGCAAGACGGCTACTCAGCTGAATGAGGAGATCCTCTCCATCAGCAGCCGCTTCGGTCTGCTGGTCGATCCCAGAAGAAAGATCTATTCTCTGTCCGTAGGCGAAAAGCAGACGGTTGAGATTCTGAAGGTGCTCTACCGCGGCGCGCGCATCCTGATTCTGGACGAGCCGACCGCCGTTCTGACCCCTCAGGAGACTGAAAAACTGTTTGCCATTCTCCGCAAGATGAAGGAAGACGGCTGCGCGGTCATCATCATCACGCACAAGCTGAACGAGGTGCTGGCCATCAGCGACCGCGTGACCATTCTGCGCAAGGGCCAGAGCATTGCGACCGTTGAGACCGCGAAGACCAGCGCGCGCGAGCTGACCGAGCTGATGGTCGGTCAGGCGGTGGATCTGTCGATTGCCCGTCCTCCGGTGAAGGACAACGGAGCGCTTCTGGACGTTCATCATCTGACGGTGCTCAATGAGGAGAAGGTCAAGGCGCTGGACGACGTCAGCTTTTCCCTGCGCGGCGGCGAGATTCTGGGCGTTGCGGGCGTTGCCGGCAGCGGACAGAAGGAGCTGTGCGAGGCGATTGTCGGACTTCAGCCGGTATCGGGCGGCGCGATTCTGCACCGGCACACCAATCTGGTCGGCATGAGCACGAGAGAGATCATCAAGCGCGGCGTTTCCATGAGCTTTATTCCGGAAGACCGCCTGGGCATGGGCCTGGTCGGCGGTCTGGGCATGGTGGACAACCTGCTTCTGAAGGAATATCAGAATCAGCCGGGCCTGTTTGTGAACAGAAAGCCGGCCCAGAAGCTGGCGCACGAGCTGATCAAGCGCCTGTCCATCGTTACTCCGGGCATCTATACGCCGGTCAAGCAGATGTCGGGCGGCAACGTTCAGAAGGTTCTGCTGGGCCGTGAGATTGCGTCCAACCCGAGAATCCTGATCACCGCCTATCCGGTGCGCGGTCTGGACATCAATTCTTCCATGACCATTTACCGCCTGCTGAACGAGCAGAAGTCCAAGGGCGTCGGCATTCTGTATATCGGCGAGGATCTGGACGTACTGCTTGAGCTGTGCGACCGGATCATGGTCATGTGCGGCGGCAAAGTGACCGGTATTGTGGACGCCAAGAGTGCAACGAAAGAAATGCTGGGCCTGATGATGACCGGTTCCAGCCAGGAGGAGGCGATGGAGCATGTCTGATTCCCGTCAGTCCATGATTCGCGTGGTTAAGCGCACGGCCATCCCCAGGAAGACGGCCTATCTCATCCGCGCGCTGGCGGTGCTGCTGGCGCTGGCCACCGGCGGTCTGTTTATCCTCCTGCTGGGCCATAATCCCATCGAAGTATACAAGAGCATGATCACCGGTTCGCTGGGCACGAAGTCTGCGCTGCGCGAAACCGTGAAGATGACCATTCCTCTGTGCATCACGGCGCTGGGCGTCACGCTGGCGTTCACGATGAAGTTCTGGAACATCGGCGGCGAGGGTCAGATCTGCATGGGCGCGACCGCGGCCACCTATTTCGCGCTGTTCCACTACGACTGGCCGCCCTACATTCTCTTCCCGGTCATGGTGCTGGCCAGCATGGTTGCCGGCGGCGTCTGGGGCATGATTCCCGCGGTCTTCAAGGCGAAGTTCGGCACCAACGAGACGCTGTTCACGCTGATGCTGAATTATGTGGCTTCTTACTTCATTCAGTATCTGCGCATGGGTCCGTGGATGAATCCGCAGAGCGCGTTCCCGCAGATCGCGCGTTTTGAGAAGAGCGCGAGACTGCCGATGCTCTTCGGCGTGCATGTGGGCTGGGTGTTTGCGCTGGTGCTGGTTGTGCTGGTGTTTGTGTATCTGCGCTACACCAAGCAGGGCTATGAGATCACGGTTGTCGGCGAGAACGAGAACACCGCGCGCTATGCCGGCATGAACGTCACCAAGATCATCATCCGCACGGCTTTCCTGAGCGCGGCCATCTGCGGTCTGGCGGGCATGCTGCAGGCGACCGGCGCGGACAAGACCCTGTCCGAAGCGGTTACCGGCGGCGCAGGCTTTACGGCGATTACGATTGCGTGGCTGTCCAAGCTCAACCCGTTTGCGATTCTGCTGGTTTCCTTCCTGTTCGGCATGCTGGAGAAGGGCAGCGGCACGATTCAGTCTCTGTTCAACATTTCGACCTCTGCGGCCGAGGTGTTCCAGGGCATTATTCTGTTCTTCGTTCTGGGCAGCGAATTCTTCATCAACTTCCGCGTGATGATCGGCAAAGGAGGCGTGAAACATGAACGCTGAGTATCTGATCAGTTTTCTGTATGCCACGGTACTGGCGGGCACGCCGCTTCTGTTCGGCACGCTGGGCGAGATCCTGACCGAGAAATCGGGCAACCTGAATCTGGGCGTTGAGGGCATGATGTGCATGGGCGCCGTCATGGGCTTCATGGCTGGATACAAGACCGAGAGCGCCATGCTGACCCTGCTCTGCGCGTTTGCCGCGGGCATGGTGGGCGCGCTGATTTACGCGTTCCTGACGGTCACCCTCAAAGCGAATCAGAATGTTACCGGCCTTACGCTGACCATCTTCGGCACGGGCTTTGCGAATTTTGTGGGCGAGGGCATGGTCAACAGCTCTCCCACGGGCAGCGCGAATCTGTCCGAGGGCCTGAAGGCGAAGTTTGCGGAGATTCACATTCCGTATCTGTCCGACATTCCGTACGTAGGCGAGCTGCTGTTCAGCTACAACATGTTCGTATATATGGGCGCTGCGGCGGCCATTGCGATGGGCATTTATCTGTATCACACGCGCCGCGGTCTGAATCTCCGGGCGGTTGGCGAGAACCCGGCGGCGGCGGATGCGGGCGGCGTGAACGTAACGCTGTACAAGTATGTCAATATCCTGGTCGGCGGCGGAATCTGCGGCCTGGGCGGCGCGTATGTATCAGTTGTCACCTGCGGCGGCGTCTGGACGCCCAACTGCGTCAACGGTCTGGGCTGGATTGCGGTTGCGCTGGTTATCTTCGTCAGCTGGAGCCCGTACCGCGCCATTCTGGGCGCGCTGGTGTTCGGCATGCTGAGCATTCTGCGTCTGTATATTGCGGGCCTGACGGGTCTGGAGATCCGAATTCCCACTCCGATTTTCTCGATGCTTCCGTTCATTGCGACGGCGGTGGTGCTGGTTATCGGTTCGATCCGCATGTCGAGGGAGCATTCCCAGCCCAAGGGCTGCGGCGTGAACTACTTCCGCGAGGAAAGATAAGTTCATATAATAAAAAGCAGGGCTGCTGCACGAACGGTGCGGCGGCCCTGTTTGATGCTGATGGGGATGTGTGGGGAG
>JAFQQU010000290.1 GCA_017410445.1 Clostridia bacterium | reverse complement strand
TAAGGTCAAGACCTAAGACCTTGTCAAAGTCCGCAATGACAGCGAGCTTTGTAGCATCATTGGTCTGGAACTTCAGTGCATCATAAACTGCGGTAATGGCAAGAGATGTGTTCAAATCATTATCCAGCGCCTTGATCTCTTCATTTTCCTCGCAGCCGTCGAAGATCACGGCCTGCACCTTCGCGGCGGCGGCCTGCTTCTTCAGCTCCTCGCGGCGGGCGGCAGCCTTCTTGGTCAGGTCAAGGCTCAGCACCTGATCGAACATATCGAGGATGTGCAGCTTGGTCGCGTCGTTGGTCTTGTACTTGAGCACGTCGTAAATCGCGGTGACGGCGAGGGAGGAGTTCAGGTCGTTGTCAAACGCGGCGCGGAACTTCGCGTCCAGCGCCTCAACGGCGGCCGCGTCGATTTCGCCGTCCTCCGGCTTCAGCGCGGCGATCTTGTTGATCAGCTTTACATAGGTGCCCTGCGCGTTGTCGAGGTTCTCCCAGGAGAAGACCAGATTGCGCAGATAGTGGCTCTGCAGGCAGAACAGGCGGTAGGCCAGCGGGTCGTAGCCCTTCTCCTCGAGCAGGGAGACCGTCAGGAACTCGCCCTTGGACTTGGACATCTTGCCGCCGGTGGTGTTCAGATGACGCACGTGCATCCAGTAGTTGCACCACTTGTGGCCCAGATAGGCCTCGGACTGCGCGATTTCGTTGGTGTGATGCGGGAACGCGTTGTCAACGCCGCCGCAGTGGATGTCCAGATCGCCGCCCAGATGCTTCATGGAGATGGCGGAGCACTCGATGTGCCAGCCCGGATAGCCCACGCCCCACGGGGATTCCCATTTCAGCGCCTGATCCTCGAACTTCGACTTGGTGAACCAGAGCACGAAGTCGTTCTTGTTGCGCTTGTTGGTGTCCTCCTCAACGCCCTCGCGGACGCCGACCTCAAGGTCTTCCTCCTTGAAATCGTTGAAGACATAGTATTTGTCCAGCCTGGAGGTGTCGAAGTATACGTTGCCGCCGGCAAAATAGGCGTAATCGGTTTCGACCAGCTTGGAGACGATCTGGATATACTCCTCGATGCAGTTGGTGGCCGGCTCGATGACGTCGGGCTTCTTGATGTTGAGCTTTTCGCAGTCGGCGAAGAAGGCGTCGGTATAGAACTGCGCGATTTCCATGATGGTCTTGTGCTCGCGCTTGGCGCCCTTGAGCATCTTGTCTTCGCCCTCGTCGGCGTCGGAGGTCAGGTGTCCCACGTCCGTGATGTTCATGACGCGCTTCACGCCGTAGCCGGCATAGCGCAGATACTTCTCGAGGATGTCCTCCATGATGTAGGTGCGCAGGTTGCCGATGTGGGCGAAATGATAAACGGTCGGGCCGCAGGTGTACATCTTGACGAGTTCCGGGTTGTTGGGCACGAATTCTTCCTTGGTGCGGGTCAGGCTGTTATAGATCTTCATTCTTGAGTTCCTCCTTTGCGGATCTTCCGCATTCACCCTGCATGGCGCAGGAATCACATTTATCGCATCCCGAGCAGCCGAGGCACTTCTCCAGTTCGTCCACGCGTGCGGTGAGCGAGAGGATGCGCGCCTTGACCGGGTCGGGCAGGTGCACCTGATCGAGGTCGATGACGACCTTCTGGTTGTTCTGGCGGACGATGCGGCCGGGGTTGCCGACGACCGTGCTGAACGGGGGCACTTCCTTCAGCACCACCGCGCTCGCGCCGATTTTCGCGCCCGCGCCCACGGTGAAGGGGCCGAGCACCTTCGCGCCCGCGCCGATGACCACGTTGTCGCCGATGGTCGGATGGCGCTTGCCGACGTCCTTGCCGGTGCCGCCGAGGGTTACGTCCTGATAGATGGTTACGTTGTTTCCGATTTCGGCGGTCTCGCCGATGACCACGCCCATGCCGTGATCGATGAAGAATCCCTCGCCGATGGTCGCGCCCGGATGAATCTCGATGCCGGTCTTTTTCCTCGTCCGCTGGGAGATGATGCGCGCGATCAGCTTCATGTTGTGCTTCCACAGCCAGTGCGCGCGGCGGTGGCGGCGGACGGCCTTGAAGCTGGGATAGCACAGGATGACCTCCAGCGCATTGCGCGCGGCGGGGTCGCGATCGAGGACCGCCTGAATGTCGCCCTTGAGGTGCTTCAGCATATCCTAATCTACCTCTCTGAAAAAATAAAGCGCCGCAAATCTCCTCAGAGACGCGGCGCGCGTGGTTCCACTCTGCTTGAGAAGGCGTATCTTCACCTTCTCCGCTCAAAGCGCGGTAACGGCGCGCGACCGGCCCGGATTATCGCAGACGTCTGCGTTCATCCGGACGGCTCCCGGGTGCACTTCTCCGGATGCATCCGCAAGGCAGCTTTCAGCCGGCGGCCGCCTCTCTCTTTCCTTCCGCATTCCGGTTACTTTCCCGTTCACAGCCAGATTTTCTGATTGCCATACCATTATATGCGCGATACGGGTTTTCGTCAAGAGCGCATCGGTAAAAAACGGGGAGGAAGGGAGAGCTGAATGCAAACTTTCTCCTTTTCATCCGCTCATTCCTGTGATACAATGATCTTAACATTACTGCCGGGAGGGATGAACGATGACCCCGCGTCAGCGCATGGCCGCAGCCCTTGACAGAAAGATTCCGGACCGCATTCCCACGATGGAGCTGGAGTTTCAGCTGTCCCCCGAGCTGGTCGGGCGCGATTTCCTGACCGAGGCGGACCTGAAAAACGCCTCGCCCAAAGAGACCGAGCGCCTCATCGCCGAAAACGCCGAGTTCATGATCGAGGTGTACGAGAAGCTCGAGTACGATGCGTTCGGCGTTCACTATCTCAACGAAGCGCATACCAAAAAGACGCTTAAGCGGCTCCGTCAGCTGGTCGGCGACAAATACATGATCTATGTTCACGGCGACGGCACCTTCGCCCTGCCGGACGGCAACAAGATGTATGAATTCGCCTACCGCATGGCCGACGACCCCGAGGGCCTTCACGCCGAAGCCGAGCATGAATGCACCTACGCCATCAACCGCAACCGGGAAATGATCGAGGCGGGCGCGGACTGCTTCATCCTCTGCGCGGACTACTGCTTCAATCAGGGCCCGTTCCTCTCGCCTGCGCATTTTTCCGAATACATCACGCCTTACCTGACCCGCATCATATCCGACATCCGGGCGCACGGCCAGTATGCCATCAAGCATACCGACGGCGACATCATGCCCATTCTCGATCAGCTGGTTTCGGCGAATCCGCACGCCATTCATTCGCTCGACCCGATGGCCGGCGTCGACATCGCGAAGGTCAAAAAGATGGTCGGGGACAAGGTCGCCCTCATCGGAAACGTCAACTGCGCGCTGCTGCAGACCGGAACGATGGAGGAAATCAAGGAATCCGCCATGTACTGCCTGACGCACGGCAAGCCCGGCGGAGGATACGTCTATTCCACCAGCAACGTGCCCTTCCGGGGCCTGCCGCTGGAAAGATATCTGTATATTCTAGATATCTGGAAGGAGCACAGGGATTATTAAGCGACTCCAGCCTCCCTTGTGCAGGCAATGTCACCAACTTAAGGATTTGACGGCAGCCCAAAGCCTCCCTCACCGAGGGAGGTGGCACGGCGAAGCCGTGACGGAGGGAGTCCGGGTCTGCATTTCTTCTCGGGAAACGACTCCCTCAGTCAGCTCTGCTGACAGCTCCCTCAGAGAGGGAGCCTTGAACACCCAACGAAAGGAGAAACAACGATGAAAATCCGCCGCTTTTTGTCCGTTTTTCTCATCCTGTCTATTGCTCTTCTTTTCCTCACCGCCTGCGAAGGGGAAAAGGACGCATGGACGCTGGATGAAGCGCTCAAAATGGTCGGAACCGAACAGGCCGCCGCGATGAACGGCAGGATTCCGCTGAGCGACGATTTCAGCGAATATGACTGTTATTCGGACGGCGAATACATTGCAGGCAGCGGAAAAATCCTCATCCTTCAGCGCGAAGGCCCGGAAAAGGAATACTCCCGCAGTTCCTTTCCCTATCCGGACGATTACCGCGGCGAGGACAAGGGCAAGGCGAAAGTCTGGCTGCGCGCCGACCTGATGAACCGCATTCCCGAAGACCGGCGTGCTTCGACCACTGAAGAGGCGGAAACCATCATTATGGCGGAAAGCTATTACGAGTACACGGGCTGCGCGGTATCGGAAGCCGAGAGTATCAGCGGTATGAACTATGACGAATACCGGCCGCTGTTCAGTGCATTCAATGGCGTTCGGCTGTACAGCATTGAAAACAAAGGCGGACTAACCATTGTATCCGAACAGTACCGCTACCCTGAACTGTGTGCCGACCCGGAATCGGTCAGCCTCTGGATGAGCCTTGATTATCTCAGGCAGATGAACGAAGCCATGCAGTTGGATACCTCCAAAGAGCGATTCGATGAAGCGGTTCGCTGCCTTGAGTGGCTGGATTTCTATGAAACGCTGCCTCTCTCCGTACGGGACCGGCTGTTCAATCTGCTGATGGAGGATGACGCCGAAGCGCTCAGCCGGATGTGTACAAATCTGATCTGGTCGATGGCAGAGGAATTTGCTGAGCTGGACCCCGATTATGCGGATGAATTCACTCAGATTATCAGGAAACAGTCCTTTGAGGAGTTGGCCAGCCTTGTTGACGAACGGGAATATGACCGGGTTACTCTGACCGTCTCGGAAATTCTGATCCGCAGGGCCTATATGGGCACGCCCGATCCCGAAAGGATGACCGTCCTGATCGATGAGGCGCTCTCCTTCCTCGATGACGTTGAGTGGAACATGAACGACGCGCGGCGCATCCTGATGTACGGGTACTGATATACAAAGCCCCGACGGCTCTGATTGATGGCCGTCGGGGCTTGTTGTATGCTGCGGAAACGTATACCGTGACCGCACAGAGCTATGAGCCAAAATACACGCTGACCCGGCTGACTCTGATTTATGGTCAGCCGGGTCAGTTTCAGAAGCGCCAGCTCATGTCCGCCGGCACTGCCGGCTTACAGGTCGAAGGACTCCTCGGCCAGATCAGCGGCGTCGGCCTCGATGGAGGTCTCGTCGGTGAGGGCTTCGCGGATGCTCAGGGAGATGCGCTTCGCCTCGGTGTCAACGCTCAGGATCTTGACGCGGATTTCGTCGCCAACCTTAACAGCGTCTTCAACCTTCTCGATGCGGGTCAGAGCGCACTGGGAGATGTGAACCATGCCGTCCAGGCCGGGCTCGAGCTCTACGAACGCGCCGTAGGGAACGATGCGGACGACCTTACCGGTCACGATGGTACCGGCGACGTACTTCTCACCGGCGATGTCCCAGGGCTTGGGCTGGGTAGCCTTGTAGCTCAGGGAAATGCGATCGCGCTCCTGATCCAGCTTCAGGATCTTAACGTCGATCTCCTGGTTAACGGAAACAACCTCGGACGGATGGCCGACGCGCTTCCAGGACAGATCGGTCACATGAACCAGACCGTCAACGCCGCCGATGTCGACGAACGCGCCGAAGTTGGTCAGGCGGCGAACGATGCCCTTAACAACGGTGCCCTCTTCCAGGGTGGTCCAGGCAGCCTTCTTCTTCTCGTCTTCCTCAGCCTGCAGAACAGCCTTGCGGGAGGCGACAACGCGCTTCTTGGACTTGTCGATCTCGATGATCTTCAGATCCATCTCCTGGCCTACGAACTCGTCGATCTTCTCGACGTAGCGCAGGGACAGCAGGGAAGCGGGGATGAAGGCGCGGATGCCTTCTACGTTGGCGATCAGGCCGCCCTTGACGGACTCCTTACCGATGCCCTTAACGAAAGTGCCGGCCTCATGGGCGGCGATGATGGCGTCCCAAACCTTGCGGTTTACGATGTTGCGCTGGGACAGCAGAACGTTGCCTTCGCCGTCGTTTACCTTGACGACTTCGACTTCGATCTCGTCGCCGATATTGACATCCTGATTGACCAGGTCGGTCTTCTTGACCAGGCCATCAGCCTTGTAACCTACGTTTACGCAAACCTCGTCCTCGGTGATCTGGACAACAGTACCGGTAACGGTCTGGCCGGGACGGAGCTGTACCAGAGTGGCCTCAACTTCAGCCATGAAGTCGGACTCCTGGATTTCTACCTGCTTCTCAATGTCGTTCATTCGTGCTACAACCTCCTTAAATGTACCATCCGGCGTGGAAGCGCCGGCTGTAATACCGATGTCATCCTGCGGCGTGATTTCGATGCCCTTCAGTTCGCCCGCGTGCTCGATCAGGTAAGTTCTTTCGCAGACCTCCCTGCACAGCTCGTAGAGCTTGCGCGTGTTGGAGCTGTTTCTTCCTCCGATGACCAGCATCACATCCGATTCCCTTGCAATCTCCACCGATTCGGCCTGCCTCTGAGAGGTCGCCGGGCAGATGGTCGAGCGCTTCTCAACCTGAACGCCGGCGTCCGTGAGAGAAACGCACATGCGCTCGAAACGCTCCGGGGGGATGGTCGTCTGCGCAACTACGAGCGCCCTTTCGGGCAGCGGGGGAAGAATGTCTGCTTCGGTTTCCATCGCCCGGCCCAGCCCGCGCGTCCAGCCTAGGATGCCCTGAACCTCGGGGTGCTGCTTGTCGCCGATGACGATGACGGGCGTCCCTTCGGACGCAGCCTGATCAGCCATTTCGTGAATGCGGGATACAAACGGGCAGGTGGCGTCTTCCGCCTTTGCGCCGCGGGAGCCTAGTATTTCCATGACCTCCCGGCCGACTCCGTGCGCACGGATGACGACCGTCGCTCCTTCGGGAGCGTCCTCGGGGCGGCTGATAAGGCCGGCTCCCCGCTCGGCCAGAGAGGCAACCACCTGCGGATTGTGAATGATCGGCCCGAGTGTATACAGCGGACCTTCGGTCTTCAGCAGCTGCTCCATCTTATCCATGGCGCGGCGAACGCCGAAACAGAAGCCCGCGCTGCGGGCGATACGTACTCGCATGATGGAATGACCTTCCTATACCAAATACTATGCTCGAGATTGTAAGATTCGCGGCTTTCGGATAAAATTCCTGCTGATTTTGACTATTAACCTATGTTTTACAACGAAAAATTTCATTTTGTGAAGGAGGAGCGGAAGGAAGCCTGCAGGCCCGGGCGCGGACGCGAGATTCATGCCGTTGCGCAAAAGCCTTAACATCGAGCTAAAGCACTTTGAAGCATCATATGATATAATGAGTTTGCAAGGCATGGCGGCGGAGTTGGCGGCCTGCCTCAAATATAGGAGGGAATTCGATGAAGCGCATTATACTGACGGGCGGCGGAACGGCAGGACATGTGACGCCCAATCTGGCCCTGATCCCTACTTTGAAGAAAGAGGGATGGGAAATTCATTACATCGGCACGGCCGATGGCATCGAGAAGCGCCTGATCGAATCCGTGGAAGGTGTAACCTACCATAGCGTAAAGAGCGGCAAGCTCAGGCGATACTTTGACGTAAAGAATTTTACAGATCCCTTCCGGGTGATCGCAGGCTGCTTCCAGTCTGCGGCGCTGGTCAGGAAAATCAAGCCGGACATCGTATTCTCCAAGGGCGGTTTCGTTTCCGTGCCGGTCGTATACGGCGCGAAGCTGTCCGGGGTGCCGATTCTTCTGCATGAATCGGACATGACCCCGGGTCTGGCGAACCGGCTGATGGCTCCGCTGGCTCTGGCAATGTGCTGCACCTTCCCGGAGGCGGCGCAGCTGGCCGGCAGCAAGGGCCGCGTGACCGGAACGCCGCTGCGCGCGGAGCTGTTCACCGGCAGCCGCGAGCAGGGCATGAAGATGTTCGGGCTGAACGATTCCAGACCGGTGCTCATGGTCATCGGCGGCTCCAGCGGCGCGCAGGCCATCAACAAGGCCGTCCGCGAGGCGCTTCCGAAGCTGACCAGCTGCTTCCAGGTGCTGCATCTGTGCGGCAAGGGCAATCTGGACGCCGAATACGAAGGAACGAAGAACTATCACCAGTATGAGTATCTGGACGACGAGCTCAGGCATGCCTATGCGTGCGCAGACGTCCTGATCTCCCGCGCGGGCTCCAACGCCCTGTGCGAGATTCTGGCGCTGAAGAAGCCGGCGCTGCTGATTCCCTATCCCAAGGGAGCCAGCCGGGGCGACCAGATCCTCAACGCCAAGTCCTTCGAGCAGCGCGGCCTCTCCCGCGTGCTCATGCAGGAGGACATGACCCCTGATACGCTGGTCGACAGCGTGATCAACAACGTTTACAAGCAGCGCGGCGAACTGATCGACGCGATGGAGCGCGAGGCCTCGTCCGACGGCGTCGCCAACGTCATGGTTCTGATCAGGCAGTATGCTAAGAAGGAGCGGTAAGAACATGCTTACACCGAAGGATATCGCATCCATGCTGGATCACTCCACCCTTCAGCCCTTCCTGACCGACGAGGACATCGTCAAGGGCTGCGAAATCGCCAAAAAGTACGGCACGGCGACGGTCTGCGCCCGTCCGCAGGACATGAAGCTGGTTTCCTCGCTTCTGGCGGGCTCCGGCGTTAAGCCCTGCACGGTCATCGGCTTCCCGCACGGCGCTCACCTGACCGAGGTCAAGGTGTTCGAGGCGGAAAAGGCCATGGCGGACGGCTGTGAGGAGCTGGACATGGTGCTGGCGATCGGCAAGATGAAGTCCGGCGAGTATGATTACGTCGAGGCGGACGTCCGCGCGGTGGCCGAAGCGGCTCACAGGGGCGGCGCGATCCTGAAGGTGATTCTTGAAAACTGCTACCTGACCGACGAGGAAAAGGTAAAGGCCTGCGAGATCTGCGAAAAGGCGGGCGCGGACTTTGTCAAGACCTCGACCGGCTACGGCAGCTCCGGCGCGAATGTTCCGGATCTGAAGATCATGCGCGCGGCGGTCTCCGATAAGGTAAAGGTCAAGGCGGCCGGCGGCATGCGCACGCTGGATGCGGTTCTGGCGGCCCGTGCGGCGGGCGCGGATCGCTGCGGCGTCAGCGCGACGGTCAAGATCATGGAAGAGGCCGAGGCGCGGTTCGCGGCGGGCACGCTGTGTGAAGCCGAGGGCGGCGAGCTGGGCGAAGGTTATTGATCATCAAACAAAAAAACGAAGGCTGATGAAACGGCCTTCGTTTTTTGTATGCATGGCTTGATATTACCGGCTGCTGCCCGGCGTATGGAAGATCAGCGCGACCAGACCGGGGCCCGTGTGCGCGCCGATGATGGGCGACAGGGTGGATACCTGCGTCACGTCGCGGCCGAACTGCTGCTGAACCGCCGCGCGGGTGAAGTCGATGTCGGCCTCGCTCGCGTCCGAATGCACCAGATAGATGTCGCCCGCGAAATCCTCACCGGCCTTCTCCACCAGATGCGCGACCAGAGACTTGAGCGCCTTCTTGCGGCCCTTCGCCTTCTCCTGAGAAACCAGATGGCCCTCGTCGTCCACGCTCAGCATGGGCTTGATGCTCAGCATCGTGCCGACTGCAGCCGTCGCCGCGGAGATGCGGCCGCCGCGCTTGAGATAGACCAGATCCTCCACCGTGAACCGGTGATGGATGCAGAAGCGGGCCTCGTCCAGATAGGCCTTCACCTCTTCGGGCGTCTTGCCGGACTTCATGGCCTCGATGCCCATGTGAACCAGGAGCCCCTCGCCCTGAGAGGCGGACAGGGAATCGACCATATACACCGTGCGCTCGGGATATTTTTCCTTCAGGGTCTCGCAGGCCAGGCGCGCGTTGTTGAGCGAGCCGGTCAGGCCGCTGGAGAAGGAGATGAAGAACGCGTCGTCGCCCTGAGAGAGGATTTCCTCAAAGGCTTCGGTGAAGGTGATTTCGTTGATCTGGGAGGTGGTGGGCTGAGCGCCCGCGCGCATGGCGTCGTAGAACTCCTTGCGGGTCTGCGTGTTTACGCCGCCCAGAGGGGAATCGTAATATTCCTGGCCGTCCATCTGATAGATCATGGGAATCAGGCGGATGCCGTTTGCTTCAATATATTCTTTGGTCAGGTCGGCGGTGCTGTCGGTAATGAACTGTATGCCCATGGAAGCTGTTGTCCCTCCTCGCAGTCAAGCTGCTTTTTGATGAAGCGCCGCATTAAACGCGGCCGGAATTGATATAGCAGGCCAGAACATCCACAATGCGCTGCGATTTGCCGCCCTTGGCGACGATGATATCCGCATATTCGGAGTAATTGCGGATGTACTGCTCATACATCGGCTTGACCGTATCCAGATACTGCCGGGCGATGCCGTCGATTTCGCGGCCCCGCTCCAGAATGTCGCGCTGCACACGGCGGAGCAGGCAGACGTCCGGATCGACCTTCATGAACAGCTTGAAATCCAGCAGCTCGCGGATGCGCACGTCGTAAAAGGCGTGGATACCCTCGAAAATCAGCACGTCGCCCGGGACGATGGTGGTCAGCGGGTCGCTGCGCCTGTGCTGGGCAAAGTCATAGCCCTTTTCCTGAATGGGGCGGCCTTCGGTCAGCGCCTTCAGGTCGGCATAGAGCAGGTCGTGATCGAAGATCTCCGGATGATCGTAATTGATCCGGGCGCGCTCCTCAAAGGGCAGATGCGAATGATCTTTATAGTATGCATCCTGATGAACGAGCGTCGCGCGGCCGGGCAGCCGGGCCATCAGCTCTTCTGCCAGAGTGGTCTTTCCGCTTCCGCTTGCGCCGCAGATTCCGATGGTCAGCATAGTATCCCCGTCCTTTGCACATTGTATCAAAATAACGATACCGCAATCGGCCCGTTCTGTCAATGTGCTGTATTGAATTGGATGGGTGTCAAATTGACACAATTGTTACCATGCGGGTTTGCAGAAGGCATAAACTCGGTATATATACAATGCGGGAAAACGGGCGGAGGCGGAGCAGTCATTTTCCGGATTCTGCAACAAAATTCCTTTTTTGCCCGTCTCATATGGCAGATAAGGAAAAATTATACGGACGGAGGCGAGCTGACGATGAAGAGAATGAAGCGTCTGGCGGCGGTACTGGTTCTGATTGCGATGACGGCGGCGATGTTTGCGCCTGCTGCGCTGGCCGATACGCTCTATGGCGTGATCAAGACGCCCTCGCGGGACGGTTCGGTCAACCTGCGCGCCAAGGCGGGCGTTTCGCAGGCGATCATCGGCTGGGCGAAAAACGGCGACGAGGTCGAAGTTATTTATGAAGGCAACACCTGGCACCGCGTGCGGCTGATCAAAAACGGCAAGACCGGCTGGATTTACGGCCGGTATCTCCGAATTACCGATTCCGTTTCTTCCGGCAGCCCGACCGGCGTCCGGGTGAGTGGCTCGGTCGCGCAGATTATGACCAAGTACCCGAACAGCACGGTCAATCTCCGCCGCGGCGCGGGCACGAAGTATTCGGTCGTCGGCGAATACGGCCGCGGAACGAGGATGGAGATTCTCGATGAGAGCGGAAACTGGTATAAGGTTCAGATTGCGGGCAGCGGCAAAGAGGGATGGATCAGCAAGAATTATGTTTCCCTCGGCCTCGAGGCGCGCACGACCGGAAGGGTCAACCTGAGAAGAGGCGCGGGCACCGGCTACACGGTGCTGAGGACCCTCAAAAACGGCCAGAGCGTGACGGTCACGTGGGTCGGCGAGAAGTGGAGCAAGGTTGAGGTGGGCGGCGAGAGCGGCTACATCAGCAACAGCTACTATACTTTTAAATAAGAAGAAAGATCAATCAGACAGGAGACGGGTTTATGAAGAAAGTATTGATGATGATTCTGGCGCTTGCGCTGATGACGACCGGATGTGCGATGGCGGAGGTCCTGCCCGAGGCGACCGAGCAGCCCAGACCGGACGCGCAGGCCCTGACCGAGGCAATGAACGCGCTGGAATGGACGGAGGAGCCCTCCTTTCAGAATTTCAGGACCGTGACGCTGACCGGCGAGACCGTTGATCAGACCGTGTTTGCTGATCATAAGGTGACGATGATCAACATCTGGGGCACCTTCTGCAACCCCTGCATTCAGGAAATGCCCGATCTGGCCGCGCTCAATCAGGCGTACGGCGAGGGCGAGTTCCAGGTGATCGGTATGGTGATCGACATGCTGGATTCCGACGGCTCCGTTCATCCCATGGCGGTGGACGCGGCATGGACGATCATCGACGCGACCGGCGCCGATTACCGCCACTTCCTGCCGAACTACGACGTCATCGTGATGAAGCTGCAGCATGTGAGCGCCGTGCCGGAAACTATTTTTGTGGACAGTCAGGGCAACATTCTGACGCCGGATACCCAGTATCTGGGCGCGAGAAGCTATGACGACTGGAAGGAGATTGTCGACGGTATCCTGGCCGGGCTGCCCGAAGAGGAGCCGGCTCAGGCGTAAGGCGATCGGGATTTTTCGGGCGCACGGCGTGAGGGTATGCCGCGCGCCCTTCTTTTTTGCGGGACGCCGAAACGCGGAGGGGCGGATGAGCGTCTTATACATATAAGGATGTTTTTGGCTGTCATATCCGCGCCGGCTCCGGAGTAAATTTTCCCATGACTGAAAAACTGTATGCAAAAGGGGTATAGTTGTGCTATCATTGATTTGAGCGTGCAACCGCTCCCAAGGAGGTCAATATGAAACACAGCTGGATGAAACGACTGTTCTGCGCGCTGATCGCGTGTATCCTGATGCTTCCGGGCGCCACGTTGGCGGAGCAGGAGGCGCAGAGGGCGCAATCGGGCGAGCTGAAGGTATTGCTGAAATCCCTGGGCGAGGTATACGCCCTGAATATCACCCTGTCCGGCAGCTACAGCCTGAACGGAAATGCGGATATGCGGTTCAACGAGGACGCAAACCTGCGCGTGACCGCCGTGGGCGATGAGGTATGGCTGGCGACCGGCGGCATGACGCTCCGTCAGGGCGAACGCCTCACGCTGACCCGGCATGAGAAAGCGGGCGACAACGGCCTGTATATCGGCGGCTCGCCCCGCGGCAAGCTCTACTGCGGAAGCCTTCAATTGACGGCAAGCGATGGCGTGCTGCAGCCGGTGCTGCTGATCGACATTGAGGAGTATCTCTACGGCGTGCTGCCCTACGAGATGAACGACGCCTTCCCCATGGAGGCGCTCAAGGCGCAGGCGGTCGCCGCGCGGACCTATGCGCTCAAGCGCCGGGCCGACCGGGCGGACAAGGATTATCACGTCGTGGACACCACGGCCGATCAGGTCTATATGGGCTATGATCCTTCCTATGTGAACGCCATCGCTGCGGTGAATGAGACGCGCGGGCTGGTCGGCCTGTACGGAAGCGACTACGCCACCTGCTACTACACCGCCAGCAACGGCGGCCAGACCGCCATGGCGCACGACGTCCTCGGAATCACGACGGACGACGGCTATCTCGCCGTTTCGGACGATCCCTATGATCTGGAAAACCCCAAAAGCCCGGTGACCTCGCTCGTGCTGCGCGAGGACGGCTGCGAGCTGCCCGAGCTGATCGAACGCGAGATGAAGACGGCGGCGACCGAATATCTGAGCGCCATGAACTACAGCGACGAGCTGGAGAACATCTTCATCGATCAGATTCTCTCCGTCGCGCCGCACACCACGCTCTCGGGCGAGCCCAACCGGATGTATCAGTATCTGACCCTGACCTACCGCATCAGCGCCTGCCCGATGACGCCGGTTTATTCCGAACCGACCAACCTCGACCGGATTCATGCGTTGTTTGGAAGGAATACGTATGAGCCGGTGCTGCTGGGCGAGAAAGTGGGCGACCCGGTGGTTCTGGAGGAGGAATTCAGCTGTGAAATCAGCGTGTATGATCAGCTGAAAACCGGGCTGAATCTCAAAATCAGCAGCATCGACTGCGAACTGACCACCGTCCGCACGCAGATGGGCGAGGAAAGCGGCGAGTTTGTCATTGAGCTGCGCCGCTACGGTCACGGCGTCGGCATGAGCCAGCGCGGCGCGCAGTGGATGGCCGGGGAATACGGCATGAGCTGCGGGGAGATCCTTTCCTTCTATTATCCCGGCCTGACGTTCACGGAGCAGGTCTTTGAAACAGAGATGCTTCCGGCCATGGACAGTCTGCCCGACGGCGTGTCCCTTGATTCCGAGGGCACGGCGGTCCGGCAGCAGGAGCTGCCCGCGCTGAAGCCGGGCGAAAGGTATGCGAAGGTGACGCTGGCGACCGCCTGGTCCACGCTCAACCTGCGCGAGACCACGTCCACTTCCGCCCGGATTCTGACCACGCTGCCCGACGGCTGGCGCGTCATCGTCATGGGAGAGGCGGACGGCTGGGCGCATGTGAAGACGGCTGAGGCGGAGGGCTATGTGTCCTCGCAGTATCTGACGATGGAGTAAAAACATACTGAAAAGAGCGGATGACCATGCGGCTGACAAGAGGGCTTGCCCGGCTGCTGCTGTCGGTTTTTCTGGCAGCGCTGCTGAGCGTCGTTCAGCTCCCGTACCATTGGGCGGGGGCTGAGCTGACTGCGCCCTCGGAGCAGCCGACGGAGGCCGCATCGGGGCTTCGCGCCGCCGAAAAGCCGGTCACGACGCTCTTTTTAAACAGCCACGAGCAGGAAACCCTGCAGCCGGGCGACGTATTGAGATACCGCTTCACCCCGGAAAGCGACGATCTGTATATTTTCCGCAGCTTCCCGGGCGATACGGAGGAAATCCCCGCAGCGGCGGTGCGCCTGTTCAGAACGGACAGCGGGGAGACGCTCGAAGCCTCGGAGCAGAACGGCGTGTTCACCTTCATCTGCAGCCTCGAGGCCGGCTGCGAATACGAGCTGGAAATCACCGCGAGGAGCGCGGGCTCGCTGGCGGTCGAGGTCATGCTGGACGCGAGAGGCCGCTGCTTTGACAATGCCATAACGCTTCCGGAGGGCTCGGTCCGCTATGCAAAAACCATCGTCCGCGCCCGAGACGTTCACTGGTTCAGCTTCACGGCGGCGGTGAGCGGCTGGTATTCCATCCGCACGGAGCAGTCGGGCGACAGCGTGCTGGATACCCGCGGCCTCATCATGGACGACAGCGGACGGCTGCTGGCAAGCAACGACGATATTCTCTTCCCGGGCGATGCGAACTTCATGATTCAGTGTGAGCTGACCGCGGGCGAGACTTATTATCTGCGCATCAGCGCTTTCTCCAACATGACCGGCCCCTACCGCCTGGTCATGACCGCGCCGGAGGAAGGGCAGGTGCTCCCCGAGCAGGTGACGCTCTCCCGGCACGACCTGATGATGGACGTGGACGGAGAATTCACCCTGACCGCCGAGCTGAAGCCGAAAAACGCGCTGCCCGGGCTGACCTATGCCAGCTCGAACAGCAATATTGTATCGGTCGAGCCGCACGGAACCGTCCGCGCGGTGTCCGCCGGACAGGCGACGGTGTGGGTCATGTCCTACGGCGAGGTGAAGGACCGCTGCGTCGTCACCGTGCGCCCGGTCGAGGTGACGGGCATGGAATTTGAAATGGATCAGATCACGATCCGGGCCGAGGAGCAGGCAACCGTGCGCCCGGTCTTTTATCCGGCCAACGCGTCCAACCAGACGGCGCGCTATCAGAGCAGCGATCCGTCGGTGGCGAGCGTTACGCAGAGCGGCGTCGTGACCGGCGTTTCCGAGGGCGACGCGGTGATTACCGCGATGTCCGCAGACGGCAGCTTTGCAGATACCATCTCCGTGCATGTGGACGGCGTGCGTCCGGTATACCGCGCGCTGGTGCTGGGCGAACAGAAGTATGAGGCCGACCCGCGCGTGGGCGGCGAGAACACGGCGCAGGGCGTGGCCGACATGCTGAAGAGCCAGACGATCGAGGGCTTCTCCTATTCGGTGAGCCTGCAGCTGGACAGCACGCGCGCGGAAGTGCTCTCGGGCATTGCCGAAACCTTCGCCGGCGCGAAGGAGACCGATATTTCCCTCTTCTACATCAACTGCCACGGCGCATACGAAAACGGCGTCGCCTATCTCCGGCTGCACGACGAGAGCCGGATGACGGTTTCCCAGCTGGAAGCTGCGCTCAGCACGATTCCGGGCAAGGTGATTGTGATTCTCGACTTCTGCCAGAGCGGCGCGTTCATCGGCGCGGGCGGCGAATTCGAGCGGTTCACCGGGCAGACGGAGGCGATTTTCGCGGGCGGAACGGCGCTGACCACCGGAAAATACACGGTGATCGCCTCGGCCTCTGCCGATGAGGACAGCTACCGCCGCGCCTTCTCGAGCGGCCCGCAGGAGCAGAGCACCGCGGCCATCATGGGAAAGAGCCTGTGCGAGGGCGCGGGCTGGGATCTGATCTACGACCGCAGCGTCGCCCTGAAGGCGGACGCCGACCGGAACCGGCAGATCACGGTTCAGGAGATCTACGAATATACCAGAAAGCGCGTCATGCATTATCTGGAGGGAACGGGCGCAGCGCAGACGGTGCATGTATATCCCGAGGGCGATCAGACGGTGATCTTCGGGAGAAACTGAATATGGCCTGAAGTCCTGTGCGGATATGATGCGCGGGACTTCTTTTTGTTGGTAAGAGGCGTTTCAGGTCTTGCGCAAACGGTAATTTTCGTGTAAAATGAATCCATCGATATTAACAATGGGAGGGTTTGTCTGATGGATGCAAAATGGCTGGAACAAGTGAAAGCGAAGCTTGAAGCGAAGATGTCCTACGGTCTCGCCAAGGCGAACGAAATCGACTTCATTCCCTATACCGTCAAGGACGGCGAATGGGCTCCCGGCAACGGCGGCAAGTCCTGGTGGACCAACGGTTTCTGGGGCGCGTCCATGTGGCAGATGTATCTGATGACCGGCGACGAGAAGTATAAGAAGGGCGCCGAACGCTGCGAAGAGATGCTGGACGAAGTGCTCGTCGACTTCGAGAAGCTGCATCACGACGTGGGCTTCATGTGGAACCTGACCGCCGGCGTCGACTACCGCCTGACCGGCAATCCCCTGAGCCGCCGCCGCTGGCTGACCGCTGCCAGCACGCTGGCCGGCCGCTTCAATCCCAACGGCTTCATCCGCGCCTGGAACGGCGACCGCATCGGCTGGGGCATCATCGACTGCATGATGAACATCCCGCTGCTGTACCGCGCCAGCGCCTGCACCGGCGACCCGCGCTTCAAGCTGATCGCCATGGAGCATGCGGATACCAACATCGACTGCTTCATCCGTCCGGACGGCTCGAGCAACCACATCGTCTGCTTCGATCCGATGACCGGCGAAATGCTGGATAACCCCGGCGGACAGGGCTTTGAGTCCGGCTCCTCCTGGTCCCGCGGCCAGGCATGGGCGCTGTACGGCTTCGTTCTGAGCTACATCCACACCGGCGAGGAGCGTTACCTCGATACCGCCAAGCAGGTTGCGCATTACTTCATCGCCAATGTCTGCGACGACTGGCTGCCCAACTGCGACTTCCGTTCGCCCGCCGAGCCCGTCCTCAAGGACGACTGCGCCGGCGCCATCGCCGCCTGCGGTCTGCTCGAAATCGCCAAGGCCGTTCCGCAGTATGAGAAGGCCATGTACAAGACTGCTGCCGAGAAGCTGCTCAAGGCCATGGAAGCCGAGCATGCCGACTGGAGCGAGGACAGCCCCGCCATCTTCAAGAAGTGCACCGGCGCCTATCACGACGGCAAGCCCCATATCTACATGGTCTACGCCGACTACTTCTTCATCGAGGCCGTTCAGAAGCTGATGGACGAGAACGCCATGCTGTTCTGGTAAGAAATCAGCGCCTGACAAAAGCATATTTTCCGTCCCCGGGTGTTTCCGCCCGGGGGCGTTTCCTTTTTGGCGGCAATATGGATTTTCACCCGGACGCCGGATTGGGTGTTGCGGTTTTGTGAATTTACAGGTATAATTATGAGTAAGAGGTGCAGTATTTTTTCATACGGGAGGTATATAATAATGGAAACTGCCGCAATCGTAAAGGAATATCTGGAGAAGAAAAATATCGCCGCCGCCTGCAGGACGGAATATGTGTTTGTCTATCAGGCGGAGCTCGCGGGCGAAAGCCGGGTGAGCGGATGTGAAGTGCGCATCCGCGATATCGGCGACGACCTGCTGCTGACGGCCATCCTGCCGGTTTCTGTCCGGGTCAAGGAGGCGCGCGGCGTCGCCCGCTGGCTGGCCAACCTCAACGACAGCCGCAAGAAGCCCGGCTTCTTCGAACTGGATTATCTGGCCGGAAAGATTCAGTTCCGCGTGAAGATGCACGGCCCGCTGACCGAGCAGCAGCTGGAGGTGGGCGTGAAGTATTGCCTGGAGCAGGTCGAGGCGGACAGCGATCAGCTGATCAAACTGGTGTGCGACGAGAGCCGGGCGGTCCGCGAAGAGGAGATGGCGGCCATCCGCAAGAAGCAGGAGGCCGAAGCCCGCGCCAATCAGACCCCGATGCAGAACTTCTTCTCGAAGGCGCTAAGCTTCATCGGCCTGACCGACAAGCCCGAAATCGAGCTGGAGGACGAGCCGGACGACGAGCGCCTGACCTTCCGCGCCGCCGAAGAGCCGGAGCCGGCGCCCGAGCTGCCCGAGACGAACGAGGAGCCGGAGGAGGAAACCGAGGAGGTTTTCGTAGAGCCGATCGAGGTGGAAACTGCGCAGCCCGTTCAGGAAGAAACCGAGGTAGCCGTGCAGGAAGAAGCCGAATCCGAAAAAGAGGAAGATCCCGCCGAAGAATAATTGATGGTTTGCCGCCGCGTGAGACGTCATGCGGCGGCTTTACCTGTTTTGGCGGCGCGGCCGGAGGCGGGGGAAATACAGGGATGCGAAAATTAGCCTGTTCCTCTTCCGGGCGCGGTTGACAGGGCATATAAATGGGCATATAATGACTTTGTGTATAATCGGATAACACGAATAATGTTCATTCCGGCGGGAAGCTGCCGGATGAGAAGAACTGGGTGGATAGATGATGCAGGAGCAGGATTTCAGAAAAATGAACCGCACGGAGCTGATGCGCCTGATTCAGGAGTTGACCGACGGGCAGGAGAAGCTGCACGCACAGGCGGAGGAATCGAAAAAGCAGCTGTCCGAAGCCAAGGACAATGCGTCCGCCAACCGCAAGGCGCTTAAGGAAATGCAGGCGCAGCTCATGGCTGCACAGCAGGAGGAGAGCGTGCGCCGCGAGGAGCTGGCCGAGGCGCGCAGCGAGGCGAAGAATGCGCGGCTGCTGATCGATTCGCTCCGCGGACAGCTGATCGACGCGCAGACCGCGCTCACCGGCGCGCGCGCAGAGCTGGAGGCGACCCGCTCCGTCCTTCATCAGAGGGATCATGAGCTGGGCGGCGCGTCCATGAAGATCGACGCGCTGGAGAAGCAGACCTCCGGCATGCAGCAGCGGCTGGAGAACCGGGCCATTGCCATCGAGCAGGCCGGCACGCTGGCGCAGGCGTCCATCGAGCTCAACGGGCTGCTTGCGGCGGCGCAGAGCACCGCCGATCAGTATCTGGAGAATATCAGAAGCCGCATGGCCGAACAGGACAGGCTGTGCGCGGAGATTGAGGCAGGCGCCCGCGCCGAAGCGGAGGAGAAAATCCGCACGGCCGAGGAGAAGTGCGCGCAGATGCTCCGCGAGGCCGAGGAAGAGTGCGAACAGATGAAGTATATCGCCGAAGAGGAGAACCGCAGAAAGTGGAGCGGCCTGTCTGAGCAGCTGCAGATGATCTCCCGCGAGATCATCACCACGGTCGGCGGTCCTGAGAAAAAATAAACGGGCGGGAAAGTGAAATGAATATGTTTATCAAGGCAAAACCGGTCTTTCTGGAAGGACTGGACAGGGAAATGAATATCACGGGCGTGTTCATCTGCGAACTGCCCAAGGCGGAAGGAACGGCGCGGCTCAGAGTGGCCGCGGCGACCTTTTATAAGGCGTATTTTGGCGGCAAAGTCATCTCCGCAGGCCCCGCCCGCGCGGCGCACGGCCATGCCCGGACGGATGAGATCATGATCAATCTGACCGAAGGCGGCACGCTGCGCATCGACGTCGCCAGCTATTATGTCGCGGCGCACAGCTGCGTAAAGCACCCGGGCTTCCTCGCGGCGGAGGTCGTTCTGAATGATGAGGTCATTGCGGCGACCGGATACGATTTCGCCGGATTCCGCAGCCTGTCGCGCGTTCAGAAGGTCATGCGCTTTTCGCTGCAGCGCCATTTTTCCGAGGTATACCGGGGAATGGACGAGCTGGAAGCGTGGCCGGTCGCGCCGGTTGAGGAGGACATGAAGTTCATTCCGCGCGGCGCGCCCGTCCCCTGCATGGATGAGATCGACGCGAAGATCATCGCGGGCCGGGGAACGTGCGTCTCCGATCAGGAGAGACTGCGCGACCCGTGGTATATCCGGCGGATTCCGGAGCACACCGAAGGCTTTGGAAGCAGCGAGCTGGAAGCCGCGCCCTACCGCGCTTACCGCTGCCTGAGCTTCCGTCCGGACGGCGCGGCGGCGTCTGCGTTTGAGGAGAGGGAGCTGGAAGCCGGCGAATATGTGATGTGCGATTTCGGCCGGGTGAACACCGGTTTTGTTCAGGCGGACGTAGAGGTATTTGAAGAGAGCGAGCTGTTCATCTCCTACGAGGACTACTGTCCCGCGCCTTACGTTGCCACCGAGCGGCTGTTCCCGCAGTGCGTGCACGTGCTGAACTTTACGCTGAAGCCGGGCGTGTATCATCTCGAAGGCTTCGATCCGATGGAGATGCGTTATGCGCAGGCGACCGTCCTGCGGGGCAGAATGAAGCTTCGCCGCATGGGCATGCGGCTGTACATCTACCCCGAGCTGAAATACGGCACGCTCGGTTCGGATGACGTGCTGCTCAATGAGATTTACGATGCGGCGGCGTCCACCTTCCGGCAGAACTCGCTGGATATCTACATGGACTGCCCGGGCCGCGAGCGCGCGGGCTGGCTGTGCGACAGCTACTATACCGCGCAGGCGGAATACACCTTCACCGGCGACAACAAGCTGGAGCGGACCTTCCTGAGGAATTTCGTGGACGCGGGCCGTCTGCCGGCGCTGCCCGAGGGCATGCTGCCCATGACCTATCCCTCCGAGCCGACCGGCAGCTTCATCCCGCAGTGGGCGATGTGGTATGTTCTTGAGCTTCAGGAGGCCCTTGAGCGCAGCCCGGAGATGGACAAAGAGGAATACC
Source organism: Clostridia bacterium (assembly GCA_017410445.1). GTDB lineage: Bacteria > Bacillota > Clostridia > Christensenellales > Aristaeellaceae > RGIG2066. Next base: position 8,866 of record JAFQQU010000290.1, on the reverse strand, counting down.
GCGCGGTCTGCGACGGGCTTCTGGGCTTCTTCGGGAAGTATCTCAACGAGGACGGCCTGCTTGAAAGCATGCCCGGGTGGAACTTCGTCGAATGGTCCAAGTGCAACGACTGGACCGGCGGCGTCAATTATCCGACCAACTTCCTCTATTCCCGGATGCTGCGCGCCATCGGCGGGATGTATGACAGGCCGGAGCTGATCGCTCAGGCGGACGCCGTACGGGATATGGCGGCGCGGCTGTCCTTCGACGGCGAGCTGTTCACCGAGAACGCGCTGAGGGATGATGAGGGCAGGCTGGTCAACACCGGAAACACCTCCGAGACCTGCCAGTATTACGCGATTCACTTCGGCGGAATCGATCTGGACGCGCCTGAGTATGCGTATCTGAAGCGGGCGTTTGAGGAGATCTTTGGCCCGGATCATGAGAAATATGCGCTGCTCGGTCGGGAGGTTGAGCCGTCCAATGCATTCATCGGCATCTATGTAAGGCTTGAGTGCCTGCTGGAGCGCGGCATGTATCAGAAGGTGCTTGAGGAGATCAAGGGCTTCTTCGGCGGCATGGCGGAGCTGACCGGCACGCTCTGGGAGCACAAGAGCGTTGAGGACGGCAGCCTGAACCATGGCTTTGCGTCCTACGCGGCGACGGCCATCCGCCGGGCGCTGGGCAAATAAGAAATATGGACTTGTATTCTGAAAGGGCGGAGCAATATGGCGGAGCGGATGGGTTTTCTGAAGACAATACTGAAGAAAATCGGCGGACGGGCGGTTTCCTCTGCTGCGGAGCAGGCCGGGACGCCGGTCCGCGCCGAAGATACGGCTGCGCCTGAGAAGGACCTCATGGCTGAATACGTGCGGCTGGGCATCGAGCGCGCCAATGAGGATATTTACCGCGACGAGCAGACCGCTTCTCTGGCGCGCCGATGCAGCTCAGGCGACGTCCGGAGCATGCGCGATATGGCGCAGTTTTTCCGCCGCCGCTGCACGCCCCCGCTGATCTGTCTGCTGGACCGGTATGAATCGGAGCCGTCCGCAGAGCATGAAAGGGAGCTGGAAGAGTTCCTCCGGTACTATTTTCATGAGGAAGTCACGGCCAAAGCCTATATGATGTGGCTGCTGCGCGCCTCGTTTTACGGCGATCCGGAAGCGCAGGACATGCTGAAGCCCTGGGCGTACTACCGGAGAAAGGCGCTGATTCCCGAAAGCGTTCTTCTTGAAAACAAGTCCGCCGAAATCTGGACGAGCGGATTTCTCCGCCGGGCCGGGCTGATCAACGTTCCGGACGGATATGAGGAATGCAGCCTGCGGTTCGACCGGGAGACGCGGCGCTACACCCTGACTTATCTCAGCGACTACGAGCCGCCGGACGAGGACGGATACGGCGCGGAATGGGAATACGACGACCTCTTCTTTGATGAATTCTTCAACCGGGTTCCCGGGAAATAGGCATTGGTTTTGACGCGGCAGAATTGCCGTGCGGATTTTTTGAGGAGGCAACCCCGATGCAGGTTAAAAACATGACCGAGGGAAACCCCATCCGGCTGATTTTCTCGGTCGCGCTGCCCCTGATGGTGGGCAATATCTTCCAGCAGATGTATACCGTGGTGGACGCGCAGGTGGTCGGCACGGTGGAGGGCGTTTCCGCGCTGGCGGCGCTGGGCGCGTCCGACTGGTTCTACTGGATGTTCTTAGGGCTCATTCAGGGCCTCGCGCAGGGCTTCACGATTCCCATGGCGCAGGCATTCGGCGCGAAGGACTACGGGGCGCTGAGAAAGAACATCGGTAATTCGATCATGCTGGCCGTGATCAACGCGCTTGCGGTTACGCTCATTGCGGTCATAAGCATTCCGCCGGTATTGAATCTCCTGGATACGCCCATGGAAATCCGCCCGATGAGCGAGCGGTATCTTATGGTGCTGTTTCTGGCGTTTCCCATCGTCATGGCGTATAACCTGATGGCGGGCGTGCTGAGGTCTCTGGGCGACGGCAAATCCCCGCTGTATGCGATGGTCATCGCCTCGCTGGTCAATATCGGGCTGGATCTCCTGTTTGTCGCGGTGCTTCACTGGGGCGTTATCGGCGCGGCGGTCGCAACGGTCATCGCGCAGGTCTGCTCCTGCCTGTTCTGCCTGTACCGGCTGAGCAAGATCGGGTTCATCCGCCCCGAAAGGGCTGATTTCCGGCTGGACGGAGCGATCAGCGGCCGACTCATGAAGCTGGGCATCCCGGTTGCGGCGCAGAACGCGGTCATCGGCCTGGGCGGCATGATCGTTCAGAAGATCATAAACACGCTGGGCGTGACCTTCATCGCGGGCTACACCGCGACCAACAAGCTCTACGGCATTCTGGAAATCGCGGCCATCTCCTATGGATACGCGACCTCCACCTATGCCGGGCAGAATCTGGGAGCGGGCAAGATCACGCGCATCCGGAAGGGCGTTCACGCGGCGGCGATCACCGGCGTGCTGACCGCCTGCGTGATTACCGTTTTCATGCTGGTCTTCGGCCGCGGCATCACCGGCAGCTTCATTTCGGGCACGCCGGAGGAGGTCGCCGAGGCGTCGAGGATCGCGTGGGAATATCTGCTTTTGATGAGCGTATGCCTGCCGATTCTCTATATCCTGCACATCTACCGCTCCGCCCTTCAGGGCATGGGCGACACCGTCATGCCCATGGCCTCCGGTATTGCGGAATTCGTCATGCGGACGGGCTCCGCGCTGCTGCTGCCCGCGCTAATCGGCTACTGGGGCGTGTTCTGGGCGGAGGTGCTGGCATGGACCGGCGCGGACCTCATTCTCGTTCCGAGCTATTATCTGTCGCTTAGGAAAATCAGAAAGCAGTACGGGCCGGAAGCCTGACAATACGATTCAAAAACACAGCCGTGCGGAGGGAAAACCTCTGCGCGGCTGTGTTTCTTTGTTAATTTTTCTGAAACGGAACCGGAAGGCCCGCCTCGCGCATCTTACTTACGTAGATCGATCTTACGACAAACAAAGGAGATTAAGCCGTGACGAAGGAAGAGTTTGAGGCGCGCATCATCGCCATGCAGGATACGCTCTACCGCGTGTCGGCGACGCTGCTTCGTCAGCCGTGCGACCGGGAGGACGCGATTCAGGAGTGCATCTACAGGGCGCTCAAAAAGCGTGAAACTCTGCGCGACGACCGCTATATGCAGAGCTGGGTGATCCGCATCCTCATCAACGAATGCCATTCCATCCACCGGCGGGCAAAGTGGGAGCGCCCGAGCGAAAGGCTGCCCGAGCCGCCGCCCATGCCCGGCCCGGACGCAGACCCGGCGGTGTTCCGCGCGCTGTTCTCGCTGGATGAGAAGATGCGGCTTCCGATGGTGCTGCACTATGTGGAGGGGTATCCGGTGGAGGAGGTAGCGAAGATCATGCGAATTCCGACCGGCACGGTGAAATCCCGCCTGGCCAGGGCAAGAGAGAAAGTAAGGAATGAAATGGAAAAGGAGGCAGCGGAGCAATGAAGATGGACGATCTGAAAAATGCTTTCGGCAGCACGCCGGAGAGCGTGAAGCAATGCGTCCTTCGCTCCCTGCATGAGGAGCCGAGGAGGGAATATATCATGAAGAGAAAGAGACTGATGTCGCTGGCCATTGCGCTGGCGGTTATTCTGGCGCTGGGCTGCGCAGCGTTTGCGGGGACGCGGCTGGAGGGTATTGCCACATTTTTTGGATATATCAACCGGGAAACCGGCGAGACCGTTGTCAACGAAGCGGTGATCGGTCACATTCAGTCGCTCAATGAAACCTATGAGGGCAAAACTGTGCGCTTCACCCTGACTGAAGGCCTGTACAGTCCGGTAGCCGGCAGCGTATCGCTGTTCTGGACGCTGGAGCCCCTTGGAGAGGAAGAACAATATTATGTGCTGTGTAATGATTCGGTCGGCGGGGCGGCGCTGGAATGCTGCGCGGCATACGACGTAACGGAGTATTTTCTCAAGAGTCCGACTCAGTGCGTGCTGACCGGTCAGGCGAAGGGAGAAGGCCTTGAAACCGAGCTGAAATTCACCATTCTGAAAATCAAGGGCGAACCGACCCACCTGTCAGAATGGGATGACGAGAAGGAAACCGAGGAAGAATTCTGGCAGCGCGTTGATGCGCTGATCGCTGAGGGCAAGGTGCCCGTTGCGGGCGATGGCATGATTGAGGTACGCCCCATCAGGGACAAGACTTATGGCGAAGAGCTGGTCATCGCAGGCGTTGCGGAGCTGGCGGAGGAATTCACCATTACCTTTGACCTCGCCGACATCAATCCCGTCGATGAAATGCGCGTGTACGAGGGCGAGAAGACGTTTGAGTTTGATGGATTCACTGTCTGCATCAATGAGCTTGTTGTATCTCCTGCCGATTCCTGCATCTCGTTTGATATCCTCTGCGATGAGGAGAGTCTGGCAAAGGATATTGTTTGCGGAGGCTTCGTGCGTTTTTGTCCGGTCGGCGAGGAATACTGGATGGGCGCAGCATATCCAAGATTTATTGCTCCGGTTCGGACCGCAGACGGACGCTGGAAGGTCTCTGTGACTTATGACGTCGTGGAACAGCTGGTCTACCCCGAGGAGCTGATTCTCTCCATCGCCAAATACGACGCGGAGGGCAAGCCCATCCCGCTGACCGGCGAGGGCGTCCGCCTGAAGCTGACGGACAAGAGGTAGTTCTCCATATACAGTTCGCTCCGGACGATTGGATTTCTGATCGTCCGGGGCGACGGTTATGTTTGGGTGCGTTTTTTGAAAGCACCGGTGCACATTGCGGCCGTTGGCGTGCGCTCCTCTCCGTGCGGCCGGGTTCCCCGTCCTTCTGAGAGCGTGCTTCGCACGACGCGCAGTCACTGCGCCGCCCGGATCCGCTGCGGCGGGAGCATCCGCCGGGCTTTTTTACGGATGAGAGGACGCGGCCCTGATGAGTTTTTCGGGCGGCGGCAAAGAATGGGGGCGAAGGTCGGGGCGATCGGAATAATCGGACATTGTGGTCGCCTCCGGCGGAGAGGCGTGCCTCCGGCGGCTTAAGGGATTCATCCCTTAAGAATCCCGCCCTGCTGCCGCCGGTGAGCGGGTCAGATCGTTCCGAAGAAATGCACGACGTTCATGTCCTCGATCATTTTGGAGCCGTGGCTGCCGTTGCCGCCGGCGGTCAGGTGCTGTCCGTGGTCGGGCGAGTAGGTGAGGAGCGTGCGGTGCTTGTCCTTATGCACGGCGAGGGCCTTGGCGATGCGGTCGAAGCCCTCCGCTTCGATGGAGACGGCGTTGAGCGCCTGCTTGGATTCCGGGCCGAAGGCGTGCGCGGCGTTATCGTAATCGAAGGTATGGATGGAGATGACGTCGTATTTGTCGGTCGCGATCAGCTCAAGCGCCTTCTCCTGCACGCCGAGCGCGTTCGGGGCTTCGTAGTATTCCAGCTCACGGCCCTTGAAGATATGCAGGAACGTCGAATCGGCCTGCGCGACGATGGCGACCTTCATCCCCGCGGCGATCCACTCGTCGAAGAGCGTGTGGCAGGTCAGCTGCGGGCGCGTATAGGTCATGATGCCGTGCTGCTCGGGGTCGAGGCCGGTATACATGCTGGCATGGGCCACCGGCGTGACCGATTCCACGGTGCTGAGCATCGGCAGCGCCAGCGAGGTATGCTGATACACCGGCGCAAACAGGCTGGTGTACTTCTGCCAGATATAGTGCCCCACAGCGTCCGCATGATAGAGCACGACGCGGTCCGCCGCGCCGCCCATGCGCTCCTTCAGAATGTTCGAAACCCACGAGACGCCCGGACAATAGCTCTCGGGCAGCGGGAAGTCCATGCAGTCCGCAACCGTTGCGGCGAACACCTTCAGCGGATACAGATTGAAATGATCGGCCATATTCATACCTTCCTTCCTGATTCGTATGATCTGCCTTCATTATATCAGAAACGTGCCCGTTTTGAATATTTTTCTGAAAAAATCAGGAAATACCCCCGAAATCGCCTCCTCCGCTGCGGATATTAGGTGAAGCACAAAAAAGGAGGCGAAACGAATGAATAAACTGACGAGCATGATCCTGATTCTGGCGGTTCTGACGACCGGATTTGCGCTGGCCCAGAGCCCTTCCCCTTCGGAGGAGGCATGGACCGAAAGCGTGACCTACCGGGGCGACGGAATCTTCATCATTGACTTTATCAAGGATATCCCGTGGCGCACGCAGTATCTCATGACGCTTACCGACGCATCCGGCAGTCCCATGACCTACATTGCCCTCGGCGGCGACGCGGGCGAGGCGGTGGTCCGGGCGGAGGGCGAAATTGAGCCGGACGCGCTGTATACCTTCACCCTGATTGATACCGACAGCGTCTTCTATGCCGTCGGCCAGAGCACCGCAGGCATGACCTACGCCAACAGCTGCGAATACTGTCTCGCGTTCGGCCATGACGAGCGGGACTGCGCGGAGCGGATTGCGGCAGGCGTTTATGAGACGGTCCGCTGCGACCTCTGCGGCGAGCTGGGCCATGAGGATGATTTCTGTCCGACCCGCCTTCCGGGCGCATACTGCGACGAGTGCGGCGAGTACGGCCATGACGACGATGTGTGCGTCTACGATGACGACGATGATCCCTACGACCGCTGCGACCTCTGCGGCGCATACGGCCACGACGAGGACCGCTGCACCGGCATGCTGCAGCCCACGCCGCTGCCCAAGTCCGCATCCGGAACGGCGACCGGAGCCGGATTGAACGCCGTTTCTTCCACGCCCACCCCGCAGCCCCGTCAGGAATATTGCGACGACTGCCGCGAATACGGCCACGACGACGACGAGTGTCCCTATGAATACTGCGATTACTGCGGACAGCGCGGCCACGACGACGATCGCTGTCCCGAGCGTACCTGCAAGCGCTGCGGCGAAAAGGGTCATTCCAGGGACGACTGCCCGACGAAGAAGTGTGACGAATGCGGCGAGTACGGCCACGACGACGACAACTGCCCGAACGAGCGGTGCGACGAGTGCGGCGAGTACGGCCATGACGACGATCATTGCCCGGACGAGCGGTGCGACGAGTGCGGAAAGTACGGCCACGACGACGACAGCTGCCCGAATGAGCGGAACCGTCATGATGACTGATGAAGGAAGCGGGGGAAGGGGACCATCAACATCATTAACTTAAGCAAATGCTTCTGACTGGAAACAACGATGATAGGCTCCCCTGTGTAAGGGGAGCTGTCAGCGCAGCTGACTGAGGGGTTGAAAGATGCCATTCAGCACTAAGATATTTATAAAAACCGAGAAAAACATAAAGTGTCACACCCCCTCCGGCGTTCACGCGTCACCTTTCCCGGTCGCTGCCGGTCCCTACCAGCAAATCCGCCCGGATGAATGATGCGGACTGAAGTGTCCGGTCCGAAAGACGCGGCAGGTTTGACGGGCCGGGAGTATGTCCATATAATATACATAATCAGTATGGACAGGAAGGGAGAGGGCGGCATGCCGGGCACGAACGAGCTCGCGCTTCAGGCGCGGTACAGTCCCGAGGCGATGGAGCGGCTGAAGCATCAGTATCAGCCGCTGATTGCCGCGCGCGTCATGCTGCACATCGGCTTCCGGCGGCCCGAGTACATCGAAGCCGGGCGGGAAGCGGTGGAAGAGGCGGTCATGAGCTTTGCGCCGGAAAAGGGCAGCTTCACCACGCATCTGAGGCAGGTGCTTAAGTTCCGCCTGATTGATCTGCGCCGGAAGGAAAGGGTGGATAAGGTCGTCCCGGTCAGTTCGCTGAGCGAGGAGCATCGTGCTAGGGCGGTTGGCGAAGCGTCGCTTTCCGCCCACCGGGAAGAGGAGGAAATTCTCCGGCGCAGGGAGGAGATTGAGCTCTTCCGGTCGGACCTTCTTTCCCTCGGGCTTTCGCTCAATGACGTCGCTGCGGCCTCGCCCAAGCATGCCGAAACGCGCCGTGTCTGCCGCCGTGCATGCCGGATGATGCGGGTCAACCCCGACCTGATGGCCAAGGCTGCACGGGGCCGCGTGCCGGTGAATGAGCTGAGCGCGCTGCTGGACGTCAGCCCAAAAACCATCGAACGGCACCGGAAATACCTCGTCGCCTGCGCCGTCGCGCTGGCCGGGGATTATCAGTGCATTCTTTATTACATTTTCAGCGGGGAGGGAGCGGAATGAAAGCGCTTGTGCTGTCGCGCGAGGGCAAAAAGGCGGTTTTGCTGCTTCCGGGCGGCGAAATGCGCACCGTCCGCGCCCAGAAAACATGGCGAACCGGCATGGAAGTGCGCGTGGAGCCCTATCCTGCGCGCAAAAGGGCGAATAAGCCCGGTTTCCGTGCTATATTGTATCCGGCTGCAGCCTATGCGGCTGCGGCGCTCGTTGCCTTCATCGGGCTCAGCCTGCTCGGCGGAAATCATACCGACCATCGTCAGCCGCTTCAGCCCATGACCTCCGGCAGCATCCCGGCGGCGACCGGAACTGCCCGACCGCAGACCTCGTCAGCGCCCGATATGCCCACGGCGATGCCCCTTCCTGCGGCCTCGCCCACGGCGGCGCCCGATTCCATCGCCGTGCCGGTTCAGCCCACGCCGCCCGGACGGATCATCTGCGACGAATGCGGAGAGTTTGGCCACGACGACGATGACTGCCCGAACGAGCGGTGCGACGAATGCGGAGAGTTCGGTCACGACGACGACAACTGCCCGAACGAGCGGTGCGACGAATGCGGAGAGTTTGGCCACGACGACGACAACTGCCCGAACGAGCGGTGCGACGAATGCGGAGAGTTTGGCCACGACGACGACAACTGTCCGAACGAGCGGTGCGACGAATGCGGAGAGTTTGGCCACGACGATGACAACTGTCCGAACGAGCGGTGCGACGAATGCGGAGAGGTC
>JAFQQU010000289.1 GCA_017410445.1 Clostridia bacterium | reverse complement strand
TATTCCGTGGGCGTTGTTCTCTATGAAATGCTGACCGGATCGGTTCCGTTCGAGGGGGAAACCGCCGTTGCGATTGCCCTCAAGCATATCAATGACAAACCTGCGCGTCCGTCGGAGCTGAATGAGAATATCTCAAATGCGTTGGATGAAGTCATTCTGAAGGCGCTGGAGAAGGATGCGTCTGCAAGATATCAGACGGCTTATGCATTTGCGGTGGACCTGAAAAAGGCGCTGCGCATGCCTGCCGGCGGCTTTGTAAAAAGAAACGGAGACAGCAGGCGGGAGAACGAAAAGAATGCGGGCAAAGCGGCGCTCAGGATTCTTCTGATTGCGCTGATCGCCGCAATTCTTGGCGGAGGCGCGTTTTCTGGATGGCGGCTGTTTGAACGCCTGCAGACGCGAGTACGCGTTCCCAGTGTACTTATGGACGATTCGGAGGATGCCGTGGCGCAGATGGAAGCGCTGGGGCTTGTCGGAATCGTGAATGAAGCGCATCACGAAGAGGTTATCGCGGGCGTTGTATTCGAGCAGACGCCCGCAGAGGGCGTACTTCTCTATCCCGGAGACAGCGTATATCTGACGGTGAGTAAGGGCAAGGAGGCAATTGCTGTTCCTCAGGTTGCCGGTATCGGCCTGAACCGCAGTGAAGCTGAGAAGGTTCTGACCGAAGCGGGGCTGATGGCCGGAGAAATCATTCTGGTCATTTCAGATGAGAAGGTCGGCACTGTCATCCGGCAGGAACCTGCAGCCGAAGAAAGGACTGCTCCGTTTTCTGAAGTGACGCTATATGTAAGCGGAGAAACGGCGGTTGTTCCGAAACTGAACGGCCTGACCGTAGAGCTGGCGCGCTCCACGCTGGCGGCATCCGGTTTTCAGCTGGGCCAGATTCACGAAAAACTGGATGAAGCCGAGCCGGGAACGGTAATCAGTCAGGCTGTGAAAGCCGGAGATCTTGCTTTGATCGGCGAATATGTGGATATCACCATCAGTCAGGTAATCCCTGAAAGCTATTATGCCGAAGTTACAGTAACGGTTACTGTGGAACATGACGGAGATGAGATTCTCTGTATGCTGATTGGCGGCAGCGGCGAACCCCGAGAGGTTTACCGGGATGTTTCCAAGGCGGGAAACCAGACTATCAAGCTGAATCTGGACAGCTATGAACAGGGCGAGCAGATTCTCTCCGTATATGTTCAGGATGAGCTGATAGTTGAAAAAACAGTTGTATTTGAAAAGAAGACGCAATGATGACAAGGAGGGTATCCGGTTTGGAGGGCAGCGTTCTGAGCGGCGTTGGCGGCTTTTATACTGTGCTTACCGAGACGGGCGACAGGTATACGCTTCGGGCGCAGGGAAAGCTCCGCAGACAGCGATTGACGCCGATGGTGGGCGACAGAGTCCGGTTTCAGCCGGGAGAAGGAGATCAGCACGGATGGCTGGAGGCGATTCTGCCCCGGCGCAATCAGCTGATCAGGCCTCCTGTGGCGAACATCGACCGGATTGCCATCGTTGTTTCTGCAGGAACGCCCGAACCGGATCTTATGCTTGTTGACCGGATGCTGATTTTTGCAAAAATGAACGAGATCAAGCCGGTTGTCGTCGTCAACAAGTGCGACGAGGACAGCGGTACAGCCGAAGAGATTGCTCTTCAGTATGCCGGTACCGGCGCAGAGGTATTCAGAACGTGTGCTGAAACGGGCGATGGACTGGAGCAGCTGCGACAGGCGCTCAGAGGAACGATTCATGCGCTCGGCGGTCAGTCGGGCGTGGGCAAATCGACGCTGATCAATAAACTGTACGGCCTCGACAGAGAGACCGGAAGCCTTTCGGAAAAAATCGAGCGCGGCAAGAATACAACCAGACACTGTGAGCTGATTCCGCTTGAGGGCGGAGGAATGGTGCTCGATACGCCCGGTTTCAGTCTGCTCGAACTCAATCTGATGGACCCGGTGGAGCTGAGACACTGGATGCCGGAATTTGACGAGCACGAAGGCAATTGCAGGTTTCAGCCGTGCGTTCATGTGAGCGAACCGGGATGCTCGGTCCGGGCGGCGGTTGCGGACGGACGCATTCCGGAGCAAAGATGGGAACGCTATAAGGCACTTCATGCGGATATGACTCAGAGATGGAGGGAGCGGTATGATTAAAGTTGCACCGTCGCTGCTTGCGGCGAATTATCTGAATCTGGGTACCGAAATTCAGCGGATGCATGAGGCGGGCGCCGACTGGCTTCATTTTGACGTCATGGACGGCGCATTTGTCCCCAATATCACGTTCGGCCCGGGCATCCTCAAAGCGGCGGCCGGAATGAAAACGATTCCGTGCGACGTTCATCTGATGATTGAACATCCGGAAAAGTACATTGAACGCTTTGCAGAAGCCGGAGCGCATGTCATTACTGTGCATGCGGAGGCGGCTGTGCATCTTCACAGAGTGCTTCATCAGATCAGGGACTGCGGCTGTCTGGCGGGCGTTGCGCTGAATCCGGCAACATCTCCCGAGTGCCTTAGATATGTGCTGGGTGATTTTGATCTGGCTCTGGTGATGACGGTGAATCCAGGATTCGGCGGTCAGAAGCTGATCCCTGCGGCGATTGAAAAGATCGCAGAAATTGACCGGATGCTGAAAAATGCCGGCGTGCAGGCGGAGATTGAAGTGGACGGCGGCGTTAACGAAAGCATTGCTCCTGTGCTTGTTGAAAAAGGAGCGAGCGTGTTGGTGGCAGGGTCGGCGCTGTACGGCGCGAAGGACGCCGCCGCGTTTATCAGAAATATCAAGAGTCTGGGCTGAGAAACGGATGGGACAGGCAACACATCCGGTACTTTCCGATAGTATGATAACGGATTGCTTTCGGGAGGTGGCTGATGTGCGTTTGAATCATGAGAATCCGCTGAAATGTCTTTGCCTGTCACCGGCTGCACTGAAGAAACTCGGCGCGATACTTGCGGCAGCCGGCGCGGTACTCATTGTCATTTTTGTTCCGATCAGATACTGGATGGCGCTGCTCGGGCTGATTCTGCTGCTTGCCGGACTGGCCCTGAGGATCAGCATATAGACGAAAAGAAGAGTCAATAGATGACAAAAGCTCCCGGAATCATCCGGGAGCTTTGCTGTCGGTTGGATAAACCTTTATGTTCTTCTTCAGGGGTTGAAGGTCATGAATTCGCATTCGAGGCGACCGTTATAGAGCCGTCTTTTTTTGTCGGCCCGACGGCCTGCGCTGCGCTCGAAAGCGGTGTCGGCCGTGATGGCGCACAGCGACCATCCGGGGCTGCGCTGCTTGAGCAGATACAGCTGGCGCGCTACGGCCTGAGCGGCGCGCTTGTCGCCCAGACGCTCTCCGTAGGGC
>JAFQQU010000288.1 GCA_017410445.1 Clostridia bacterium | reverse complement strand
CGCTCCTCGTTCTTCTCGGAGCGACGGTGCTGTGCGCGTTCCTCCGGCTGCTCTCCTCCGGCGACACCTATGTATCGATGATCTTCGTGCTCGCCGTCGTCGTGGTCGCCCGGATGACCAACGGCTACCTCTACGGCCTGCTCTGCTCAGCCATCAGCGTTGTCGGCGTCAATTATGCATTCACAAAGCCCTATTTCGTTTTTAACCTGTCGCTCTCCGGCTATCCGCTCACCTTTTCCTGCATGCTGGCCGTATCCATCATCGTCAGCACCCTCACTACCCGCCTCAAGCAGCAGGAAAAGGAGCGTTACGCCCGGAAAGCCGAGGAAATGCGAGCCAATCTCCTGCGCGCCGTCTCCCACGACCTGCGCACGCCGCTGACCTCCATTCAGGGCGCGTCCACCATTCTTACCGAGCAGCTTGACACCATGTCTCCTCACCGCCGCACAGAGCTGCTCCGCCAGATCAACGAAGACGCCGAATGGCTGATCCGCATGGTCGAAAACCTGCTCTCCGTCACCCGCCTGAACGCCGGCGCGGCCCGGGTTCATAAGCGCATCGAGGCTGCGGAGGAAATCGTCGCCGAGGCCGTGCGCAAATTCCGGACGCGCTTCTCCCTGCCGGTCGAGATCCGTCTGCCGGACGAGCTGCTGCTCGTGCCCATGGATCCGATTCTGATCGAGCAGGTCATCACAAATCTTCTCGAAAACGCCGCCTACCACGCCAAGGGCGCGACGCACGTCGTCGTCCGCATGGCCGCCGAGTCTGAAACCGCAGTCTTTGAAATCATGGACGACGGCGAAGGCATCCATCCGGACATCCTGCCGGACATCTTCAGCGGCATGTATCATTCCGCCCTTCCGTCCGGCGACAGCAGCAAGAACATGGGCATCGGCCTGACCGTATGCCGCACCATCATCGAAGCGCACGGCGGCGTCATGACCGCGGAGAACCGACCGGAAGGCGGCGCGCTGATGCGGTTCACTCTGCCCATCAAGGAGGATACTCATGAATCAGAAGTATAATATCCTGCTCGTCGAGGACGACGCCCGGATCCGCAGCTTCATGGAGACCGTGCTCACCTCAAACGGATACAATGTCCTCGAAACGGACAAAGCCCGCACCGCCCTGTCCATGGCCGCCTCTCACAATCCGGACCTCATGCTGCTGGACCTCGGCCTTTCCGATATGGACGGCCAGCAGGTTATCCGCTCCGTCCGCGAATGGTCCAACATGCCCATCGTCGTCGTCTCGGCGCGCGGTCATGAATCGGACAAGGTGACTGCGCTGGACAACGGCGCGGACGACTATGTGACCAAGCCCTTCGGCATGGCCGAGCTGCTGGCCCGCATCCGTGCGGCGCTTAGAAACAGCTCACTCCGGCAGAACAGCAGCGGCGCATCCGGCACGGTCATCCGCATCCGCGGTCTCATGGTAGACACCGAGAAGCGCATCGTCAAGGTGAACGACGTGCCCGTTCATCTCACGCAGATCGAATACAAGATCGTCGCCCTGCTCAGCTGCAACGCCGGAAAGGTGCTGACCTACGACGTCATCCTCAAGGAAATCTGGGGCCCGTATGCCAGCTGCGATACACAGCTGCTGCGCGTCAACATGGCCAACATCCGCCGCAAGATCGAGAAGGACCCCAGCATGCCCGAATACATCACGACCGAAATCGGCGTCGGCTACCGCATGGCCGATTACGACGACTGATCTTCCCATCCCCATACGAAAAAGCTCCCCGCCGGTGCATGCGCATCGCGAAGGGAGCTTTTCTTCTGTCATATTTTTCTATTTTATGCTTCGACCGCCGGAAGCCCGTCGATCAGCTGAAGCAGCTCGTCAAATCCGCCCCGTCTGAGATGCTCCGTCGGCAGGTTCTTGCGGTTCAGCGGCCATGTGTCCAGCCAGAAGGCCTGCATGCCCATCTCCAGCACGCACATGTCCTCGCCCACATCGTTTCCGACCATCAGGCACTCGTCCGCACGCCGCCCGATTTTTCCGAGAATCTCCTCGTAATAAGCGGCGGCAGGCTTGCAGAACAGGCAGTTGTAATATGTCGTTACCAGCTCAAAATCATCCCATTTGAGCCCCGCCCATTCCATGCGCGTGCGCGTGGCGATCTCGGGAAATACCGGGCTGGTCGCAACGGCCACCTTATACCCCTTCTCCTTAAGCCGCCGGATGCATTCCGCCGCGCGCGCGTCCGGATAGGTCACTTCCTTCACCTTATGAAACGCCGTCCGATAGAACAGGTCAAAATCCGGCTCATACCCGCTCATGTCCTGTCCGAAAAACTCGGAAAACGCCGCCCAGAACCGGTCGCAGTTGGTCGCGCCGCCGTCGTTTTTGAGCATCGCGCCCGTGCCGTACATCACGCCCTTGACCACCTGCTTCGGGTCAAAGCCCTTCTGCGCCATCGTCCCGGCCAGCATTTTGAAATACGTTTCAATAAATATGTCCTGATCCAGCGGAAGCAGCGTTCCGTCCAGGTCGAACAGCACCGTGTTCATCATCTTCCCCGTTCCTCCCGTTTCGTTTCCCGGCCCGATCAGACCGGATCGCTATTCTTTGTTTGTCTAATTATATTTCCTGCACAGCGCCCGTGTCAAGCGCATCCTTCTCAGATCCGCCCTTTTTCCCGTTGCGCTCTGTTAAGAAATGTGTTATAATCTACTCATCAACGGATAAGGAGGCATATCACATGGCATGTAATTGCGACAACTGCGGCGGACAGATCGTAGGTCTGGCCCATATCGGCGTCCGCGTCAGCGACATGGAAAAATCCATCAAGTTCTACACCGAGGTTCTGGGCTTTGAGCTGACCAGCCAGCAGATTCTGGGCACCAGCCACCTGGCGTTCCTCAACATCGGCACCTGCCTGATCGAGCTGATTCATCCGGCGAATTACGTCGCCCGCGAAGCCGGCCAGATCGACCACATCGCGATGGAAGTCAAGGACATCGACATGCTGGTCTGCCGCCTGATCGAAAAGGGCGTTCCCTTCCTCTCCAATTCCATCAACGACGCGAAGGACCTGCTCGACGGCGTGAAGAACATCTTCTTCACCGGCCCGGACGGAGAGCGCTTTGAGTTCTTCGAATATTACAACAGAAAATAGAGTTCAGTTCACAAAGGCCGCCCTTATCATTAAACAGGGTGGCCTCTGATTTCATATCGAATCATCTAAGGGAGAAAAATATGGCACTGATCAAAAACGAGATTCCAATTCTGGAATATGATGATAACCCCGTCGCTGTCCTCATGCCCGGACGAAGCAAGAAAAATATCCGCCTGCCAAAGAAAGCAGTCTTCGCTTTCCTTCGCGAATCGATCGACGAGTATGCTAAGGCAAATGACGCTCAGGTTGTCACAGAGTTTATCTCCATGACAAAACTGTATCCCATCTATATCGTCAATTACCAAGGAGAAGAAATCTGCCTCTGTCAGGCACCTGTCGGCGCGCCTGCTGCAGCGCAGATTCTTGATTGGCTCATCGCATACGGTGCTGAACAGATTATAT
>JAFQQU010000287.1 GCA_017410445.1 Clostridia bacterium | reverse complement strand
GCGCGCTTGATGGCGACGGACAGCTGACGCTGATGCTTGGCGCAGGTGCCGGACATGCGGCGGGGCAGGATCTTGCCGCGCTCGTTGGTGAAACGACGCAGACGCAGGATGTCCTTGTAATCAATGTGCTGTACCTTGTCCACGCAGAACGTGCAGACCTTACGGCGCTGCTTACGGCCACGAGGACGACGGGCAGCGCGATCGCCTCTATCTTCAGACATAGTTGTCTTCCTCCTTCTCTTACTGGTGATCCCTTTTCAATTAAAAGGGAAGCTCGTCGTCGTCGACCTGAGTAAAACCGGTGTTGCTCTGGTAGGAAGCAGGCGGTTCGGGCGGCGGCGGAACGTCGCCGGCATTGTACTGGTTCTGACCGCCCTGCTGACTGCCGATGAACTCAACCTCATCCGCAACGACCTCGGTGACGTAACGCTTCGTTCCATCCTGCGCATCATAGGAACGGGTCTGAAGCGAACCGACAACGGCGCATTTGCGCCCCTTGGTCAGAAAACGGGAGCAGAGCTCAGCAGTCTGACGCCACGCGATGATGTTGATGAAGTCAGCCTCCCTCACACCTTGCGCGTTGGCGAAGCGGCGCTGTACCGCCAGGCGGAATGTGCACATCGGAACGCCGGACTGAGTCTGACGAAGCTCCGGATCTGCAGTCAGATTGCCAATCAATATAACCTTGTTCATGCTCAATTACCTACCTTCTCCAAGCACTGAGTATTACTCCTGCTCGGCGGCTTCGGTGGTCTCGGCAGCGGGAGCCTCAACGGCCTGAGCAGCTTCCTGAGCGGGAGCGGCATGAGCGGGCGTGTAGGGCTTCAGCGGCTCGCGCTTCGGCGGCAGGGCGCCTTCGAAGCGGATCACCATGTAGCGGAGAACGGAATCCGAGATCTGGAAGTTACGCTCCAGCTCGCGGGGCAGATCGGCGGGGGCAGCGATGTACATCAGTACATAGTAGCCTTCCGTCTTGTAGTCGATGGCGTAGGCCAGACGGCGCTTACCCCATTCATCGACGCGGTCAACCTGACCGCCGTTCAGCTCAACCAGACCAGAAAAGCGGTTGATCAAATCGGCGCGGGCCTGCTCTTCCAGAGCGGTGTCGATGATGTACATGACCTCATATTGATTCATTGCTTTTCACCTCCTTATGGACTTGCGGCCCTGATCTCTTATTAGTCAGGGCAAGGATGCGCTGATAATGAATTATAGAGCATGCAAGTTAATTCTGCTATATGCCCGACAAATCTTAACGCAATTCCGGAAATTCAACCGCCAGTTGAGTACGATCATCCGTAAGCCACAGAAACCGGTCGGTAAGCCGGGGAGTTTTTTTGAAAATAGGCAGCAGGAAAAAAATGCCCGATGCGTCTGTCCTCATGCAGGAGATCCGGAAAAACCCTGAAATTCCGGCCGTTTCTTTCAACCCACAGTTGATTTTCCGGTTCAACCAAGCCTCTATTGCAGATTTTGCCCCCTTGTGTTATAGTCAGATTACGGTCGCGAACGATAATCCGGCAAAGGAGATCGACATATATGGAGCATACAAACATCAACATGGGCGAAATCATCCGCGAAATGCGGAAATCAAAAGGGCTTACACAGGAAGCGCTCGCGCAGGCCGTGGGCGTGAGCATACAGGCGGTGAGCAAATGGGAAACCGGCCAGTCTCTGCCGGACGTGACGCTGCTTCCCGCAATTGCCGACTATTTCAATATTCCCATGGACGCGCTGTTCGGGCGCGAAGCGGAAGCGGCCCGGACGGAATCCGAAGAGCCTGCCGGCAAAGATACTTACTCCCCCTTCCCGGACGATGACAAGCTGCGCGTAGTGCAGTTTCTGGGCTCACGCATGCTGAGCGCCGAGGAATGCGCGGACGGAAAAGAGATCCGGCTGAGCCTTGATAACCTCCCGGACGCTTCCCTGCCGCGCATGAAGCTGGACGTTGAGGTACAGGGCAGCGCGCGCATCAGCGGCCCGGTCAACGGCGCGCTGAACGTATCAAAGGATGCATGGGTATCCGGCGATATCAACGGCGCGGCCAACGTACAGGGCGATATCACCTGCAATGGCAATATCAACGGCAGTGTGCGCTCGGGCGGCGCGGTCAACGGCCGCGGGCAATCGGTTTCCATCCGCATGGAGGGAATCAACGATTCGCTCTCCGGCCTGAAGAGCAGCCTGTCGGGGCTGGGAAATATGGTTTCCGGCATGTTCACAGGCCGCCGCACGGGAAGCGCTCCCGGCGCGCGCATGAACGCCTTCTTCAACGGCGAGCTGCCGGATGATGATGTGATCCGCGTCGTTCAGATGCAGGGCAGGCGCGTCATGACCGCGGAGGAGAGCAGCGGTCAGCGCGTGATCCGGCTTTCCGTCGATCATCTGACTGATCCGCTGAATGTAGAGGTATACGGCAGCGCGCAGATTGAGGGCGACATTCACGGAAACGCCACCTCCGGCGATTCGATGAGCTGCGGAAACGTCGGCGGCAGCGCTTCGGCTGGTGACAGCCTGACCTGCGGCGAGATCAAGGGCAGCGCCAGCGCGGGCGACGGCATCCGCTGCGGAAACATCGGCGGCAACGCGACCGCGGGCGACGGCATCACCTGCGGGGCGGTATCCGGCAGCGTCCGGGCGGGCGACAGCGCGCACATTACCGGCGACGTCGGCGGCAGCGTAACGGCCAGCGACAGCGTGACCTGCGGAAACATTCACGGGAATGTCCGGGCGGACAGCGTGAGATACGCGTCTGCGAAGCGCGGCGCAAAGTCCGAAGATACGGACGGACAGGCTGCCGCCATGCCCGACATGAGCGGCTATTCGGACGGCGCGCTGCACATCGTTCAGGTGATGAACGGAAGAATTCTTTCCTCTGAGGAGAGCGGCGAGCCGGTCTGTCTGTCCCTGAATGATGCGGACGGAATTACCCTCCACGTTCACGGCGACGCGCAGATTGAGGGCGCCGTCGAAGGCGACGTCCACGCAAACGGCGCCGTGAGCTGCGGGGACGTTGAGGGCGACGTCCATGCCGGCGGACAGGTCAGCTGCGGGACAGTCGAGGGCGACGCGCGTGCGGGCGGTCAGATCAACTGTGAGACGGTCGAGGGCGACGTTACGGCGGGCGGTCAGGTGAACTGCGGCGACGTCGAGGGCGACGTTTCCGCGGGCATGAGCGTGACCTGCGGAAGTGTCGGAGGCGATGTGACCGTACAGGGCGGCTCGGACAAGTGCTGCGTCTCCTGCGGCGGCATCGAGGGCAGCGTGTCTGTGCTGAATGCCTCGGTGGACTGCGGCATAGGGTCGATTTGCGGAGACGTGGATGCGCGCGGCGGCACAAACGAGAAATGCGCCGTTTCCTGCGGCGGCATCGAGGGCAGCGTGTCTGCGCTGAACGCTTCGGTGGACTGCGGCATGGAGACAATCTGCGGAGACGTGGATGCGCGCGGCGATCAGCCGGAGCGGACAATTGTCCTCTGCGGCGGCGTGGAGGGCAGTGTGACGGCGCTCAATGCCTCGGTCAACTGCGGAGACGGCAGCATCTGCGGGGACGTGGATGTGCGCGGCGACCGGCCGGACAAGTGCATCGTCATCTGCGAGGGCGTGGAAGGAAACGTCACGCTGCGAAACGCTTCGCTGAACTGCAAAGACGGTTCGGTCGGCGGCGATATCGACGCGGAAAGCGAACTGTCCGAGGAATAATAGCTGTATTCGGATTGCAGGCAGACCTGTCCTTTGGGGCGGGTCTGCTTTGTTCTGTCCTGGGGGAGGATGATCCTGTCCTCCTCTGCTTACCCCTATTCTTCACCCTTCGCAGCGCCCTGTCAGATCCGCTTCTTTTGAAGGCGCTGAAGGAATAAGCCCCCGCCCGGCCGTGCGCGTTCCTCCGCCTCCGGGCTTCGCCCTGCGGCAGTCGGAGTCCGAAAATCCCCGGTTCTGACCGTGTATTTTCGGAACGCACAGTTTGTGCGCCGCCCCTCGAATGGTCCCGCAGGAGCTTAGTTATTACCATATCTTTGCTTACCCCACGGTTTCTTTGTACGGGGCGGCGGAAAGGGCGCAGACGGAGATTACTTTATGCGGCGGCGCAATGGGTGGGGTTACGTGCCTCCGGCGGCTTAAGGGATCGGCTTGAGGGAGGGCTTCAGCCCGACTAGCGCAGTCTATTGCTTGCAATGGACAAGCGTACCCGGCGAATCCAAAGGATTTGACGGGCGATATTGGAATCCCCGCTTCGCTCACGCGGGGTTTTGTTCGTGCGGAGCGGAGTGTTTTTTTCTGTTGCGTGCGGGCTGTGTTGAGCGTATAATAGAAAGCAAGTCATCATACACCGGAGGTATATATACATGTTTATTGCCGATGCGCATTGCGATACGCTTGCTTCCATTGCCCTCTGGGGAAATGATCCTCAGAAATGCACCGTCACCGCCGAACGCATGAAGGCGGGCGGCGTAGGCCTTCAGACCTTCGCCATGTTCACCGCCCTCAGAAATCCGCAGGCCACCTGCTATCAGGACGGCGTAAAAATGGCCGCGGCCATCGACCGGCTGGGCGTACCGATCTTCACGGGCCGCCTGCCCGACGAAGCGCCCGACTACCCCGCCGGCGTCATCTCCATCGAGGGCGGCGAAATGCTGGAAGGCAAAATGGAGCATCTGGAGGAGTTCTACGCCTCCACCGGCGTCCGTCTGATCGCGCTCACCTGGAACTACGAAAACGAAATCGGCTATCCCGGCAGACGCGGTCCCAGCCTCGGTCTCAAGCCCTTCGGCCTCGAGCTGCTCAAGGAAATGGACAAAAAGGGCATCTATGCCGACGTATCCCACCTCAACGATCCCGGCTTCTGGGACATCGTCAATCACATGGATCTCCCGCCCATCGCCAGCCATTCCAATGTCCGCACCCTGTGTGAGAACACCCGCAATCTCAATGACGATCAGATTAAAGCCGTCATCGAGAAGAAGGGCTTCATCGGCATCAATTTCTACAACGCCTTCCTCGTCAAGGACCGTCCCGCCACGCTTGAGGATGTTTTCGCCCACATCGACTACATCGCTCAGATGGGCGGCATCGACGTGCTCGGCTTCGGCTCTGACTTCGACGGCATCGACGAATGGCCGGACGGTCTGGAGCATCCGGGCGAATTCCCGAATCTCATCACGCTGCTCCGCAATCACGGCTATTCCGAGGAGAACATCGCAGCCATCGCAGGCGGCAATCTGTGGCGTCTTCTGAAAAAGGCCGACGCAATGAGGTGAATCACATGACGAATCGCTTCCCGGATCACGCCCGCGTCGTATTCATCGGCGACAGCATCACCGCCGCCGGTACCTGGATCGCGCATATCTACGATCATTACCTCCGCAATTTTCCGGATTCCGATATTCGCATCTTCAATACCGGGATCTCCGGCGGCTCGACGGTGAGCGCGCTTAAGTATTTCGAAGAGAATATCATGGTCTATAAGCCCACGCATGCGGTCATCATGCTGGGCATGAACGACGTCTGGCGCGACAACTACGAAGTGGACGAAAACGGCGTAAACCTCCGTCACGACCATGCGCGCTGGATGGAAGCGCTGACCCGCTACGATCAGGGCATGCGCACGCTGGCTGAGAAGCTGCAGGCGCGCGGCGTATCCATGACCTTCGTCTCCCCCACCTGCTACGATGAGTCCACCAATGTCCGCCTGCTCGATAAAGTAGGCTGCGACGCGGCGCTTGAATACGCAGGCGAGCTGAGCCGCCGTCTGGCTGAGGAAACGGGCTCCGGATATGTCAACATGCACGCGCCCCTCCGCCTCATGAACGCCGCGAAAACCGTCATCCGAGACGACCGCGTTCACCCCGTCGAAGAGGGCCATGTGCTGCTGGCGCATATTTTCCTGCACGCGCAGGGTCTGGTCTCCGAGCCCACGCCGCTGACCATGGACGCCATGCCCAAGGCGGACGATCTGCTGCCCGCCAATCTCGCCCGCGCCAAGGCGGAGCTGGAACTTCGGAAGATGTGGAACGCCGAATGGCTGATTCTTCGCGAACAGCCCAGAGATGTTGAGGCGCGCAGAGCGTTTCTCTCCTCCTATTCCGGCCCCTCTCCCTATTTCGACATGCTCCGCGACCATTACATCCAGAATATCGACCGGTTCGACGAAATGAAGAGCATCGAGCGTCAGTGCGTCGAGGACTGCCTGAACGGGAAATAACCTCTTCTTCGCTTGACCGGACGCATTCCCCATGCTACAATACATCCCGAACTGAACAAAATGGCTGCCACCGGGTAGCCGAATGCAGAAATAAAGCATTCGCCCGACACATCATTAGGTCTTTGAAGATGTGTCCGGAGTGAATGCTTTTTGTATGAGGAGGAAACCGTTCATGAAAAACCCGTTCCGCGATCTCAGTCGCTTAGAAAAGGGGCTGTGGATACTGTCCGTGAGCGTCATCACGCTGTCCTTCGTCCTATCGGGCGGGGGCGACTGGCTGTCCATGACCGCGTCTCTCATCGGCGTGACCGCGCTGATCTTCGTCGCCAAGGGCTATGTGCTGGGTCAGGCACTGACCGTGGTCTTCGCCCTGTTCTACGGCGCAGTCTCCTTCCTGATCCGCTACTACGGCGAGATGATCACCTATCTCGGCATGACCGCGCCTTCCGCCATAGCAACCGCCGTCGCATGGATGCGCCACCCTTATCAGGACAGCCGCGAGGTCGAAATCTGCCGGATTTCTCCAAGGCAGGTCCGAAATCTCATCCTGCTGACCGCTCTCGCTACCGCCGTCTTCTATTTCATCTTAAGGGCGCTCGGAAACGCCAGCCTCGTCGTCAGCACGCTCTCCATCTCCACCAGCGTCGTCGCCTCCTGCCTGACCTTCATGAGAAGCCCGTATTACGCGCTGGGCTATGCGGCCAATGATCTGGTGCTCATCATCCTGTGGTCCGTCGCCGCTGCGCAGGATATCAGCTGTCTTCCGATGCTGCTGTGCTTTATCATGTTCCTTCTGAACGACCTGTACGGCTTTTTCAACTGGCGCAGGATGCTGAAGCGGCAGTCCGCTTAGAATCTGCGCACCCGGAAAGGCAGACCCGCAATGACTTCGGTGCGTTCGGTATCAAAATCGTCGAAATCTTTCCGGACGGTGACGATGCTCAGCCGGTCATAGCCCAGCCGGTGATACAGCTTAAGCGCAGGCAGATTGTCCGGCACAACGTCCATCGATACGCCCTTAACGCCGCGTTCTCTGAGAATTCCTTCGGCCAATCGGATGGCCTTCGAAGCGATTCCCCGTCTCCTCAGCGGCTCCGAGACGAAAACATCCTCAATCCAGCACACGGTTGCGCCGCGCATGTTCAGGTGAAGAAATCCTGCGGGCTCCTCCCCGTTCACAATGACGAAGAGATCATGATTTTCCTTCGTCCATTCTCCGATATCCTCCCGCGCGTTCGCCTCGTCGGTCTGCGCATGATGCGCATTCCAGAATGAGATGATGAAGGGAATGATATCTCTCTCGTCCGCCGCCGTATAGGGTCTCAGCGATACCATAAAATCACCTTATTCATACAGATATTGAAGCGTGTGCCGCTCCGTGTCCAGCCGCGCCCGCGCGCCGATGGGCAGAATCGCATGGTTGAAGCCATGACCGAAATCATCGCAGTAAGCGACCGGAATATGCCATGCTTCGCCCAGCCGCCGGAGCCGCTCCATCAGCTGTTCGTTGGCCGGCATGGAATAATGCCCGAACAGCAGGCCGGATACCTGCGGCATGATCACGCTCTGCTCAAGCCGGGTCAGCAGCACGCTTTCATGCTCAATCCGGAAAAAACACTCGTTGTCCTCGATGAACAGGACGTATTTTCTGTCCGGCTCGGGCCGGACCCAGCCGCAGCCCAGAAGATGAATAAAATTGTCCAGATAACCGCCGATGAGCCTGCCCTCGGCCGCGCCGGGAACAATCGTGCGCCACGGAAAAGCCGAATGAATGAATTCCCGGCCGACATCCATGATCTGCACACCGAAATTGGTCCGGTCATACTCGTTCATCCCCGGAATCATGCCGACCGACTGCCCGTAATAGGTCGTCAGTCCGGTGCGCGCTGTGACCGTGTTCAGGATGGACGTTCCGTCGCTGTAGCTCAGCCACAGCTTGGGGTTTTTCCCGGCCGCCTCATAATCGATCAGCGGAAGCACGTCGTCCGCGCCTTCCCCGCCGCCGAAAAAGATCATCTTTACCTCCGGATCACGGATCAGCCGGTTGATATCTTCCGCCCGCGCTTCTGCCGAAGCCGCATATCCCCAATCCGCCGAATACAGATTGTCCGCCGCTTTCACCCGGAAGCCCATGCGCTCCAGCGCCTCGAAGATGGGCGCATACCCCTCGCGCGTCGCAATATGGCTGGGCGAAGCAATGCCGATCACATCGCCCATATGAAGCCTTTCAGCAATCACATTCATTCCTCCTCTCAGATCGCCTGATACGGCGCATTACCGTACACGAAGGCCCTGCCAACTCTGATTTATGGTTGGCAGGGCCGTGTTTTATACCAGCAGTCCCAAATAGCGTGACCCCGCAGAGGCTTCCATCCGCACCATCGCCGACGCGGCCGGCCGGTCTTTGCCGGCCGTGTCGGATTATAGACGCGCCAGCTCATGCCCGCGGGCGCTGCCCGCTCTTTGCCGGCCGTGTTGGATTATAGACGCGCCAGCTCATGCCCGCGGGCGCTGCCCGCTTAGAAGGCCCAGGTGCCGTCCTTGAAGATCTGAACGGTCTTTCCGTCGCGGCAGTGGGCGACGATGGACAGATCGGGCGTGCCGATCATGAAGTCCTGATGGATCATGGAGTTGTTGACGCCCAGCGCATTGATCTCTTCCTTCGTGCGCTCGTGGCAATTCGAGATGGTATCGGCAAAACCGCGGCCCAGCGCCAGATGGCAGACGGCGTTCTCGTCGAAGAGCGTGTTGTAGAAGAGGATGCCGGTCTGGTTGATGGGGCTGTCGAAGGGAACCAGCGCGCATTCGCCGAGATAGCGCGCGCCCTCGTCCATGTTGATCATCTTCTGAAGCAGCTCGTCGTTCTTTTCGGCGTGCGCCTCGACCACCTTGCCGCCCTCAAAGCGGAAGTAGAAGTTGTCGATCAGCTGCCCCTGATAGGACAACGGCAGGGAGGAATAGACAATGCCCTCGGCAACGCCCTTCTTCGGGGAGATGAAGCATTCCTCGGTGGGAATGTTGGGATTGAAGAAAACGCCCTTGTCGGTGGTCTCGCCGCCGCCGCAGAAGATGGCTTCGGGGATCATACCGACGGTGAAATCGGTGCCGTTCCCCGCCTTGTATTCAAGCGTCTCGATGCCGAGGCTGTTGAGATAGGCGCAGCGATCGCTGAGGTCCTTGTTGTGCGCTTCCCATGCGGCGATGGGATCATCATCCACGCGGGCCGTGGTCAGAATGGCTTCCCACAGCTTCTCGATGGCGCGGCTGGCGCGCTCGCCCGGGAATACCTTCTTCGCCCATGCCTCGCCCGGAACCGCGGCGATACACCACTGATGGCGGCCTTCCATCTGATCACGGTAGGCGCGCATGATGGGGAAGCGGGCCTGCTGGCCCTTCATCATCTTCTCGATATTGACGCCCTTCAGGCCGTCCGGATCGGCAGAGGAGAGGAACAGGCGGGCGCACAGCTTCTCCGCCACATACTTCATCTTCTCTTCCTCGAAGGTTTCAACCGTGGACAGCGCCTTCACGCTGCGATGGCGGATGTGATACTTTTCAAGGGGCTGATAGGTGAAATCGACAAATACCTTGCGCGCGCCGCACTTGTACAGCTCGTCCGTCACCATCGCGACGAACTCGGGCTGATCCAGACCGGCCGTCAGAATGACGTCCTGCCCCTTCTGTACGTTCACGCCCATGCGGGCGATCAGCTTGGCATACTTGCGCAGTCTCATTTTCTGCATGATAATTTGCCTCCTGCAAATGAATCTTTTATTTCTCAGCGCCGCATTCCGCGCCGGAATAAACTCATTCTATCATAACAGAATCCGACGGAAAAGACAAGCCGAAATTGCAAAAACTTTATCATGCTACCATGCAGCATTTCTTCCAAAAAAAGATTCGGACGGCCCCGGTCGGAGCCGCCCGTGCGGAAAAACGGATTATGCCCTGTGGCGGATGGACAGCGCCTTTTGCTTCACCTGCGCCATCACATACTTCATATCCACCGGCCCGCGCAGCTTTGCCATGTTGCGGCGCGCCTCGGTGTCGCGTTCGATTTCCTCGATATCCTCGTCCCGGGTGAACAGCCGCCACTTTTTCACCAGAATCATGCCGATGGTGAACAGCGCAACGCCGCGCATCAGCGTCGTGAACTGAACGGCATATACGTCCATGCCCAGGAAGGGAATGGTGCTGTCGCCGGTGATGGAGCTGACCGCAGTACCGGTCAGCAGGCCCAGGAAAGCGAAAACATTGCATCCAATGGTGTAAAACGCGATGTGCGCGGTCGAATTCTCCTCCGGAAGGTTCATATAGAGGATGTTTGCATAGGCCAGATTCAGGCCGACGCTGCACAGATTCTGAATCAGGCTGTTGGGCACATAGATCCAGCTGCTGCCTGTGGTCATCATGAAGAAGAAGAATTCGGTCGGCACGAAGATCAGGCAGGCGATGCCGAAGGTCTTGATCCACGAATACCGCCTCAGCACCTTTCCCCAGATTCCGCTGGTCATCAGCAGGATGACGGTGTAGGCAACCGACATGGCATTGATCAGGGTGTAGGAGAAATTCATGTGGTTGAGGAGGTGATAGCTCCAGAGTCCGTTGTTGAGGTTGCCCACATAGTTCCAGGTAAACATGAAGGCCATGCACAGCAGGAACTTGCGGTATTTGAAGGGAAGCGTGAACACTTCCTTCAGCTTGAGCCCGGAGTCGTCCGCCGCCGGATACTCCTTCGCGCGCAGCTGAATCATCGTCTCGACGACGACCAGCACAAACGCGCCATAGCGGAACCAGATGATCAGCTGATCCTGCATGGGCGAGCCGGCGACCGCGTCGGTCAGCAGACCGCTGAACAGCAGGATGATGGTGGACATAATCGAGGAGAAAATCTGGCAGAGCTGGATATAGCGCGTGCGGCGGTGATTTTCCGCCGGATAGAACCGATAGAACCAGACCGTGAAACCCGGCGAGAACGGCGCATAGACCGCATAGCCGATGAAGAGGATGATGCAGAACCAGACCAGCCTCGCCCCGGGATCCTGCACAAGCTGGGGCATGATCGTCGTGGCGACGATATACATGAAATAGAAAAAGATCTTCGAAGCGACAAGAATCGGCTTCCTCTTGCGGAAGCGGGAAAGCACGCGGGAAGAGAAAATCGTAAAGATGTTGGCGATGTAGGGAATGAAGGTCACGATGCCCGCGCCAGTAATGGAGATACCGTACATGGACAGAAAGCCCGTGTAGAAAATACCGGTGATGAATACGTTGTAAAACGCGGCCAGCAGCGTGCAGCCTAGGTTAATCACCCTTCCTTTCGCATCGTCGTCCCTGGTGTTGAAGATGTCGGTAAAAGACAGCATGAATGCCTGAACCTGTGACTTCCACATACCGGGTTCCCCCTTGCAGCGTATTATCCTTTCGCTCGCATTGTAACACATCGCCGGGGCAATATCAATAGTCAAAACCGCCTGCCGGGCCACATAAATTCGGCATAAAAAACGCAGGTTATTCCCCCGTTGACGATTCCGCCTCCGTGAAATATAATAAACGCAATTCCCATCAAGGAGCACTGAACATGACCCACATTTACTTTGTCCGCCATGCGCGGCCCAATTTCGAAAACCACGATGACCGGACCCGCGAGCTCACGCCCGAGGGACTTCGGGACCGGGAAATGGTCACCCGGTATTTTACCGGAAAGCCGGTGGACGCGGTGCTGTCCAGCCCATACAAACGGGCATACGACACGGTGAAGCATCTGGCGGATGCGCGCGGGCTGGCGGTCATACCCGTCGAGGCGTTCCGGGAGCGCCGGGTGGACAGCGTATGGATCGACGATTTCAACGCCTTCGCGCGCAGGCAGTGGGTCGACTTCAATTACCGGCTCACCGACGGCGAATGTCTGCGCGAGGTGCAGGAGCGCAACATCGGCGCGCTGAAATGCGTTCTTGAAGAGCACGCCGGTCAGTCGGTCGTCATCGGCTCGCACGGAACCGCCGTCGGGACAATCCTTCACCATTTCAATCCCGCATTCGGCTATGAGGATTTCCGCCTGATTCAGTCGGTCATGCCGCTGATCGTTCATCTGGCGTTTGAGGGAACGACGCTCGCCTTTTCCGAGCTGATCGATCCGCTGAAGCAAGAATAATGAAACTATAAGGTCATATTCACAAAAAACCGTCCGCACGGGCTTTATGCCCTCTGCAGACGGTTTGATTTTTATGTAAATACCAATCAGTCGTTGGGCTGACGGTAGAATGTGCCGGTTACGGAATCGGTCTTGATAGAGTTGATGAACGCGCCCTTATCCACTCCGCGAACGCCGGAAACCACCTTGTTGACCTCGTCGGCAGAAACCACCGAGTAGACCATGGTGCGCTCCTTATGCTCGAAGTTGCCGACGCCCTTGAACATGGTCGCGCCGTGGTTGGTGATCTTGCGGATGACGTCGCAGATCTCGTCCGGATAGTCGGTAACGATCAGCAGGGTCTGCTGCTGATAGCGCTTGTACATGCCGTGCAGCACCTGCGTGGAAACGAACTGGAAGATGATGGAATACAGCGCCTTCTCCCAGCCGAACAGAAGACCCGCAATGGCCAGAATGATGATGTTCAGGCCCATGGTCAGGTTGAAGGAATCCTTGCCGTGCTGCTCGGACAGATAGATGGTCACGAAGTCCATGCCGCCGCTGGTCGCCCGCGCCCTGAGACACAGCGAGATAGCGAAGCCGTGAACCAGACCGCCGAATACGCTCAGCAGCAGCGGGTCGCTGGTCATCGTCATGCCGGGCATGATGTCGGTCAGCACGCTCATCAGCAGAATCGCAAGGCAGGAAAGCAGAGTAAACTTCCGGCCAAGGAATTTGAAGCTGATCACAACCGGGATCGAATTCAGCACCAGATTGAACGCCGAATACGGAACGCTGATTCCCAGATACCGTTCAAAAATCGCCTGCAGCAGCAGCGACAGTCCTGCAAAGCCGCTCGGATACATACCCGCCGCCGTAACGAAGGTATTGACATTGAATGCGTAGAGAACAGAGCCGAGAACCACCAGCGCGACGCGCATACCGTCTCTCTTCAGCATGGATTTCATGACTTCAACAGTCCTTCCGCAATGTGATGTCTACATTATAGCATACATCCTGCAGAAATAAAGTAAATTTGAAGGAATTTCCTGCAAATTTTCGCCGCACAGCTCACATTCTGTCCGGATTCATCATGACCATGCGCACATATTCCTGCACGACGCCGACGGTATCCGGCGCGGTGAAGCGTCCGGCCTCTGAAAATCCGCAACCGAGATAGCACCGGACGGCGGGAAGATTGTCCTTCATCGGACACATGACCAGCCTCCGCGCGCGCTTCACACAGAAAAGAAACCGGGATATCAGCAGAATGCTCTGCCGCCCGATTCCCCTGTTCCGCGCCTCCGCTTCGCCGATGAACAGATCGATTTCATATGCGCCGTCCTCATCCGCTTTCTGATACTGCACGATGCCGACCGGCTGTCCGCCACATTCGATCATGTACACCGGCACGGCGGCGTCCTCCCGCGTCCTCGGGCGGTATTTCCGCCTGATTTCCCCGGGAGACAGAATGCGCTGCTCAAAATACCGGTACACTTCCTCTTCGCCGCACCATTTGTCCAGCAGCCGGTAATCCGCCTCGTCGTCCTGCAGACGGCGCAGGGAAACGTTCCTGTCGTCCATGTCCACACCTCTCAGATGGTCCATTCCCCCGGCTTCTCCACCGAAAACTCCATCCTCTGCTTTGTCTTCGGATGCGCAAACGCAATCCGCGCACACTGCAGGTGAATGTTTCCCTTCACGCGGCTGCCGTATTTGCCGTCGCCCAGCAGCGGATGCTTCCGGCTGGCAAACTGGACGCGCACCTGATGCGTGCGCCCGGTGTGAAGGATGACCCGGCAGAGGGAGACCTGCGTATGCTCCGCGTCGTCAAGCGTCCCGGTCTGTATGACGGAGTATTCGAGAAGCGCTTCCTTTGCGCCCTTTCGCGCGCCCTTGACCGGAAAAACCTTTCCCTTTCTGCTGTCCTTGAACAGAAAATCGCGCATTTCGCCCTCCGCGGGCTCGGGGATTCCCGCGCAGACGCAGCGGTATTCCTTTTCAAACGTCCGCTCCTGCACCTGTCTGGACAGTTCCGCTGCGGCGTGCGGCGTCTTTGCATACACCATTACGCCGCCGACGCCGGTATCCAGCCGGTGAACGACGCCCACATAGGCCTTCTCATTGCCCCAATGAACGCGAAGCAGCGCAGGGACGCTGTTTTCTCCCTGCGCTTCCTCGCTGGATGCGCCGACCGGCTTCTCCAGCACAATGATCTGATTGTCTTCATGCAGAATGTTCATCCGATGCGAACCTTGCCTTCCTGAATAAGCGCCTTGATCTTCAGAATGGCGACGATTGTCTTGCCGTCCTGAATCTCACCGTTCATGACCATTTCATACGCCTTATCGAGCGGAATGCGCTCGGGGGTCAGGAATTCGCCTTCGTCCAGATTCATGGGCGCTTCGTGCAGCCCGGTCGCCGCCCAGATATAGATGACCTCGCTGCAATAGCCGACCGTCGGATACATCTCGCCCAGATCAATATAGATGTCCGCCGTCAGGCCGCATTCCTCGGTCAGCTCGCGCTTGGCCGCGTCAAACGGGTCTTCATTCAGCTCCAGCTTGCCGGCCGGCAGCTCCCAAAGCTCCTTGCCATACGCATAGCGGAACTGGCGCACCAGACAGATATCTCCGTTTTCATACAGCGGCAGGATGCACGCGCCGCCGTGGTGATGCACGATTTCCCGCTTGGATTTCTCGCCGTTTTCCAGCTCGACGTCGTCCACCGTTACCGAAAAAATGCGTCCCTCGAAGCGGGTATCGCTTGAAAGCTGTTTTTCAAAATGAGCCATCCGACTCCATCCTCTCTCGTATCATATTTCAATGAATCCGGGCCCCGCTGCGCCCGGTGACGCGGCAAAACCGCTTCGTCCTGCGGACCGTCAGCCCAGCACGATATCCAGCATCATCATGACCGTGAAGCCGACGGCGAACAGCAGCGTTCCGATGTGGGAATGCTCGCCCTCGCTCATCTCGGGAATCAGCTCCTCAACGACCACATACAGCATCGCGCCGGCCGCAAAGCTCAGAAGATACGGAAGCGCCGGAACGATCATCTCCGCCATCAAAAGCGTCAGCACCGCGCCGACCGGCTCGACCACGCCCGACAGCATGCCGTAGGTGAAGGAGCGCCTGCGGCTCATGCCGCCCTCCTTCAGGGGAATCGAAATGATCGCGCCTTCGGGGAAATTCTGTATGGCGATGCCCAGCGAAAGCGTCAGCGCAGCCGCCGCGGACACACCCTCCGCTCCGGTCGCCGCGCCGGCCAGAATAACGCCCACCGCCATGCCCTCGGGCAGGTTATGAAGCGCCACCGCCAGCACCATCATCGCCGAGCGGCCCAGATTGCACTTCGGGCCCTCCGCCTCGCTGCTGTTCATGTGAAGATGGGGAATCAGCTTGTCCAGCAGCATCAGAAACAGAAAGCCCGCCCACAGGCCGACCGCGGCCGGAACAAACGCCAGCTTATCCAGATGCGCCGACTGCTCCATCGACGGAAGCAGCAGGCCCCACACCGACGCAGCCACCATCACGCCGGCCGCAAACCCGGTCAGCGCCCGCTGAAATTGCCGGTTCAGCTTGCCCTTAATAAAAAATACGCTCGCAGCGCCCAGCGTCGTTCCGAGGAACGGCACCATAATCTCGCGGATCATATCAAACGTCATAAAACACGCTCCTTCCCGTATGTGTATCATATACCACGGTATCAGAGATACGAAACAGTTTCCTCCATCGGACGGAACTGTCCGTGCAGCGGGTTCGGCGCACAGTCCTCCGCCGGATAGCCCATCGGCAGCAGCGCCACCGGCACAATCTCCTCCGGCAGTGAAAACGCTTCCCGCACGGCAAAGGGATCAAAATGCATCACCCATGTCGCGCCGACGCCGATTTCATGCGCCTGCAGCATCATATGCGTGGTCACGATGCATGCGTCCGTCCAGCCGCAGGTTTCTCCGTCATATTTCCGCGTCCAGCATTCGTTTTTGTTGTAGCAGACCAGCATTGCCATGGGCGCGCCGAAGTGGCATTTCGTGCAGGCGCGCAGCTTCTCCATGTTTTCCGCGCTGCGAATGACATAAATCCTCTGCGGCTGATAGTTGCAGCCGGTCGGGGCCAGATGGCCCGCGCGCAGGATTTTGTCAATCGCCTCCTGCGCAACCGGCTCGTCTCTGAATTTGCGGACGGAATAGCGCTCCGCCGCCAGCGTCATAAAATCGCTCATCCGATTTCCTCCGTTTTATCCGCGAACCGGTTCACACCCCACATGCCCAGCATCATCAGCGCAAACGCCGCAGCGCTCACCCATGTGAAAGGGTCCTTCATTACAATAACGCCGGACAAGACCGAGAACAGCGTCGACATGCAGTTGAAGATGGCCGACCGCGCCACCGGAATGCGCGCCAGCGAGTAATTGACCAGCAGAAACGCGCCGATGGACACCACGCCGCCCAGAAACAGAACAGACGCGATGAATTCGCCGTGGCCCAGCGCATTCAGAATCACCCGGCCGGTATCCGCGCCGTTCTGAATGAAGGCCAGCACTGCAAAGAAGGCGAAGCCCTCCATGAACATCACATACGTCAGTTCAAACGACGAATAGTCCTTCGACAGCTTGCGTACCAGAATCGAATAATACGCGCCGCAGAAATACGCGCCCAAGAGGCACAGACAGCCCAGAAGCGTGTTTTCTCCGCTGTTCGTGCCCAGCGACACCAGCATGACGCCCGATATGGACACCGCGATGCACAGCCACTGCCGGATGTTCGGCTTTTCCCTGAGCACAACCGCGCCCAGAATCGCCGCAAACACCGGGCTGACCGAGGACACCATGCCGGTGAAGGAAGTGGTTGTGTATTTCAGGCCGTAATTCTCCAGCACAAAATACAGAATCGGCTGAAACAGGCCCAGCAGCATCGGCCCCAGCAGGCTTTTACCCTTCAGATTGAGCTTCATGACCCGCCCGAGCACCAGCGCGTTCAGAAGAACGACCGTCACGAAAAACCGGCAGCACAGAAGCGTCACCGGCTCGGCATGGTTCATCGCCATCTTGGAAAACAGATAGCTCACGCCGAAAATCGCATAAGCGACGCCCGCCGCCAGCATGCCCTTCTTTTCATCATTCATGCTATGCTAATCCTTTTCCGAAAGACGTCAGTCGTCGTTGACCAGGCCCTGCTCCTGCCAGCGGTTCCAGTATTGCGCCAGCAGCCGGTCCATGATCTCCTCGATGTCCAGCGCATCGGGACGGCTGCGGAACATGATCTCGCGAACGGCTACGACAACCGCGTTCAGATACTCCGCGACATGGTAGCCCTTCAGCTCGGTGCGGCCGGAGGTGTACGTGTCCGAATCGTCCACAATGAACTCCTCATTGCCGATCGTCAGCTTCAGGAAATACACGCCCTGATCGTTCATCTCGCAGCACAGCCGCCAGCTCATTTCCTTCGGAACCTGCATAAACGCAGCGTCTCCCAGTCTGACCCAATACAGATACATCTTTCTTCTCTCCCGTCGTTTTCTTTGATCCAGATAGTTCAATCGCCCGACAGAAATCTGCCGGGCGCTGATACGCGAATTCGTCAGTTCAGCATGATCTGACCGCCGGTAACCGGGATGGCCTGACCGGTCTCATACTTCTGCTCGACGCAGTAGAAGACAGAGCGGGCGACGTCGATCGGCAGGCAGCCGCGATTCATCGGCACCTTGGCCTCATAGAACTTCTTGACGTCCTCAACCGTCTTCGCGCCGGGGACCTTGCCGGCGTTCAGATACTGAACGAACAGACCCTTGACCGGATCCATCCACAGCGGACCTTCGAGGAAGTTGCCGGGGCAGATGGCGTTTACCTTGATGTTGAAGGGGCACAGCTCCAGCGCGAAGCTCTGAGTCAGGCCGATGCCGCCGAACTTGGAGCCGGCATAGGCGAAGTTCTTATTGGAACCTTCGAGGCCGGACTTGGAGTTGATCGTGATGATATCGCCGAACCACTCGTTGTCCGCTTCGTACTGCGCCTTCATGATGACGGCGGCGTACTTGGCGCACAGGAAGTAGGCGGTATAGTTGATGTTGGTTACGAAGTCGAAATCCTTCTTCTCCAGCTGATCGATGGGACCGGAGCGGACGACGCCGGCGTTGCTTACAAAGATATCCAGGCCGCCGAACTTCTCGACCGTCTGCTGAACCATCTGAGCGACGCTTTCCTCATCGCCTACGTTGACCTTGACGGCCCAGGCATGCTCGCCCATCTCAGCGGCAACGGACTTGGCCAGCTCTTCGTTCAGGTCGGCCACGACGATGGTCGCGCCTTCCTTATACATTTCCTCGGCGATGCCCTTGCCGAAGCCCTGCGCGGCGCCGGTGACGATGGCGATCTTGCCGGCCAGACGGCCCGCAGTCGCGGGGCGGTTGTGGATGTTTGCCTTGGCGATCTCCTGCCATTTGAGCATATCAATCATGCGGATTCATCCTCCCAGTATTGTTTATTCACCGGCTGAGCTCTCTGCCGCCGGCTGTTTTCTGCCGATTACAGGGCGCTTCCGCTCGCTCCGGAGCCGGACGCCCGCATATTTATTATAGCCCAACCGAATGGAAAAAGCAATCACAAGATGCGGTTGCCGCCCCGGGCGATTTGTGCTATCATGAACACATTCAGACAGGAAGGAGCGGAAGATATGTTTGTCAATTATGCCCACCGCGGCGCGAGCACCTACTACCCCGAGAACACATTAAGCTCGTTCTATGCGGGCGTTTTCATGGGTGCAAACGGCATCGAAACCGACGTACACCGGACGAAGGACGGCGTTCTCGTCCTCTTTCACGACGACGCGCTCGACCGCGTGACCGACGGACACGGCCCGGTCAGCGGCTGCACCTACGATGAGCTCGCCCGCCTGACCGTATTCAACGCCGACTACGGACGGGCGGACAAAATCACCACCCTCGAGGATTTCCTGAGGTATTTCGGCTGGCGGGACCTGACCTTCGCCGTCGAGCTCAAGCAGGAGGGCGTAGAAAAAGAGACCATTGACCTTCTGAACCGGTATCGCATGCGGGACAAGACAATCCTCACTTCCTTCACCTTCGAAAACATCGCCCGGGCCAGAGAAATCGATCCCGGATATAAAGTGGGCTATCTCTTCGGCCCGAAAAACACGGACGACCCGGTCAGCCGCCTCCGCTCCATCGGCGGCGAACAGCTCTGCCCGCGGGCGGACATGCTGACGAAGGAATGGGTCGGCGAGATGCACAGGCTCGGCTTCTCCGTCCGCGCATGGGGCGTGAAAGACGAAGCGATGATGGCGCACGCCGTCCTGTGCGGCGCAGACGGCATGACCGTCAATTTCCCGGATAAGCTTCATGAATATCTGAACGGACAGCGCTGATAAATCTCCCGTCCGGCATTTACATCGGCCCGCCCTTCAGGGTATAATAGAAGAAACACATACTGAGGAGGATTTACATGCAACTGTTGTGGAACCTGTACCGCGCCTTTTTCACGATCGGCGCGCTGACCTTCGGCGGCGGCTACGCGATGCTGCCCATGCTGGAGCGCGAAATCGTGAACAAGCACAAGTGGAGCACGAATGAAGAGCTGCTCAACTACTTCGCCATCGGCCAGTGCACGCCGGGCATCATCGCCGTCAATACCGCCACCTTCGTCGGCTACAAGCAGAAGGGCATTGCCGGCGGCATCGCCGCGACGCTGGGCGTCATCTCCCCCTCCATCGTCATCATCGTGCTGATCGCGATGCTGCTTGAAAACTTCATGGACATCCTGTGGGTTCAGCATGCGTTCGCCGGCATCCGCGTCGCCGTCTGCGCGCTGATCGTATCCAGCGTCATCAAGCTGGCCAAGTCGAACCTCAAGAAGTGGTGGCACATCGCGCTGGCGGTCTGCGGCTTCATCGTCGTCGCGCTGTTCGGCCTGTCCCCGGTTTATGTGGTCGTAGCCTGCGCCGTTCTCAGCTTTATCTTTGGAAAGAAGGTGAACGCGGCATGAGCGAACTTCTGATTCTGTGCCTCGAATTCCTCAAGACCGGTCTGTTCGCCGTCGGCGGCGGCCTGGCGACGCTTCCTTTCCTCACGCAGATGCAGGAAAAATATCAGTGGTTCACGGCCATGGATCTGGCCAACATGATCGCCGTATCCGAGTCCACCCCCGGCCCCATCGGCGTCAACATGGCGACCTACGTCGGCTACACCACCTACGGCGTCGGCGGCGCGCTCACGGCCACGCTGAGCCTGGTATTCCCCTCGCTCGTCATCATCATGGCCATCGCGAAGGTGATGGACAAGTACCAGAAGAATCCGCTCATCCAGAACATGTTCTCCTTCATGCGCCCGGCCGTTACCGGCCTGATCGCTGCGGCCGGATTCTCGGTGCTGAAGATCGCTCTGTTCAAGGAGGCCGCGACCTTCCTCGCATCCTTCAATTGGATCGCCATCGCGCTGTTTGCGGTGCTTCTGGTCTGCACGCAGCTGAAGAAGCTCAAGAAGCTGCACCCGATCGTATTCATCGCGGTGGGCGCAGTGATCGGCATCCTTCTGAAAATGTAATTCATGAATACACAATTCCGCACGAAGGGAGAAAAGCACACATGATTCTGATTAAAAACGGCTATCTCCGCCCCGTCACCTCGCCCGACATCGCCTGCGGCGACATTCTGATCGACGAAGGCAAGATCGTCGCCATCGGAACCGACCTGGAAATCCCCGAGGGCGCCGAGGTCATTCAGGCGGCGGGTTATCTGGTCACCCCCGGTTTTGTAGACGGCCACTGCCACATCGGCATGCATGAAGAAGCCACCCGCTGGGAGGGCAACGACACAAACGAATCCAGCGACCCCGTCACTCCGCAGGTCCGCGCCATCGACTCGATCAATCCGCTGGACGAGGCCTTTGATACGGCGCTTCGCGGCGGCGTGACCACCGCGGTCACCGGCCCCGGCTCCGCCAACGTCGTCGGCGGCACCTTCTGCGCGATCAAGCTGTACGGCGACTGCGTGGACGACATGCTCATCAAGCAGCCGGTCGCCATGAAGATCGCGTTCGGCGAGAATCCCAAGGGCGCGTACGGCCAGAACGGCCGCAAGGCCCCCATCACCCGCATGATGACCGCCGCCCTGCTGCGCGAGACCCTCAAAAAGGCGCAGCGCTACATGGAAGAGGTGGACGAGGCCGAGAAGGACCCCGAGAAGAAGCGTCCCTTCGACATGAAGCTGGAAGCCATGCTGCCGGTCATGCGCGGCGAGATTCCGCTCAAGTCCCATGCACACCGCGCCGACGACATCCTCACCTCCATCCGCATCGCCAAGGAATTCGGCGTGAAGATCACGCTAGATCACTGCACCGAGGGCCATCTCATTCCGCAGTATCTGGCCGATTTCGGCGCGCCGGTTCTGGTCGGCCCGTCGTTCGGCTCCAAGACCAAGCAGGAGCTGAAGGAGAAGAGCTTCGAGACCCCCGGCATCCTCGAAAAGGCCGGCCTGAACGTATCCATCATCACCGACGCTCCGGTCATCCCGCTCAACTATCTGCCCTTGTGCGCCGGTCTGGCCGTGCGCGAGGGCCTGAGCTATGAAGGCGCATGGCGCGCCATCACGATCAACCCGGCGAAGCTGGCCGGCATCGACGACCGCGTCGGCTCTCTGGAAGTTGGCAAGGACGCAGATATCGTTCTCTTCAGCGGCGATCCGCTGAAGGATATCGGCGCGCGCGCACAGCTCGTTCTGGTAGACGGAGAAATTGCATACAAAGCCTGACGGCGACAAGGGGCTGTTACACACCGGCCCCAGAAAAAAAACAGTGAGCAAGACCCTGAGAAGGGGTAGCTTGCTCACTGTTTTTGTTGTAAGATGTAGCTGCTAATGAAACACCAACAACGAGAAGAGTATATCGAAATCGT
>JAFQQU010000286.1 GCA_017410445.1 Clostridia bacterium | reverse complement strand
CAACCAGTTCTCCGGCCAGATTATCGATCAGATGGGCGTGAGCTTCATGGTGATGCTCTCCGCGATCCTCGATACCGTCTCCTTCGCCCTCTTGCTCCTGTTCGGTCCGCTCCAGAAGCATGAAAAGCGCCGTCAGGGGATTGACAGCGCCGTCTGAAAGCCGTACAATGAAATCAACCAAACAAATCGAAAGGATGCGAAACATCATGTACTATGAAATGAACGTCGCGGGCCTGACCCGCCAGCTGCCCCTCTGCCGCGTCTCTGACACGCTCTACATCGGCGCGTTCGTCATCTTCGGCGACGTCGAGCTGACCACCGCCTGCGCGCGCGAACTGCTCAAGAAGGCCCCCGAATACGATGTACTGATCACCGCCGAATCCAAGGGCATTCCGCTGGTCTATGAAATGGCCCGCCAGAACAACGACGCTAAGTATCTGATCGCCCGCAAGGCGCCCAAGCTCTACATGAAGGACATCTTCTCCACCGAGGTCAACTCCATCACCACCGCCAAGACGCAGATTCTGTGCATCGACGGCGAGGACGCGGCCTTCATGAAGGACAAGCGCGTTATCATCGTGGACGACGTCATCAGCACCGGCGAATCCCTGAAGGCCGTTGAAAAGCTGGTCCGCAAGGCCGGCGGCAACGTCGTCGCCCGCATGGCGATTCTGGCCGAAGGCGACGCCAAGGACCGCGACGACATCATCTATCTCGAGAAGCTGCCTCTGTTCAACGCAGACGGCACCGAGAAGGAATAATCCGGCAATCACGCATAAAACGCCCGCGCGGAACAATCAATGCTCCGCGCGGGCGTTATTCTATGCTCTCCCGGCGCGTACCGGAATTATCCGGCCGATCTTATCTTTCCAGTGAACCGGTCGGGACGCAGATCTGGCGGCCGGCCGTGAATTCACTGGGCGCGAGGGTTTCATTCAGCCGGAGCAGCGTACCCTGAGTGATCCGGAGATTAGCGGCCAGCTGGCTGAGCGTCTCGCCCTCAGGAATGGTGAACCGCGTCGTGCCGGACGGACAGGATACATTTGCCCGCTTCGGCGGCACGCAGTACCGCTGTCCCGGGATCAGTGCGCTCGGCGAAAGCCGCGGATTTGCCTCGCGGAACGCCTTGTAGGACACGTCGTTCTCAATCAGGAGATCGGCATAGGTCTGGCCGTACCGGACGGTCCCGTAGCCGTAGCCGGACGGACAACAATTCACGCATCTCTCGCCGTCCGGGATGCAGATCGGCTGGTTGACCAGAATGTTGTCGGGGTCTATGTACGGATTGAGCTCCAGAATGCGTGCAACCGTCACGCCGAACCGCGCCGCGATGCCCGAAATGGTATCGCCCTGCTGAATGATGTACAGAATGCTGCCCGGACAGATATTGGCCCCCTGCTGATTCATAAAACAACAGCCTCCTTTCGAATACATTTCCATTGTATTCCAGGAAGGCTGTTTTTGTTCACGCTATTCTTCGGTGCAGATGATCCGGAATTGCATCTCAGGCATGATCGCCCGGATTTCTTCCGTGATATCCCTGCGCATTTTTCTCGGGCTGCCCATGACCATCAGGCCCGCGCCCACTTTCCCGGCATGCGACGCCAGCGTATCTACTACCTCGTTCGACCGGATGACCGTCATATCCGCTCCGTGTTCGGAAGAAATCTGAAACAGATACTCAAGTGCCTCGGCCTCCGTGATATTTCCGCCCAGCAGCGCCGCACCCTGCTTTGCCACATGGACAACCGACAGCTCCGCATCCATTTCCTTTGCCAGCCGGTCGCCCTCGTCAATCAGCTTTTCACATGTTTTCTGGCCAGTAACGCATACCAATACATGCATTTTATCCATCGCTACCGCCTTTCCGCTCTCCTCTCAGGAGAGCAAGTCAGCCCTCCATCGTCAGCTCGGTAATGTAGTTGCCGAACGAACGGATATGCAGCTTCTGCCCTTCCACAAGGTCCGGCAGTTCTTTGTCGTCGTCCCAGAAGAACAGGCGCTCGTCGTCCTCGCCGTCGCCCACGCGCACGATGAACTCATGGAACGCAACGCCGTCAGACAGGCGGGTGCTGTCCGTGCAGGAGACAAACCATGCATCCGTCTCGCGGGACATGCCGTGCCGCATATCGTTCTGATACGCCCAGTAGTGGAACCACGGCATCACCTTGATCGCAAGATAGGCATAGCTCAGGCAAGCGCCGACGACCGACGTCACGATGACGGCAATGCGGTTTCTCAGGACCGATACAAACAGTCCGTCCAGCACCGCCGTGCAAATGATCAAAGCGGCCAGAATGATCGCCCGCACCGTCAGCTTTTTCTTCGTCGCCGCAAAATCCTGCTCAGTATACAGCTGCATTTCCCAATTCCTCCATTATTTCAATTCGCCCTCGGGAACGTCGGTCAGCCATCGGCTCAGCTCGGGCGCTTCCCATGCCGCCAGAGCCTTCATTGCCTCTTCCGGCGTATTGACCACCGAATAGAGCTTTCTGCACATTTCCCGGGCACAGTTCTCCCGGTACATAACCTCGAACAGCTCGGTCATCTTATCGTAATACCCGTTGGTATTGAGAATGACGACCGGCTTGAGCATGTATCTGAGCTGATTCAGCGTCAGAATCTCGAACAGCTCATACATCGTTCCGAAGCCGCCGGGGAGCACGCAGAACGCGTCCGACAGCTCGCTCATTCTCTCCATCCGGTCGCGCATGCCGGTCGTTACGATCAGCTCGTCGCACTCGGGATAGGCAATCTTGGGCAGATTCAGCGCCTCGGGAATCACGCCGATGACCTTTCCGCCCGCGCTGTGCGTTCCGCGCGCCGCCGCGCCCATAATTCCGGTATCGCCGCCGCCGAACAGCATCGCATTTCCGCTTTCGGCGATCAGAGCGCCCATTCTATACGCCGCGTCATAATAGGTCTGATCCATCGATCCGCTCGACGCGCCGAAGACTGCAATTGCGCCGTTCATCCGAATCACGCTCCACTCTATACTATCACTATAACGCGCGGCTGCCCCGTTGTAAAGCATCCGCGCGCATAATTCACACTTTTTTCGATCCTTGGTCTTATTTTCCCATGAATCACAGCTTCAGCGCAGCCAGACCGACCTTGCGGCGAACCTTCAGCATCGTGCGGCTGGCCAGCGCAGCGGCGCGCTGAGCGCCCTTGGTCATGACCTCTTCGAGATACGCCTTATCGGTGTTGATCTCCTTGAAGCGCGCCTGAATGGGCTCAAGCTCCGCGATAACCGCATCGGCGACCGCATCCTTGAACACGCCGTAGCCGCGTCCGTCGTATTCGGCGGTGATCTGATCCATGCTCTTGCCGGTAACGGCGGAGAGGATGCTCATGAGGTTGGCGATGCCGGGCTTGTTCTCGGTATCGAAGACGACGGAGTTGTCGCTGTCGGTGACGGCGCTTCTGAACTTCTTGCGGATGATGTTCGGCTCGTCCAGAATGCCGATATAGGTATCGGGCGCGTCGGACTTGGACATCTTGCGGGTGGGCTCCTTCAGGCTCATGATGCGCGCGCCGACCTTCGGGAAATAGCCCTCGGGCACGATGAAGGTATCGCCGTATACGCCGTTGAAGCGCTCGGCCAGGTTTCTGGCCAGCTCCAGATGCTGCTTCTGATCCGCGCCGATCGGCACCAGATTGGTCTGATACAGCAGGATGTCGGCCGCCATGAGAGACGGATAGGTGAAGAGGCCGGCGTTGATGTTGTCGGCATGCTTGGCGGACTTATCCTTGAACTGGGTCATGCGGTTCAGCTCGCCCATATAGGTGTAGCAGTCCAGAATCCAGCCCAGCTCGGCATGCGCCGGAACATGGCTCTGGAAGTAGATCAGGCTCTTTTCAGGATCAAGGCCGACCGCCAGATACAGGCTCATGACCTTCAGGCAGTTCTTTCTGAGCTCCGCCGCGTCCTGACGGACAGTGATGGCGTGCAGGTCGACGATGGAATACAGGCAGTCGTATTCGGATTCCAGAATTTTGAAGTTGCGCAGCGCGCCGATGTAGTTGCCCAGGGTCAGCGTGCCGGTGGGCTGGATGCCGCTGAAAATTCTCTGGCGGCGCTCGACGAGTTTATTTTCAGCTGCTTTGATTTCGCTCATGGTGATCTTCCTCCTAAAATAAATAAAAACACCCGTCCCCATCCGGGACAGGTGCATGCATACCTATTGCCACCCCGATTTCAAGAAGCGCCATCACGCCTCCGCCCATTAACACCGGGACACGCGTCGCAGCCTACCGGATTTCTCCATCGGTGCGCCCTCAAAGGCCCATTCCCGCTCAGGCGCCGCCGCCGGACTCTCACTCTCTCCGGCTCGCTGTGGACGCATTCCCAAGGGTACTCTTCCTTCTCATCGGTTTCTTTACATATTATACCGCAGAGGAGACGGATTTGCAACTGTTTTTTTCAGATGCACGCGGCAACCGGATGACAATCAGATTCCGGCATGATATAATCTATCCATCATGCAAATCAGGGAGGCACTTTCATGCGCGTTATCATGCACTATACCTTCAAAATCAAAAGCAAAATCCCATTCCCCGAATGGCCCGGAATCGTCAAGGAATACATGAAGAGTATGAATCTTCATTACAGTGCGTTCCGGTATTACTTTGAGTTCAAAGAAAGTGAAACTCATGCCTCCATAAGCGATTGTCCGGCTCTTGCTCCCATCCGGCCGTTTGATTCTTTAAGCTCATACATATCCAATCTGGAGGACAGCAAAGGCGCAAGCGAAGAAGAAGTCATGTCACTGATTCAGAAAATATACCGCCGCTATGGATTTTACGAAACCTATTTCATCTATCAGGACGTCGACTTCTTCTCAAAAAGCATCCCCACGACGGTTCTCTCCCCCGGAAATACGCCTTCCTGCTATAACGGATCGAAAATAGTACTCAATCGCTCCATCATTTTTCCCAATTACAGCGGCATTACGCTGTCTGTCGACATCCTGCATGATGGCCATATCCTGTCTCCCATATGCTATCTGGAAGCGATGAAACAGCTCCTGCCCGGCATTAAACCCGAAGAACGCCTCGAAATTCAATTGAATGACGATGAGAAAATGCACTACGAACTCCTCAATCAAAGCGCCGCTCCAAAGCTGGAACCGCTCGAAGAGTTCTTTGATCAGCACCTGCGCGCTCAATCAGATACTCCATCTGCTCCCGGAGACAACAAAATATCTCTGGCAGGGCCGCTCAAAAAGATGTGCCTTAAATATGGCTATGATTATGTCAAATATACCTTCAACACCTTCTATATTCAGAACCGCACTGCAAACGGCCATTACATTCTGCTCCAGTTCGATATGGGCAGCTACAACACCTTCATGCGCCCGAATATCTTTTTCTCCGGCTTAGGCTTCCATCATTGCTTGTTCAGCTCCCTGAACCACGCATCCCGGAATGCTTCTGAAGCCGCTGATCTGCTTATCTGCGTCTTCGAATCGCTTAGCGAGGCCGAAAAGACGCTGCTTCCCGCTCTGGATGCGCACTACCCGCCCACGCCGGAGTGGTTTGTTCCGGTATCATAGCTGCCGCATTAAAGGAGTTCATCCCCATGACCCAGACCGAACGCATCCGCCATATGGAAAAAATTCTGAATGAAGCCTCCGCCGCCGTCCGCGCGCTGAGTCAGTCGCTCGGGCAATATGAAGCGCTTCTCCCTGCCATCGAAGAGCTTTCCGCCTACTACGAAAGCCCTCTC
Organism: Clostridia bacterium; assembly: GCA_017410445.1. GTDB lineage: Bacteria > Bacillota > Clostridia > Christensenellales > Aristaeellaceae > RGIG2066. The sequence continues at coordinate 1,205 of JAFQQU010000286.1, read as the reverse complement.
TGGCGGCAGGATTTTGAGGACGACTGCGCCGGCCGCCTTCCCAAAGATCTCAAACGCGGCGTGCTCTCCGAGGACGCGGTCTATAATCTGCTTTCCGACCTTCAGGCGCTTCGCGAGCAGTACGGCCTGAAGAAAACTATCTGATCAAACCATCTCAAAAGGAGTTCGCTGTATTATGCTGCCCATCTACTTCGCCCCGCTCGAGGGCGTAACCGATACCATCTTCCGCCGGGTCCACCATGCGCACTTCACCGGCGTGACCAAATACTATATCCCCTTCGTCAGCCCGACCAAGAATATGTTCTTCACGTCGCGTGAGCTGTATGCGATTTCTCCGGAAGGAAACGAGGGCGTCCCGGTCGTTCCGCAGATCATGGCCAAGGACGCTTCCCTCTTTCTCTGGTGCGCGCAGCAGCTTCATGACATGGGCTACACCGAGGTGAACCTCAACATCGGCTGTCCGTCCAGCACCGTGACCGCCAAGGGCAAAGGCTCCGGAATGCTCAGAACGCCGGACGTCCTCGCCGCTTTCCTCGATGAGATCTTCGGGAAGTCTCCGCTGCCCGTGTCCGTCAAGACCCGCATCGGCTATGCCTCTCCCGACGAATGGCCGCGCATTCTGTCCGTTCTGTCCTCCTACCCCATTCACGAGCTGACCATCCATCCCCGCACGCGCAGCCAGATGTACACCGGCACGCCCTACAGAGAATGCTTCGACGAGGCCTTCAACCGCCTCTCCTGCCCCCTCGTCTACAACGGCAACCTGTTCACCCCTGAGGACTGCCATTCGCTGATAGTCGCATGCCCCGATACCGCCGCCATCATGCTGGGCAGAGGGCTCATCGGAAATCCCGCGCTCGCGCAGTCGCTCAACGGCGGCGAAAACCTGACGCTTGCCTCCCTCAAACGCTTCCACGACGATCTGCTGGAAGCGTATCTTGAGCGCGGGCCGGAGAACTTCGCGCTCATCCGCATGCATGCCATCATGAAGCACATGCTCAGCGGATTCACCGACAACGAAAAGCCGCGCAAGCAGTTCCGGAAGGCCACCCGCATCTCCGACTACATTGAGATTGCAAACCGCCTGTTCGAATGCCACGAGCTGACCGACAACCCGCATTTTCTTCCCGACCCGAGCGCGATTCATTGACATGGATATAAAAGCGCCGCCGTGCTGGCCGATTCGGCCCGAACGGCGGCGCTTT